>NZ_JBAZUD010000201.1:0-6605 GCF_041661565.1 Mesorhizobium sp.
TGTCGATCCCGGGCGGGCTGATCACGCCGATCATTCGGCATGCGGATGAAAAGACGCTGTCGACCATCTCCAACGAGATGAAGGATCTGGCCAGCCGCGCGCGCAGCCGCAAGCTGAAGCCGGAAGAATACCAAGGCGGCACCACGGCTGTATCTAACCTGGGCATGTTCGGCATCAAGGACTTCGCCGCCGTCATCAACCCGCCGCATGCGACGATCCTTGCTGTGGGCGCCGGCGAGCAGCGACCGGTGGTCAAGGACGGCGAGATCAAAATAGCCACGGTGATGTCGGTGACGCTGTCGACGGACCATCGCGCCGTCGACGGAGCGCTCGGCGCCGAACTGCTGGTCGCCTTCAAGCGCCTGATCGAAAACCCGATGGGCATGCTGGTCTAAGGGCGAATAAGGCTGCGAGAGACTTCGCCGGCCTTAGCGAGAATCCGGGAGGTCTTGCATGGACGTCTCGGGGTGGTGACTTCGGCTACAGCCAATCGGCAACGGCCGGCCGTGGCTGCGGTGGAGATCAACGAAAGCGGGTGGAACGGATGAAGACAATTCTTTGCTACGGCGACTCGCTGACCTGGGGCTACAATGCCGAGGGACAGCGTCATGCGCTGGAAGACCGCTGGCCAAGCGTGCTGCAGGCCGGCCTCGGCGGCGGCGTCCAGGTCATCGCCGACGGCCTCAATGGACGCACCACCGCCTTCGACGATCATCTGGCCGGAGCCGATCGCAACGGCGCCAGGGTGCTGCCAACGGTGCTGACGACACATGCGCCGCTCGACCTGATCGTCATCATGCTCGGCGCCAACGACATGAAGCCGTGGATCCACGGCAATCCGGTCGCGGCCAAGCAGGGCATCCAACGGCTGATCGACATCGTGCGGGGCCACGACTATCCGTTCGACTGGCCGGCGCCTCAAATCCTCATCGTTTCGCCGCCAGTTCTCAGCCGCACCGAAAATGCCGACTTCAAGGGAATGTTCGCCGGCGGCGATGAGGTCTCGCAACAGCTCGCGTCGCAATATGCTGCGCTGGCCGACGAAACGGGATGCGGTTTCTTCGATGCCGGCA
Source organism: Mesorhizobium sp. (assembly GCF_041661565.1). Classification (GTDB taxonomy): domain Bacteria; phylum Pseudomonadota; class Alphaproteobacteria; order Rhizobiales; family Rhizobiaceae; genus Mesorhizobium. Next base: position 1,074 of record NZ_JBAZUD010000201.1, read on the forward strand.
CCGTGGCGCGGACCACGCCGCTCGATGGCGTCCACCTCGATGCCGAAAACACGCGAAACATCGGCGAGGCGCTGACGCCGGTCGTGCGCGTCATGCTGGAATTGTGATTCAAGGAGAAAATCGTGGCTGAGACCTACGACGTCATCATCATCGGTTCCGGGCCTGGCGGCTATGTCGCGGCGGTGCGTGCGGCTCAGCTGGGCCTCAAGACGGCGATCATCGAGCGCGAGCATCTCGGCGGCATCTGCCTCAACTGGGGTTGTATCCCGACCAAGGCGCTGCTGCGCTCGGCCGAGATCATGCACTATTCGGACCATCTCAAGGACTATGGCCTGAAAATCGACGGCAAGGTCAGCGTCGACACCGCTGCCGTCGTCGACCGCTCGCGCAAGGTGTCGCTGCGCCTCAACAATGGCGTCGGCTTCCTGATGAAGAAGAACAAGGTCGATGTCATCTGGGGTGAAGCCAAACTCTCGAAGCCGGGCGAGGTTATCGTCTCGAAGACGGCCAAGAAGCCGATGGAGCCGCAGCCGCCGGTGCCGAAGGGCGTCAAGGGCGAGGGCACCTATACCGCCAAGCACATCATCCTGGCGACCGGCGCGCGGCCGCGCGCGCTGCCGGGCATCGAGCCTGACGGCAAGCTGATCTGGACCTATTTCGAGGCGATGGTCCCGAAGGAGATGCCGAAGTCGCTGCTGGTGATGGGATCGGGCGCCATCGGCATCGAGTTCGCTTCGTTCTATCGCACGATGGGCGTCGACGTCACAGTGGTCGAACTGTTGCCGGCCGTCATGCCGGTCGAGGACGCCGAGGTCTCGAAATTCGCGCAGAAGCAGTTCGAGAAGCAAGGCATGAAGATCATCCTCGAGGCCAAGGTGACCAAGGTCGAGAAGTCGGCCGACTCGATCACCGCGCATGTGCAGATGAAGGATGGCAAGGTCGAGAAGATCACCGCCGACCGGATGATCTCGGCAGTCGGCGTGCAAGGCAACATCGAGAATCTCGGCCTGGAAGCACTGGGTGTGAAGACCGATCGCGGGTGTGTCGTCGTCGACGGCTACGGCACCACCAATGTGCCCGGCATTTACGCCATCGGCGATGTTGCCGGTCCGCCGATGCTTGCCCACAAGGCCGAGCATGAGGGGGTGGTGTGCGTCGAGAAGATCGCCAATGTCCCCGGCGTGCACGCCATCGACAAGCTGAAGATCCCCGGCTGCACCTACTGCAACCCGCAGGTGGCTTCGGTCGGTCTGACGGAAGCCAAGGCCTTGGCCGAGGGCAAGGAGATCCGCGTCGGCCGCTTTCCCTTTGCCGCCAACGGCAAGGCGATCGCGCTGGGCGAGGACCAGGGCTTCATCAAGACCATCTTCGACAAGAAGACCGGTCAGCTGCTCGGCGCGCACATGGTCGGCGCCGAGGTGACCGAACTGATCCAGGGTTTCGTCGTCGCCATGAACCTCGAGACGACCGAGGAGGAGCTGATGCACACCATCTTCCCGCATCCGACGCTGTCGGAGATGATGAAGGAAAGCGTGCTCGACGCCTATGGCCGCGCCTTAAACGCGTGATGGGCTGAATATGCTGGCGTGCATGGAACCCGGCGGTGTGGACGTTCGTTTGCGGATGCATTTTCATCGATCAAACAAGGAGAGGGCATATGCACTTGAACGGCGTGGGCTGGATCGCAGCCATCATCATCGGCGGCCTGGCAGGCTGGTTCGCCGAAATGGTCATGAAGAGCAACACCGGCATCTTCATGAACATTATCCTGGGTATTGTTGGAGCGGTCGTGCTGAACGCCATCCTGCAGGCTCTCAACTTCGGTCCCTTTGGCATCGGCTGGACCGCCTATCTGATCACCGGCTTCATCGGTGCCTGCCTGCTGATAGCGGTAGGCCGCATGGTGCGCCGCTAACCCGACCAGACACTCGCCATGCGAAAAGGGCTGTTCCGGCATGCGCCGGAGCGGCCTTTTTCTTTAGGTCGAAAAGTCCTAGATGATGTTGGAACGCGATCGCCGGACGTGCGGTCGCGAAGGAATCAGGTTTCCAGATGGTTACTGTCCTCGACACGATCGCCCATGCGCCGCGCTTGCGGCACCCGGAGAAGGCGCACAAGCCCGACCAGGACGTGCTGCGCAAACCCGACTGGATCCGCGTCAAGGCGCCGATGTCCAAGGGCTATGCCGAAACGCGTGAGATCGTGAAGTCGCACAAGCTGGTGACCGTCTGCGAAGAGGCCGGCTGCCCCAACATCGGCGAGTGCTGGGAGAAGAAGCACGCGACCTTCATGATCATGGGCGAGATCTGTACGCGCGCCTGTGCGTTCTGCAATGTTGCCACCGGCATTCCGACCGCGCTCGATGCCGATGAGCCGGCACGCGTGGCGCATGCCGTCAAGCAGATGGGCCTGACCCATGTCGTCATCACTTCGGTCGATCGCGACGATCTCGCCGATGGCGGCGCCCGTCATTTCGCCGAAGTCATCCGTGCCATCAGGGCGGCAACCCCGCTGACGACGATCGAGATCCTGACGCCCGATTTCCTGCGCAAGGACGGCGCGCTTGAGATCGTCGTGACCGCCAAGCCCGACGTGTTCAACCATAACCTCGAAACCGTGCCGTCGAACTATCTGACGGTCCGTCCCGGCGCTCGGTATTTTCATTCGATCCGGCTTCTGCAGCGGGTCAAGGAACTCGACCCGTCGATCTTCACCAAGTCCGGCATCATGGTCGGGCTGGGCGAGGAGCGGAACGAGATCCTGCAACTCATGGACGATTTGCGCTCGGCCAATGTCGACTTCATGACCATCGGCCAGTATTTGCAACCGTCGAAGAAACATCATCCGGTGATCCGTTTCGTCACGCCGGAGGAGTTCAAGTCTTTCGAGACGATCGGCCGGACCAAGGGCTTCCTGCTGGTGGCGTCGAGCCCGCTGACGCGCTCGTCGCATCACGCCGGCGACGATTTCGCCCGGCTGCGCGCGGCGCGTCAAGCGCTGCTCATGAAATCAGCGTAACCCGCTGGTTTCATGCCGAAATTCGAAGCCACCCGCCGGGTTTCCCACACACCTCAGCAGATGTTCGCACTGGTTGCGGATGTCGAGACCTATCCTCAGTTCCTGCCGCTTTGCGAAGCGTTGACGGTCCGCTCGCGCAAGGAGCGCGACGGACGCACTGTCCTCGTCGCCGATATGAGCATCGGTTACAAGGCGATCCGCGAGACCTTCACGACGCAGGTCCTCCTGAAGCCCGACGAGAACACGATCGACGTAAAGTACATCGATGGTCCATTCAGATATCTGAGCAATGTCTGGCGTTTCGAGCCCGACGGCACCGGCTGCGCGGTGCGCTTCTTCATCGACTACGAGTTCAAGAGCCGCATCCTGGGCGCGCTGATGGGAACCATGTTCGATCGCGCCTTCCGCATGTTCGCCGAGGCGTTCGAAAAGCGCGCCGACGTCATCTACGGCGCTGCGCCACTATCCTGATGCCGGCCCAGCGCGTCCAAACCCAGTTGCAGCGCATGACGGACCGTTTCGCGGCGGATGAAATCGCGGCCCTTGTCGGCAAACAGCCTGTGTTCGGCCATCACGGTTTCGCCCTTCAGCCCAACGCCGAACCATACCAGGCCGACAGGCTTTTTCGCTGAACCGCCGCCCGGGCCGGCGATCCCGGTGACCGCCAGGCTCAGCCCGGCGCGCGAATTGGCGAGTGCCCCCTTGGCCATCTCGATCGCCGTCTCGCGGGACACCGCGCCGTGCGCGTCGAGGGTGGCGGAGGAAACGCCGAGCATGTCCATCTTGGCTTCGTTCGAATAGGTGATGAAACCGCGTTCGACCACGGCGGATGAGCCGGCTATATCGGTAAGAGCCGCGATGATCATGCCGCCCGTGCAGCTTTCGGCCGTCGCCAGCATGATGCCGTGCTTCTGGCAGGCCTGGAGCAGGGCATTTGCCAGATCGTTGCTCACTCCGGCACCTCGCCGGGAAAAACCACGCTGGCCGTGGCGATCGCCGCTATGCCTTCCTCACGGCCGACAAAGCCGAGCTTCTCATTGGTCGTCGCCTTGATCGAAATGCGATCGGGCGAAATTGCCAGCATTTGCGAGAGGACCGCCGTCATGGCCTCGCGATGGGGCCCAACGCGGGGCGCCTCGCAGATCAGCGTGATGTCGGCATTGGCGATGCGACCGCCCCGCTCGCGCACGATTCTTGCCGCGTGTTCGACGAAGATACGGGACGCGGCACCTCTCCACTGCGGATCGGACGGCGGGAAATGGGTTCCTATATCGCCGCTGCCGCAGGTCGCCAGCAGCGCGTCTGTCAAAGCGTGGAGACCGACATCGGCGTCGGAGTGGCCGGACAGCTTCCTGTCATGCGGAATGGCGATGCCGCACAAGGTGACATGATCGCCGGGCTCGAAAGCATGGACATCGTAGCCATTGCCGGTGCGGATATCGGGAAAGTGTGTCCGCCCGCCGGAGAGTCGCTGGTGCGCCATGGCTATGTCCCGTGCCCAGGTGAGTTTGACATTGTCCGGCGAGCCGGGAACGATCCTTACCGGAATATCCGCCCATTCGGCGATCGCGGCGTCGTCGGTAAAGTCCATCTTCCCAAGATGATGCGCTTTCTCATGGGCGGCAAGGATCGGCAAGAATGGAAAGCCCTGTGGCGTCTGGGCGGCATGAAGTCCGTCACGGGAAACGGTTTCGCCCACCAGGCCGGTTGCAGATTCGCGTTTCAGCGTATCGGCGACGGGCAGGGCTGGCAGGGCCCCCTCGCGCTCACCTATGGCGGCGATCGTACGATCGATCAGCTCGGCGTCGACGAAGGGGCGAACGGCGTCGTGGATCAGGACCCGTCCCGGCGCGTGATTCCTGAGCGCGAGCAATCCGAGCCGAACAGAGGCCTGCCTGGTCGCCCCGCCATTGATGGCGATGACCCGCTCGACATTGGCGCCGGCCGCCTGGCGAAACAGATCCCGGTCGTCGGCATGGATGGCAACCACGACCGCGCTGGTCAGCGGATGGGCTAGGAATATCTCAAGCGTGTGCGCGATGACGGCGGCGCCGCCAATGTGCTGATATTGCTTCGGCCCATTGGCCTGCCCGGCGCGCGCGCCACGGCCCGCCGCGACGATCACCACCGCGACCTTGCCAGCCCCGCCAGAGGTCTGATCTTCGCTTACGTCAATCATGCCGATTGGCTTAGCGCACCATCCCGAAAAGTGTAATCGGTTTTCGGCAAGTTCGTGTTCCAAGTGTGAAGTTCAACAACGTCTTTGGAGCGACATGGTCGCTCGTGGTGCGGCCAAGAGTTGTGGGCGGGCAATTTCCCAATTGCGCCTCAATGTGGCGTCATTCCGCGTTGCACATCGCCCTCATTATGGCTAGAGAATGTGCAACGAATGGATATGCTTGGTTTTTGTGCATGCTTGACACGGGCAAATTGGCGTCGCCATTCTACGTCGGCGACGTGAAAATCCGCAATCGCGTATTCCTCGCGCCGATGTCGGGGATTACCGACCTGCCG
>NZ_JBAZUD010000202.1:0-6519 GCF_041661565.1 Mesorhizobium sp.
TGCGCCCCGCCAACGACTATGTCCGCGACTTCATCGCCAATGTGAACCCGCTGTCGGTGCTGACCGCCTGGAACGTGATGCGCGACCGTCGCGACCTCGAGCAGGGAGAGGACGGCTGGGTGTGGCTCGACCGGCGCAAGACGACGCGCTTCAAGATCGACGATCACGGGCTGGTCGCCGCTGCCGAACGCGACGGCAAGCCCGCGGTGTGGGTGTCATGCGCCGATGTCGAGAGCCAGCCCGAGGAAGCAGCGCAGGTGTTCTGGGCCAATCCCGGCACCTCGCTGAAAACCGTGATGCTGGCCATGCACCGCTCGCAGACCGCGCCCGTGGCGCTGTTCGACGACCAGTCGCGCTTCGTCGGCGCCATCGGCATCCGCGATGTGCTGAGCGCGGTGCTGCGAAGGTAGTTTTCGCTGGCGGCATGCTGGCCGTCGTCCGGAAAAGCCTACGCCGCCAGCGGCAGGTGCAACTCGGTAAGCAGGCCGCCGCCCGGATTGTTGGACAGGCGGATATCGCCGCCGGCGGCGCGCGCAATGTTGCGCGCGATGGTGAGGCCCAGGCCGAGGCCGCCGGTCTGGCGGTTGCGGGACTGTTCGAGGCGCACGAAGGAGCCGAACACGGCGTCGATCTGGGCCTGCGGTATGCCCGGCCCTTCATCGCGGATGGCCAGCGTGATCGTCTTGTCCGACCGGCTGACGCTCAGATGCGCCTTCTTGCCGTAGGTGACGGCGTTCTGCACCAGGTTGGTGACGCAGCGTTTCAGCGCCACCGGGCGCGCCATGCAGATCAGGCCGCGCGAGCGCGTGTCTTCGTCGAACGAGACGTCAGGGTATGCGTCGGCGATCGATTCCACGAGCGACCAGAAATCGATCCGTTCGCTCTTTTCCTCGGTCACCTCGAAGGTGGCGAAGTCGATCACCGAGCTGGCGATGCTCTCGACGTCGGCGAGATCGTGAGCCAGCGCCTCGCGGACCGCTGATTTGCGCAGCAGCTCCAGGCGCAGCCGCATCCGCGTCATCGGGGTGCGCAAATCATGCGCAAGGGCCGCCGCCAGATGTTCGCGGTCCTCGACATATTCACGCAGCCTGGCCTGCATGGCGTTGATCGCCCTGGCGGCGGCGCGCACCTCGCGGCTGCCCGATTCGCTGATCGGCGGGCTCTTCAAATCCTTGCCGATCCTGTTGACGGCTGTTTCCATCATCCGGTAGGGCGCCGTCAGCCGGCGCAGCGACCAGATCGACATGATCACCACGAGGCCGGCTATCAGCGAATAGAGCGGCAGGCTGTCGAAGCTGAGGATCGGGCCGACCGGCGTGATCGGCTCGGTGAAGTTCAGCCATTGGCCGTCGGCGAAGCGCAGCGACGCGGTCAGCTTGTCGCTCTGGGCGAAATCGGCGGCGAGCACCAGCAGGTCGCGCTCCACCTGGCCGATATCGGGACCCGGCGCCGAACCGCTGGAATCGTCGGCCTCGCGGGTCGCCGGATCGCGCCGCACGCGCGCGTCGGTGATGCCGAACTTCGACAGCCGGCCTACAAGGATGTCCTCGAGCTCGGCCAGTTCGTCGTCGCTTGCGATCGACGAGGTGACCGCGGGCGTGTCCGTGACGGTGAGCGCGTAGGTCGAGTTGAACAGGCCGCTTGCCGTTGCCTTGCGTTCCGCCGGCGTGGCGTCATGCATGAGCTGCACGAGGGAGAAGGCGCGGTCGTTGAGGCGGTAGAGGTCGACCACGTCGTTGGCGGCGGCGCGGTCGCGCGACACGATATACAGCGTTGCCACCTGGCTGATCAGCAGGCCGGCGATGACGATCAGCAGCACCCAGACAGGCAGGGTCTGCGGCAGGAACCGTTTCATTCGGACGTCGTCTCGGGCAGGAACTGGTAGCCGCCGCTGCGCACCGTAAGGATCAGCTTGGGGTTTTTCGGATCGTCTTCCATCTTGCGCCGCAGGCGGCTGACCAGGATGTCGATGCTGCGGTCGAAGGAATAGTCGCTGTCGCCGCCGGACAGTTCGATGAGCTGGTCGCGGGTCAGCACGCGTTGCGCGCTTTTGACGAAGGTCTGCAGCAGGTTGAATTCCGCCATGGTCAGTTCGACCCTGACATCGTCGGGCGCGATGAGCCGGCGTCGCGAACAGTCCATCGTCCAGCCGGCGAAGCGGTAGATCTGCTTGGTGCTGGCGCGCCTCGGCTCGGCCGCGCCGTTGCGCCGCAGCACGGCGCGGATACGTGCCAGAAGCTCGCGCGGGTCGAAAGGCTTCGGCACGTAGTCGTCGGCGCCCATCTCCAGGCCGACCACGCGGTCGGTCGTCTCGGTGACGGCGGTCAGCATGATGATCGGCGTCGAATACTGGGCGCGCAGGTCGCGGCACAGTTCAAGCCCGCTCTTGCCGGGCAGCATCACGTCGAGAACGATGAGATCAACCTGGGTGCGGCGCAGGATGGCCTCCATCTCGATGCCGTCCGCGGCGACCGATGTGCGCAGGCCCCGCTTCTGGAAGAACTCCTGCAACAGGTCGCGAATGCCCTTGTCGTCGTCCACGATCAATATGTGTGTGTCGGATTTCACAGCGGTCCTGTCACGGTTGGTGGTCAAGCCATGCTCGGTTGGTGAGCCACACGATAGAATTCAGGCCATATGTTGGCCAGTGGCGATGACGGGTCATGCCCGGCCCGGCCGGACACAATCGGGAAACAAAATTCTACAATCCGGAAAAACTCCCGAAAAAGTTCAAAGGCATAAGCGGTGTTGTGGCGGTCAGGTCATCGACCGCGACTTCTATCTCCGGGTTCACGGATAAACCGATGCCAAGGTTGTCTATCAGTTTGTTGGGTGTGCTGCTGGGCGTTTCGCTCGTCACCGCCGCTGTCGGGCAATCGGATGCAAAGGTGGCTCTCACCCGAAGCGAACGTTGCACCAACCTTAGCCGCCAATTTGATGAAGCCCTCGAAACCCACGCCGCGGCAACGCAGGTCACCGCGGCAAAGGCACTTCAAAGAAAGGGAAACCGGTTCTGCGCCAACAAGAAACAGGCACAGGGCATCCGGATGCTCGCAAACGCTTTGAAGCTGCTTGGAGTGACACCGAACGACCCGGTTCAGTGACATCGCAAACTCGACCCGCATAAAAGGAAAATGAAGCCATGAAGAAGTCCATCCTCTCCGCCACCGGCCTTGCCGTCGCTCTCGCCTTCTCGATGCCGTCCCTCGGCAACGCGGCTGCCACGACGACCGCTGCTCCGGCCGCTTCCACGACGACCACCGCTCCGGCTGCCACCGCGCCCGCCAAGATGGCTCCGAAGAAGGTCGTGAAGAAGGTCAAGAAGCACAAGAAAGCCGCCCAGAAGGCCGTCAAGAAGGACGCCCCGAAGGCTTGATCCAGGCCGGCATGGCCCTCCATGCCAGCCTCGTGACAAGGCCGCTCCAGCCGCTTTCAGGGCTGGAGCGGCCTTCTTCCTGTCAGACCCCTCGAAGGCCGGCTGGCGCCGTCGAGGGTGCCGTTAGCGATCCGATATCCGGAGCCTGTCGGCAGCTCCGTCTTGATCTGTTGACCCGTTCGCAACCCGGTCTCACAGGACATCCGCATGAAGAAGCGGCTTTCGTCCATTCTGCGCTCCATGGCGCTCGGCGGCCTGGTCGCCAACGGCCTTGCCAGGGCGTTGATCCTCATGACCGCGAGCCCGGTCCCCGATCCGGCCAGCTTGCGCACCGAACCGTCAGTGTTCGCGCCGGCGATCTCCACCCATTGGAATTACATCACACCGGTACAGGCGTGGCTGCTGATCGTGCTCACCGGCGTGACGCTGATCTGCGTCGTCGCCTGGCCGATCACGGCATGGCTGGAAAGTCGCGCTGATGCGGGCGGCAACAGGCTTCGGCCGGACGCGCAGTCCGGCACGATGATGCGGTATGGCCGCCATACGTTGGGCCGTCAGGACCGTTGAATGGCGGCGAACATTTCCCACATGTGGGGTGACGGGCCGGTTGACGAGTTGCGCGTCGTTGAAAATGGACGATCGCCTTTGCCCATGGCAAAGTGCTGAAAAAGTTGTCGATCGCGAAACTGTCGGTTCAAATGCCTGAAATCACCTCCAAGCCGCGCGTCGAGGTCAAGCCGCAGATCGAGCGGCCGAAGCTCTACAAGGTCATTCTGGTCAATGACGACTTCACGCCGCGCGAATTCGTGGTCACGGTGCTCAAGGGGGAGTTCAAGCTCAGCGAGGACCAGGCGCACCGGGTGATGATCACCGCGCACCGCCGCGGGGTCTGCGTCGTGGCCGTCTTCACCAAGGACGTCGCCGAGACCAAGGCGACGCGCGCCACGGATGCCGGCAAGGCCAAGGGCTATCCCCTGATGTTCACGACCGAGCCGGAGGAGTAGGGGCGGGCGGTTTCCCTTCTCCCCCTGCGGGAGAAGGTGGCCGAGCGAAGCTCGGACGGATGAGGGGTGTTCCAGGGAACGCCAACGTCTCACTCCGCTGGAACACCCCTCATCCGTCTCGGCGCTGCGCGCCGATCCACCTTCTCCCACAGGGGGATAAGGGAGAAGTCAGCTGCTACCGCCCCTCGCGGTACCACATCGAGCCCATCGCCAGCAGCAAAAGGCCGAGGCCGAGGAAGCCGCCGAACAGCGGCACGCGTGAGACGGCCTTGAGCACGCTGTCATCCGTGGTGCGCAGGCCGATCCAGTCGATGCCGGAGGCATCGCCCGACGAGCGCACCGGCACGATGGACGGCAGGGTCACGTCGCTCCCAAGGGCCGTGGACGACGCCAGCCGGCGCACGCTGCCGCCCGTGGCTTCCGCCGGCGCCCTCAACCGGTTTTCGGTCGAGACGACGTCGGCGAATTCCGGCGCGTTGACCGGGCCGACATGGGCCAGTGCGGTCAGTTCGCCATTGGCGACCTGATAGAGGCCGATCTCGCTGGTATCGACGCTGCCGAGGAAGACGCCGGGCTCCGACTTCTCGAGCTTGACGGTCATCGTCCTGCCCGACGGGGTGATGATCTGCGCGGGACCCGGATCATCGGCCATCGTCTGGCGGCGGATCTCCAGTACCATGCCGCGACCGTCGGCGGTCAGGCGTTCTTCCTCCAGTTCCGGTTCCTTCATCAGCCAGTGGGCGATGCGCCGGTAGAGCTGGACATGCGGGCCGCCACCCTCGAAGCCCCGCGCCCAGAGCCAGCCCTGGTCGGACAGCAGCATGCCGACGCGGCCTTCCCCCTTGCGGTCGAGCAGCAGGAGGGGCCGGTTGTCGGCGCCCTTCATAACCACTTCGCCCTCGGGATTCTGCACGCCGATGGTGCGGAACCAGCGGCTCCAATGCGGCGGCTCGGTGGCGGACCCGTCGAGACCGCGCGTCACCGGATGGCGCTGGCCGAGCTCGGTGAGGCGCGGATAAAACGCCTTGTCGATCACCTCGCCGGTCGGCATTGCCGGCAGGGCGGACATCAGCGGCGTGCGCGCGATGGAGCTTTCGCCGGCATATTCCGGCCCGGCCGCGATCAGCAGCGCGCCGCCCTTTTCGACATATTCGGAGATGTAGTCGTAATACAGGATCGGCAGCACGTCGCGATGCTGGTAGCGGTCGAAGATGATCAGGTCGAAATCCTTGATCTTCTCGACGAACAGCTCGCGCGTTGGAAAGGCGATCAGCGACAGTTCATTGATCGGCGTGCCGTCCTGTTTTTCCGGCGGCCGCAGGATGGTGAAGTGGACGAGGTCGACCGAGGCGTCGGATTTCAGGAGATTGCGCCAGGTGCGCTCGCCGGCATGCGGCTCGCCGGAGACGAGCAGCACGCGCAGATTCTCGCGGATACCGTCGACCAGCGCGATGGCGCGGTTGTTGGTGTCGGTCAGTTCGCCCGGCTCGCGATCGATGGCAAGCTCGACGATGTTGCGGCCGGCGCCCGGAATGGTGACCTGCAGCGGCATCGGCTGGCCGACGGTGGCGTGCTCGACCGCGACCTGCTCGCCATTGACCGAGACGCGGACATCGACCGGGCCTGTCTCGTTTTCGGTCGAGATGACGCGATAGGTCATGTCGAGTGGCTTGCCGACGATGCCGAAGCGCGGCGCGTTCTCGAACCGTATGCGGCGATCCTTTTCGTGATCGTTGCCGGTGATCAGGCCATGCAGCGGGGCGTTGAAATCGGGCGCGCCGGGAGGCGCGTCATGCACCTCGCCATCCGTGATCATGATGGCGCCGCCGATCCGCGAAGGCGGCACGTCGCGGAAGGCGCCTTCGAGCGCGCCGAACAGCCGCGTCTCGGTGCGCTCGTCGGCGGCTTCGGATTTGCCCGCCTCGACGACGCGCACGTCGAATTGCTTGAAGCGGCCAAGGCGCTGCTGCAGTCCGGCAACGGCTTCATCGGTCTGCCTGGTGCGGTCGCCAATGTCCTGGCTCTGGCTGCGGTCGACGATCAAGGCGACGACGCTCTTCAGCGGGTCGCGCTCTTCGTTGAGGAACACCGGGTTGAGCAAGGCGGCGGCGAGCGCCAGCAGGGCGACGAAGATCGGAA
>NZ_JBAZUD010000203.1:0-6468 GCF_041661565.1 Mesorhizobium sp.
CCAGCGACGGCAGGTCAGCCAGCGTGCCGTGGAAGCGGCGCCGGTTGGCGAGGCTGGCATTCTCGACCACGGCGACGGCCGTGTCGGGCGACAGACCGGCTTCGATCAGCCGGCCGGCAACCTCGGCGGCCACCGAGCGTCCCATATAGACGGCGACCGTGGCGCCGGAAATGGCAAGCCTGGCCCAGTCGGGCAACGAATTGCCCTTGAGGTCGTGGCCGGTGGTGAACACCATCGACGACGACACGCCACGCAGGGTCAGCGGCAGTTCGAAATCGGCGGCGGCGGCAAAGGCCGCGGTGACGCCCGGAACAACTTCGTAGGCAATGCCGGCATCGCGCAATGCCGCCATCTCCTCGCCGGCCCGGCCGAACACCAGCGGGTCGCCCGACTTCAGCCGCACGACGCGCTTGCCTTCGCGGCCGAGCTCGACCAGCAACGCATTGATTTCAGCCTGGCTCTTGCTGTGGCAGCCCTTGCGCTTGCCGACAGCCAGACGCTCCGCATCGCGGCGGCCCATGGCGACGACCGCCTCCGGCACCAGCGCATCGTGGACGATGACATCGGCCTCCATCAGCAGGCGATGCGCGCGCAGGGTCAACAGGTCCTCGGCCCCGGGACCGGCGCCGACCAGGGCGATATGGCCTGATGCAGGCGCCTTTGACAGCATCAGGTCGACAGCGGCGTCATGCGCCTGCGAAAGCTCACCGGCCTCGACGGCGCGGGCTGGAGCCCCGGTGAAGAAATCGCTCCAGAAGCGCCGCCGCGCATTGCCCTTCGGCAGCAGGTTTTCGACGGTGCCGCGCAGCGCGGCGGCGAGCGTCGCCAGCGGTCCGAGCGACGGCGACAGCATCCTGTCGATGCGCACACGCAGCATCTGGGCCAGCACCGGCCCGGCCCCTTCGGTGCCGATGGCAATGGCAACCGGAGCGCGATTGACCAGCGCCGGGGTGAAGAAGTCACAGAGTTCCGGGCGGTCCACGGCATTGACCGGTATACCGAGCCCGCGGGCGTCCGCCGCAACGCGGCTATCGAGTTTCTCGTCGCCGCTGGCGGCAAAAACCATGACCGCGCCTTGAAGATGGCTCGCGTCGTAAGACGCGGCAACGTGTGTTGCGCCGCTCCGAGCGATGAAGGTCAGGAGATCCGGATCGACGTCTTGCGCGATGATGCGCAGGATGGCGCTCGACTGTCCGATCAGCCGCGCCTTGGCCAGCGCCTCCTCGCCGCCGCCGACGATGGCCACGGCTTGACCCTCGACCCGCATGAAAACGGGGAAGGCATTGAGCTTGGGGACGGCGTGAGGCATGGGGGCGAGCGGAGTCCTGAACGGGATTGCAGTTCTACGCGGCGGCGCGGAAAACCAGAAGGAACGCACTCGCGCATCGCTTCTTGGGATGCAATCGCTTTTCTGAAAGCTCGGCTGCCAAAGGAAAAATATTCTCCATCGGCGCCTTGCACGGATTGAAGCCGCTGCCGCAGGCCTTGGATTACGGCTCTTTTAGCGCCGGACGAACAAGATCGCAAAACAGTTTTTTCTAAATTCTACCAAATTAGTAGATTAAAGGCGCGGCTACCGGACAAGACAATTTTGCGCCCGATGAAGGACCCCCGCTCGCATCCTCGATGGGAACATTACCGGTTCGCGAGGCGTTGCCCAAACGTCCGCAAGTTGGATCGAAACCCGGCCGCCGCACTTCACGAGATACCTCGACGGTCGAAAAAAGGAGCCTGCCATCATGAACACAATCAACCTGAAACACGGCATCTGGGTCATGGTGGCCGACGGCGAGAAAGCACTGTTCCTGAGGAATGCCGGCGACAACAAGTTTCCGAACCTGGAGGTGGTGCAGGAGATGAAGCAGGAGAATCCGCCGACACGCGAGCAGGGCACCGACAGCCCCGGCCGACACAATGACGGGCCCTCCGCGCACCGCAGCGCGGTCGAGGACACGGACTGGCACAGGCTCGGCAAGGAACGCTTCGCCGACGAGATCGCCTCACGGCTCTACATGCTCGCGCACAGCGGGGAGTTCGATAACATCGTGCTTGTGGCTCCGCCCCTGGTGCTTGGGACCATGCGCAAGAAGCTGCACAAGGAAGTCCAGGACAGGGTGACGGCCGAGATTCCCAAGACGCTGACCAACCACGCCCTGTTCGAGATCGAGGCCCTGCTGCAGGCGGCCTGATCGTCGCCTTGATCTCCGATTGCCGGCCACGATTCGCAAGGCGGGCCATCGCAGGCACCAAGTTCGACCGGCGGCTTCAGCGGCCGCCGGTCAGTATTTCCGCCATCGCGGTCGATTTCGCGCGCCTGCGGGTTGCGTCGCCCGCACTCCATCCACCATATTGCAGACAGGCGGCGGCTTCGGGCGCGTACATCCGACATCACTGATTTTACAAGGCGCTCCATAGACAATGCCGAATGACACGCCCCTTATCGCTACCATCGTCGCCGGTCTGGGCCTGGCTTTTGTCTTCGGCGCTCTCGCCAACCGTTTCCGCATTCCACCGCTGGTCGGCTACCTTGTGGCCGGCGTGCTCGTCGGGCCGAACACGCCTGGCTTTGTCGCCGATGCGGGGCTTGCCAATGAGCTGGCCGAGATCGGCGTCATCCTCCTCATGTTCGGCGTCGGACTGCATTTCTCGCTGAAGGATCTCCTGTCGGTCCGCGCCATCGCCGTGCCAGGCGCCATCGTCCAGATCGGCTTTGCCACCGCGCTTGGAGCCGGCTTGTCCTGGATGCTCGGCTGGTCGATGGGGGCGGGACTGGTCTTCGGCCTGGCGCTGTCGGTGGCTTCCACCGTCGTCCTGCTGCGTGCTTTGCAGGAGCGCCGCATGATCGAGACCGAGCGCGGCCGCATCGCCGTCGGCTGGCTGATCGTCGAGGATCTCGCGATGGTGCTGGCGCTCGTCCTGTTGCCGGCGCTTGCCGGCGTGCTCGGCGGCCAGGAGCAGGCGGACGCCCATGCGAGCGGCTTGCTGTCGCTTCCCGCCAGCTATGGCATCTGGGGTGTCGTCGGCATCACGCTGGCCAAGGTCGCGGCCTTCGTTGTCGTCATGCTCGTCGTCGGGCGCCGGGTCATCCCCTGGATCCTGCACTATGTCGCCCACACCGGCTCGCGCGAACTGTTCCGGCTCGCGGTTCTGGCCATCGCACTCGGCGTTGCTTTCGGCGCCGCCAAGCTGTTCGGCGTCTCGCTGGCGCTGGGCGCCTTCTTCGCCGGCATGATCATGAGCGAGTCCGAGCTCAGCCACCGCGCGGCGGAAGAATCGCTGCCTTTGCGCGACGCCTTTTCCGTGCTGTTCTTCGTCTCGGTCGGCATGCTGTTCGATCCGTTCAGCCTGCTCAGCAACGGCCTGCCGATCCTGGCGACGCTCGCCATCATCGTCATCGGCAAGTCGCTGGCGGCATTCGTCATCGTCATCGCCTTCGGCTATCCGCTGACCACGGCGCTGATGATTTCGGCAAGCCTGGCCCAGATCGGCGAATTCTCCTTCATCCTCGCCGAACTCGGCGTCGGCTTGAAACTGTTGCCGGAGCAGGGCCGCGACCTGATCCTCGCCGGGGCCATCCTGTCGATCGTGCTCAATCCGCTGATGTTCCTAGCCCTCGACTGGATGAAACCCTGGCTCGATGCCCGCACCGCGCGCAAGGAGCCGCCGGTCGAGGCAAAGCCGGTCGGACCGGCGACGGCACCGGGCCAAGTGGCTTCGGTCGCGGCAGCGGCCAAGGGGGAAGACGGACCACCGCCCAGGACGACCTCTGCCAACCATGCCATCCTGATCGGCTATGGCCGTGTCGGCAGCCTGGTTGGCGCGGCGCTCAAACAGGCCGCCCTGCCCTTCCTCGTTATCGAGGATGCCGACAAGACACTGGCCAGACTGAAGGCCGACGGCATCGAAACCGTTTCCGGCAACGCGGCCAATGCCGAAGTGTTCGCCGCCGCCAATCCCGAGGGCGCCAGCCGGCTGATCCTGGCCATTCCCAACGCCTTCGAGGCCGGCCAGATCGTACTGCGCGCGCGGGCGGCCAATCCCCGCATCAATGTCATCGCCCGCGCCCATTCCGACGCCGAGGTCGAGCATCTCAAGGGGCTCGGCGCCGACACGGTGATCATGGGCGAGCGCGAGATCGCGCGCGGGATCGTGGACGAAGTCCTTGGCCAAAAGCCGCAAGCGGCTGAACCGTCCGCGGCCTGACAGGTAAGCCTACTGCATGGGCCCACGGGGCACTCGTCACCACCTTGCGATCGATTCGATCAGGCCAGGAAGGCGGAACCGCCATTTTGCGCGATGCTGCTGAGATACTGTGCCGGCGGCTTGCCGAGCGCCTTCTTGAACATGGTGATGAAGGCTGTGACGGACTCATAGCCGAGATCGCTCGAAATCCGCTGCACGCTGGCGCCCGAAGCCAACTCCCTTATCGCTACGATCAAGTGCAATTGCTGCCGCCAGCGTCCGAAGCTTAAACCGGTCTCCTTCACGACGAGACGAGCGAGGCTGCTCTCGCTGAGCGCGACGCGGCTGGCCCACTCCGCCAGCGTGCTGCGGTCGGCGGGGTTGTCCGCCAACGCTTCGGCGATCCGCCGCAAGCGCGGCTCTGTGGAGATCGGCAGATGCAAGTGCTGGACGGGCATTTCAGGCAGTTCGGCAAGCAGGACGCTTCCCAGGAAGATACACCTCGCATCGCCCGGCGCGCAGTCCGACAGTTCGGTGATGAGTTCGCGTAACAGTGGCGAGATCGAAAGCGTGCAGCACCGGTCAGGCAGTTCGGCCGCGCCCGGCTCGATGTAGACGAAGACCATGCGGGCGTTGGCTGTCGCTATGTTGCTGTGCTCCATGCGGCTTGGAATCCAGACGCCGCAATGAGGCGGCACCATCCACAGGCCGCTGGGTACGCGGCAGGTGACGCCACCGCCGAGGGCAAAGACGAGTTGCCCCTTTCGATGCCAATGCTGCGATACCTCGGCCTTGGTTTCGGTCACGTCGACGCGCACGGCGATCGCAGGGGCACGCACATCATCGACGTCGAAATCCAACCATGGGTAGCGAAGAGGCTGTCTCATTTCTGACTGTTTTTAGCGATCATTAGAATTTATATCTAGATTATTCATCTGGGTAAATCGGTAGTCTTGGATCGTTCTCTCCGCGGAAGGTACCCAATGCTCGCTCTCGCCATCTCTTCGAATGACACCGCAAGACTGAAACTCACCGAAGCGGATGAGCCACAGCCTCTTACGAACGAAGCTCTGGTCGCCGTCCGCGCAACCTCGCTGAACCGCGGCGAACTGCGTTTGCTGGCCATACGTCGGAACGGCTGGATACCCGGCCAGGACATCGTCGGGGTCGTCGAACGCGCGGCAGTCGATGGCTCAGGGCCAGCAGTGGGCACGCCGGTTGTGGCATTGGTCGACGAGGGCGGCTGGGCCGAACGTGTCGCCGTTCCGACCGACCGTCTCGCCGTCCTGCCGGAAGCGGTCGGCTTTGTCTCCGCCGCCACGCTGCCCGTGGCGGGCACGACTGCCCTGAGGACCTTGCGCCATGGCGATGACTTGGCCGGCCAGAAGATCCTGATCACCGGCGCAAGCGGTGCGGTCGGGCGTTTCCAGATCCAGATCGCCCGAGAACAGGGCGCCTCGGTGACCGCGATCGCTGCCGCCTGTCATGCAGATGATCTCCGCAGCCTCGGAGCCGGGCGGGTCGTCGAGTCGATCGAACTGGCCGAGGGTCCTTTCTCGCTGATCACCGAATCCGTCGGCGGCCCAAGCCTCGCACACGCGATCGAGCGTGTGTCGCCTGGCGGCACGATCGTCATGTTCGGCTCGAGCAGCGGTGAGCTGACGCCGATCGGATTCCGCCAGTTCGTCCCCGGCCACGAGGGAGCGCGGCTGCAGACATTCGCTTATTACACGTCCGGCTCGGCCATTGGCGCCGACATTGCCGCGCTTCTCGCCCTGGTTTCGGCTGGCAGGCTGGAAACGCGCGTGGCCTTGACCGTGCCGTGGACGGACATGGGCGAAGCCCTGGACGCATTGCGACAGCGCAGCTTCAGCGGTAAGGCTGTCCTTACAATCCCCGGATGAGCAGGCCTTTGGCCGTCAACTCAGACGTGCTGGCCGCCATTGATGTGGATTTCCGAGCCGGTCACGTAGGATGCCTGCTGCGAGCACAGGAAGAAGATGATGTCGGCGACTTCCGCCGTGGTGCCGAGCCGTCGCAGCGGGATCGTCTCGACGATCTTTTCCGTTCCCGGCGAGAGGATCGCCGTGTCGATTTCACCCGGGGCAATGGCGTTGACGCGGATGCCGTGCGGCCCGAAATCATGCGCCATTTCGCGGGTCAGCGAGCCGAGCGCGGCCTTCGAGGTCGCGTAGGCGGTGCCGGCGAAAGGGTGCACGCGCGTACCGGCGATGGAGGTGACGTTGACGATCGAGCCCTTGGCCGCCGCCAATTCCTTGAACAGCC
>NZ_JBAZUD010000204.1:0-6409 GCF_041661565.1 Mesorhizobium sp.
GAATCCCATGCCGATGGCACGGCCGTACGTCCGGCGATGACGTAGCGGGCGAAGCGCGCGATAGGCGACAGCCACTGGTCGGTGAACAATACGATCTGGACGCCGCGCTGATGTGCCTTTTCGGCGAAGCGGACGAGGCTGTCCTGGTAGCGCCGGATGTCGAAAATCACCAGCACGTCGCGTTTGCCCATGTCGATCAGCCGATCGCGCCACATGCTTTCCTGGCCGGCCAGATGGAAGACATCGGACTGGATGACGGCGAGATGGGCGGCCATGTAGCGCGCCAGCGGATCGGTGAAGCGGCCGCCGATCAGGAAGGTCTTGCCGCGCCGGTCGGCGAGACGGCTGGCGATATCGGCGAGTTGCTTGTCGGAGAGGTGCTTGAACGTCTCGCGCATATTGTCGAGCGTCGCCTCCAGCATCGGCGACGCCGTGCCACCGCCGGGCGAGGGCGGGTTGAGCGTCCTTGTCGCAGGCGATTGAAGCTGCGCGGCCAGTTCGTCCTGCAGGCTGGACTGGAACTCCGGATAGTTCTGGAAGCCAAGCCGGGAAACAAAGCGAAGGATCGTCGGCGAGGAAACGCCGGCGGCGGCCGAGAACTCGGCAACAGTCTTCAGGCCGATCATCGGGTAGCTGGCGATGAGGGTCTGGGCGGCGCGCCGTTCTCCGGCTGGCATCGTGCCGATACGGTCGGAAATCAGTTCGGCAATGCTGGAAATCATCCTCTTCCCCACCCTGGCCCAGCCTACGGTGTTTCCCGAAATCGTATTTGACAAAGCCGGGTAAACTGTATGAAATCATCCGTAGGGACGCAATGAGACAAAATACGTAACATACGATACAGCGCTCCCCGGGGACGGCAAAGTATGGAGAGAGCTTGGCACGCCAGCCTTGCGGCGTCTGATACCGTAGGGGTTTCGAACCCCGGCGGATCGAGCCCTTTCGTCCTGACCTGCGATCATGCGTCGAACTTCCTGCCCGCCGAATTCGGAACGTTGGGCCTTGCCGAGGCCGATCTGTCCCGCCACATCGCCTGGGATCCAGGCGCGCTGCCGGTCGCGCGCCGCATGGCGCGGGCGCTGGACGCGACCTTGGTTGAAAGCCGCGTTTCGCGACTGGTGATCGATTGCAACCGGCCGCTCGACGCGCCCGACCTGGTGCCGCCAATCAGCGAGACCACGCCGATACCCGGCAATGCCGGCCTGTCGGAAAAGCAGCGCGCGGCTCGCATCGCCCTGTCGTGGCAGCCGTTCCATGCGGCGATCGAGCACACGATCGACGACAGGCGCAAGCGCGGGCAGGAGACCCGCCTGGTTTCCATCCATTCCTTCACGCCGGTCTACAAGGGCCGTGACCGGCCTTGGCATATCGGCATCATCCATGACGAGGACCGGCGGCTGGCATCGCCGTTGATTGCCGCGCTGAGGCGGCTTGCCGGCGTCACCGTAGGCGTCAACGAACCCTATTCGCCGGCCGACCGCGTCTATTTCACGCTGGAACGGCATGCGCGCTCGCGCGGGCTGCCCTGCACGATGATCGAAATCCGCAACGATGAAATCTCCGGCGAGACCGGGCAGCGGAAATGGGCGGATCTGCTCACCGGCATTTTTTCAAGTCTGGAGCCGGACGAGGAGGCCGGGCACTCCAGATCGCATTCAATCGGAAAGTCAGTTCAATCGGCCAGCTGAGAAACAAAACAGGGGACTTCCAATGGCAGCACCGGGTTATACAGACGTTGACAAGAAGGAGGACCTGAAGGTTCTCCACGGCATGGGCTATGCCCAGGAACTGTCGCGAAGCATGAGTCGCTTCTCGAATTTCGCGATCTCGTTCTCGATCATCTGCATCCTTTCGGGCGGCATCAATTCCTTCGCTCAGGCGACTTCATCGATCGGCGGCGCGGGTGCCGGCATTGGCTGGATTGTAGGCTGCTGCGTGTCGGGTTTCTTCGCACTTGCGATGGCCCAGATCGCCTCGGCATTTCCGACCGCCGGCGGCCTCTATCATTGGTCGTCGATCCTCGGAAACCGCTTCACCGGGTGGCTAACCGCCTGGCTTAATCTGTTCGGCCTGATCACCGTGCTCGGTGCCATCAATATCGGCACAGCGTTCTTCTTTGTCGGTACTTTCGGCGCGGCTTTCGGCATCACCGGCACGCCAGGCGAAATCGTCGGGTTCGTCGCCTTCATCACCGTGCTGCAGGCGCTGTTCAACCATTTCGGAATCAAGCTGACAGCCATGCTGACGGACGCATCCGGCTTCCTGATCCTGGCAGCAACAGCTGTTCTGATCGTGGCTTGCCTGGTGTTCGCGCCAGCGATCGACATCACACGGCTGTGGACGTTCACCAACTATTCGGGGGATGCAGGCGGCGGCGTCTTCCCGCAGACCGATTCCATGAGCTACTTGTTCCTGCTCTGTCTGCTGCTGCCGGTCTACACCATCACTGGATATGATGCGTCGGCGCATACTTCGGAAGAAACGCTGAAGGCAGCGCATTCCGTTCCGCGGGCGATCGTTTCGTCCGTGCTCTGGTCGTCCTTGATCGGCTGGGTGATGCTTTGCGCCATCGTGCTGGCAATTCCGGACCTAGCGGCTGGCGCCAAGCAGGGCTGGAGCGTCTTTTTCTCGACTATGGATGCAATCCTGCCGGTATGGCTGAAGGAATTGCTCTATCTGGCAATCTTGATCTCACAATTCCTCTGTGGCCTCGCTACGGTGACCTCGGCCTCCCGCATGTTGTTTGCCTTCTCGCGTGACGGTGGCATGCCGGTCGGTTCGGCGTCGCTTGCCAAAGTCAGCCCACGCTGGCGTACGCCGGTTAACGCGATCTGGACGGCCGCGTTCCTTGAGATTATCTACGTCTTTCTTGCCCAGTTCATCTCGATTGGCGGCACCAACATCTACACCATCGTCGTTAATTCGACGCTGGTGTTCCTGTTCCTGTCGTTTACGATTCCGATCGCTCTCGGCATGATCTCATTTGGCACTGCCAAATGGCCGACACCCGGTCCGTGGAATCTCGGCGCAGGCGTGTTCAAGCTGTTCTGCGCGTTGTCGATTGTCGGCATGGTGATCATCTTCTACATCGCCATCCAGCCGCCGAACGACAAGGTGCTTTACATTACCATTGGCTTCATCGTGCTGACCGCCATTCTCTGGTTCGGTTTCGAGAACCGCCGCTTCCAGGGCCCGCCGATCGGCGACCAGATCGCCAAGCGCCAGGCAGCGATCAAGGCGGCCGAGCAGGCCGTCGGCGAAACCGGCCACTGAGCCGTCTCCTACGAACCATGGCCGGCATCGTGCCGGCCATGTTCCGTTTATCTCTTTCGAAACGACAAGCGCTGGAGTGCCAAAGGAATGGCCGGAAATTTCTCGTTCGATCAGTTGAAGAAGGCGGTCTCCGATGGCGAGATCGACACGGTGCTGGCGTGCATCGTCGATATGCAGGGCCGTCTGGCGGGAAAACGGTTCCTGGCTCAGTACTTCGTCGATTCCGCGCATGACGAAACGCATGGCTGCAACTATCTGCTGGCCGCCGACATCGATATGGAGCCGGTGCCCGGCTACAAGGCGGCGAGCTGGTCGAAGGGCTATGGCGACTTCGTCATGAAGCCCGATCTGGCCACGCTGCGGCGCATCCCGTGGCTGGAGAAAACCGCGCTGGTGATCTGCGACGTGCTCGACCATCACACGCATGACGACCTGCCGCATTCGCCGCGCGCCATCTTGAAGAAGCAGGTCAAGCGGCTGACCGAGCGCGGCTATATCGGCTATTTCGCCTCCGAGCTTGAATTCTATTTGTTCAACGAGACCTACGACTCCGCCCGCAAGAAACACTGGCAAGGCCTTGAGACGGCGTCGCCCTATATCGGCGACTACCAGATCGGCATCACCACCAAGGAAGAAGGCGTCATGCGCCGGCTTCGCAACGAGATGGAAGCCGCCGGCATCCCGATCGAGAATTCCAAGGGCGAGTGGGGCCCGGGCCAGGAAGAGATCAATGTGCGTTATGCCGAGGCGCTCGACATGGCTGATCGCCACGTCATCCTGAAGAATGGCGCCAAGGAGATCGCCGAGTCCGAGGGCAAGGCCATTTCCTTCATGTCCAAATACAATTACGGCCTGGCCGGCAATTCCAGCCATATCCACAATTCGCTGTGGAGCGCCGACGGCAAGACGCCATTGTTCTTCGACAAGACGGCCGACTGGACGCTGTCGACGCTCGGCCAGCAATGGGCGGCGGGGCAGCTTAAATACGCCAAGGAATTCACCTGGTTCCTGGCGCCTTACATCAACTCCTACAAGCGCTTCCAGGCCGGCACCTTCGCCCCGACCAAGATCATGTGGAGCGAGGACAACCGAACCGCCGGCTTCCGCCTGTGCGGCGAGGGCACCAAGGGCATCCGCATGGAATGCCGCATTGGCGGCGCCGACCTCAATCCTTATCTCGCCTTCGCGGCGCTGATCGCGGCCGGCCTTGCCGGCATCGACGAGAAGTTGGACTTGCAGAAGCCTTTCGTCGGCGATGCCTATCAGGCGTCTCGTTTGCCGGAGATCCCGAAGACTCTGCGTGACGCCACCGAGACCCTGGCGAAGTCGAAGATGCTGAGACAGGCGCTCGGCGATGACGTGCTCGAACACTATGTCCACACCGCCAAGTGGGAGCAGTTCGAATATGACCGCCGCATCACGGACTGGGAACTGCACAGGGGGTTCGAGCGGTATTAAGGTAGCCTGCGAACGTTGACGCCGCCCCTCACCCTTACCCTCTCCCCGTAAAGAACGGGGAGAGGGGGACGCCAACGCCGGAGCGTTTCCCTTCTCCCCGTCACTGTACGGGGAGAAGGTGCCGTCAGGCGGATGAGGGGCAGCGCCAGCCATGTGATTTCTTGATTGTTGCAGAAGTGCGAGGACTTACAAATGGCCGAAACGGTCAAAATCATATCCCCCGTCGGCGGCTCGATCTATGCCGAGCGGCCCGTCGCGACGGACCAGGCGGTCAATGCCGCTGTCGAGCGCGCCAGGGCGGCGCAGGAGAAGTGGGCTGGGACGCCGATCGTCGAGCGCGGCAAGTACATGCTGGCGATGCTGGAAGCCCTGGTCGCGATGACTAACGAGATCGTGCCGGAGATCGCCTGGCAGATGGGGCGTCCGGTGCGCTATGGCGGCGAGTTCGGTGGCGTCAAGGAACGCACCAATTACATGGTCGGGATCGCCGAGCAGGCGCTTAAATCCGTGCCGGCTTCCAACCCGAAGGATGGCTTCCGCCGCTATGTGAAGAAGGATCCCCTCGGCGTGGTCATGGTGATCGCGCCCTGGAACTATCCTTATCTAACAGCGGTCAACACCATCGTGCCGGCGCTGATGGCCGGCAACGCCGTCATCCTCAAGCATGCGGCGCAGACGCTGCTGGTCGGCGAGCGTTTCCAGCAGGCCTTCGACAAGGCAGGCCTGCCGAAGGGCGTGTTCCAGAATGTCGTCCTCAACCACGCTCAGACCGAAAAGCTGCTCGGCTCGGGCAAGATCGACCATGTCAACTTCACCGGGTCGGTCGCCGGCGGCCGCGCCATCGAAAAGGCGGCGGCCGGCACCTTCATGACGCTCGGCCTCGAGCTTGGCGGCAAGGATCCGGCCTATGTGCTGCCGGACGCCAAGATGGATCACGCGGTCGCCAATCTGGTCGACGGCGCCTTCTACAATTCCGGCCAGTGCTGCTGCGGCATCGAGCGCGTCTATGTGCACGAAAAGGTCTATGACGAGTTCGTCGAGGGCTTCATCGCCGAGACGAAGAACTATGTCGTCGGCAATCCGCTGGAGCAGGCGACGACGATGGGGCCGATGGCGCAGGCGCGCTTTGCCGACCTGATCCGCGAGCAGAAGGCCGAGGCGCTGCGCAAGGGCGCCAAGGCCCGCATCAACATGAAGGTGGCCAACGACAAGCCCGGCTCACCCTATCTGGCGCCGGAAGTGCTGACCGAAGTCGATCACCAGATGAGCGTCATGCGCGAGGAGAGCTTCGGTCCGATCGTCGGCATCATGAAGGTGCGAAACGACGAGGAGGCGATCGCGCTGATGAACGACAGTCCTTACGGGCTGACGGCCTCGATCTGGACCCGCGATACCGAGCATGCGGTGGCGATCGGCGACCGCGTCGAGACCGGCACGGTGTTCATGAACCGCTGCGACTACCTCGATCCGGCCCTGGTCTGGACCGGCGTCAAGGAAACCGGAAAGGGCGCCAGCCTGTCCGCCATCGGCTATGATAATTTGACGAGGCCGAAATCCTTCCACCTGCGCGAAGCCATCTGACCATCCGAAAGATGAAAATGTCCAAGCTGATCTCCAAATGGAACTACCCCACCACCGTTCGCTTCGGCGCCGGGCGCATCAAGGAACTGCCTGAGGT
>NZ_JBAZUD010000205.1:0-6355 GCF_041661565.1 Mesorhizobium sp.
GCCGATCAGGCCGGTAAGGGCGATGCCGATCATCGCGCCGATGCAGGCGATGACACGTTCGCGCGGCGTGGCGCCGGCAAGGATGGGAACGAAGAGGCGAAAGGCCATGAAGTCGGTAACTCTGCCGGTCATCCAGGGGGAGGGAGAAATCGTGCTGATCCCCGCAATGACGCGACGAGGGCGAATTTGAAAGCCAAACCGATCCCGCAAACCAAGGTTTGAAGGAATGGAATTCCACGCCGCCTTATGTTCCCGCACGGCAGCGCCGGTTTACGAGCCCCCGGAAGTGCTTGACGGGACTTCCAAGTCGGTTCCGCCCATTAGTCGTTCAGGCGGACGCGGCAGCGCCCAGGCCGCGCATGAGGTCGGCCTTCAGGTCCGCGACGTCTTCGAGACCGATCTGCAAGCGAATCAGCGGCCCGTCATGGGAGGTTTTTGCAATGACGCGGTCGCCGATCCAGACCGGCACCGCGAGGCTCTCATATCCGCCCCAGGAGTAGCCGAGCCCAAAGATCCGTAATGCATCGAGGAAGGCGTGCTGCTGCTTTTGGCCGCCGCCGGCCAGCACGATCGAGAAAATGCCGCTCGACCCACAGAAGTCGCGCTTCCACAGGCCGTGGTCCGGATGGCTGGGCAGCGCCGGGTGCAGTACGCGCGCAACGCCGTTCTGGTCCTCCAGCCAGGAGGCGATATCGAGGGCGCTGCGTTGGTGATGATCGAGCCGCACGCCCATGGTGCGCAGGCCGCGCAGCACCTGGTAGACGTCGTCAGGCCCCGCACAGCAGCCAAGGGTGCAGAAGCTTTCGAAGAGATGGCCCCAGCAGTTCTCATTGGCCGAGACCGTGCCCAGCAGCACGTCGGAATGGCCCGCCGGATATTTCGTCGCGGCATGGATCGATATGTCCACGCCATGGTCGAGCGGGCGGAAATAAAGCGGCGTTGCCCACGTATTGTCCATCATCACGATGGCGCCTGCGGCGTGCGCCGCCTTGGCGATGGCGGGAATGTCCTGCACTTCGAACGTGTTCGACGCCGGCGATTCCGTGAACACCACCTTGGTGTTGGGCTTGATCAGCCGGGCGATGCCGGCGCCGATATGCGGATCATAATACTCCACCTGGACGCCCAGCCGCTTCAGCATGGTGTCGGCGAAGTTGCGGGTCGGATGATAGACGGAATCGACTATCAGCAGATGATCGCCCGCCGATACGAAGGCGAGCAGCGGAACCGTCACCGCAGCGAGGCCGGAAGGCACCACGATCGTGCCGGCAGAGCCCTCCAGCGCGTCGATGGCCTGGGCGAGGGCGTCTGTCGTGGGTGTGCCGCGCGTGCCGTAAGTGTATTTCTGGTCACGTGCCACCATCGAAGCCGCGTCACGAAAAAGCACGGTCGAGGCGTGGACCACCGGCGGATTGACGAAGCCGAAATAATCATGCGGCTTGTTGCCTGAATGGGCCAGCCGCGTGTTGATGCCCATCGCGCCGCTGACCTGCTCGTTGCCGTCTTTCGCCATTCGTCATCGCCCTGTTTGCTAAGGCTTTAGGCATAGTGCGGCGACATGGGCCGCGCAACAGCCGGGCTTCGACAGCAATGAACTTCGAATGTGCCAGGTTTTGCCGGCAGGGACCGGCTGCGCTGAAGATGGAAGGTCGGCCGTGGCCCGCGCGTATCGGGTCCGGCGATGTGCCGAACAGCGCAGGAGCACGCGGCCAGTTCAGCAAATCGAGAAAAAAAGCGGTAACGTAGAGTAATGCAGATCGAAGGATTTCTCGGTCGCAGCGCAGTGTGACTGAATGGGGCTTGCCGACTTTATTTGCGATGCTGACTAAAACATGGGCGCGTTTGTCCGCAATTCAGGCATTTGCCAGAACCAGTTTTCAAACTCTTTCGGTTTCGGTCATTTCCCTTGACCTCCCGGGAATTATCGCCTTCGATGACATTTGTGAATGGGAGGCGGCTCGTCGGTTACGATGCGCGTTCCGGGAGTGGGCCGGGATGGAACTGCGTTCACACGGGAAAAAGATCAGGGTTTGCCTGAAAACAGAAAAGGGTCTGTGGGTCATGAAACATATTGCTATTGGCATTCTGAGTGCCGCCACGCTTGGTTTGATGGCGTCTGCCGCCTCGGCGACCACGCTCGATACCGTCAAGGCGAAGGGCTTCATCCAGTGCGGTGTCTCCACCGGCCTTGCCGGCTTCTCGGCGCCGGACGACAAGGGCGACTGGCAGGGCATCGACGCGGATTTCTGCCGCGCTGTCGCGGCCGCCGTGTTTGGTGACGGCACCAAGGTCAAGTTCACGCCTCTCAGCGCCAAGGAGCGTTTCACCGCGCTGCAGTCCGGCGAGGTCGACATCCTGTCGCGTAACACCACCTGGACCATTAACCGCGACACCGCGCTCGGCCTGAACTTCATCGGCGTTACCTATTATGACGGCCAGGGTTTCATGATCAACGCCAAGAAGCTGCCCGGCGTCAATTCGGCGCTTCAGCTCTCCGGCGCCGCCGTCTGCGTGCAAAGCGGCACGACCACCGAGCTCAACCTCGCCGACTATTTCAAGGCGAACAAGATGGAATACAACCCGGTCGTCTTCGAGAAGCTCGAGGAGGTCAACGCCGCCTATGACGCCGGCCGCTGCGACGTCTACACCACCGACCAGTCGGGCCTTTACGGCATCCGGCTGACGCTGGCGGCGCCCGCCGACCATGTCGTGCTGCCCGAGATCATTTCGAAGGAGCCGCTCGGACCCGCCGTGCGCCAAGGCGACGATCAGTGGTACCATATCGTCAAGTGGACCTATTTCGCGTTGCTGCAGGCTGAAGAGCTTGGCATCACCAAGGCCAATATCGATGAAATGAAGAACTCCCCCAGCCCGGAGATCAAGCGCGTCCTCGGCCAGGAAGCCGATACCAAGATCGGCACCGACCTCGGCGTCTCCAATGACTGGGTCGTCAACATCGTCAAGGCCGTCGGCAATTATGGCGAGATGTTCGAGCGCAATGTCGGTTCTGGCAGCCCGCTGAAGATCGCCCGCGGCATCAATGCGCTGTGGACCAAGGGCGGCCTGCAATACGCTCCGCCGATCCGCTGATCGAAATGTGATCCGGGAGGCAGATCGTCTGCCTCCCGGTTTCTCTTTCCAGGGGACGGTCGAATGGCATCGCAGGAAGTTCTTCGCGAGGAGCCAAGTCGCGCTTCTCTCATCAACGATCCGACAGTCCGCGGCATATTCTATCAGTGCCTGGTCGTTGCCTTGCTGGTGTCGGGTGTCTGGTGGATCGTCCACAACACCATCGTCAATCTGACGAACCTGCACATTGCCTCCGGCTTCACATTCCTGAGGGGCCGTGCCGGCTTCGACATTTCCGATACGGCGATCGCTTACACATCGGACTCCACCTATGGCCGGGCCATCATCGTCGGCTTGATCAACACGTTGATCGTCGCCTTTGTCGGCATCATCACCGCCACGATCATCGGCTTCATCATCGGCATCGGCCGGCTGTCGAAAAACTGGCTCATCCAGAAGATCTGCACCGTCTATGTCGAGGTGTTCCGCAACATCCCGCCGCTGCTGGTCATCTTCTTCTGGTATTCGGGCGTGCTGGCGGTGCTGCCGGCTCCGCGCGACAGCATAAACCTGCCATTCGGATCGTTCCTCAACCAGCGCGGCTTCTACTTTCCGCGTGCGGTGTGGGGCGATGGCTCCTGGCTGATCCTGGTCGGTCTGCTTGTCGGCATCGCCATGGCGTGGTTCGTCGCCCGCAAGGCGCATCAGCGGCAGATGGCGACGGGCCAGCAATTTCCGGTGTTCTGGACATCGCTGGGCCTGATTGTCGGGTTGCCGCTGCTCGCCTATGTACTGAGCGGCTTCCCGCTGAGCTTCGATTTTCCGAAACAGTCGACCTTCAACCTGACCGGCGGTTTCGCAGTGAAGCCGGAATTCCTGTCGCTGTATCTCGCACTGTCGTTTTATACCGCCGCCTTCATCTCCGAGATCGTGCGCGCCGGCATTCGCGGCGTCGCCAAGGGCCAGAGCGAGGCATCGGCGGCTCTTGGCCTGCGTTCGGGCCAGGCCTTGCGGCTGGTGGTCGTGCCGCAGGCGATGCGCATTGTAATCCCGCCGTTGGCCAGCCAGTATCTCAACCTGACCAAGAACTCCTCGCTCGCCATCGCCATCGGCTATCCCGATTTGACGGCGACGACCGGCACGGTACTCAACCAGACCGGCCAGGCGGTTGAATGCGTGGTCATCATGATGGTGATCTATCTGGCCATCAGCATCCTGACCTCGCTGCTGATGAACTGGTTCAACGCCAAAGTGGCGCTGGTGGAGAGGTAAGGACATGCAAGAACATGATATGTCCTGGGTACGCACCGAGATGATGCTGGCGCAGCCGGCGCCAGCCGGCGTCACCGGCCTCGGCGCGTGGGTGCGACGGAACCTGATCGCCTCGGTTGGCGATACCATAATGACGATAATCGGCATCGCCCTGGTGGCGATGATCCTTCCGCAGATCATCAACTGGGCCTTCATCGACGCTGTATGGACGGGGCCTGACAGGACCGTCTGCGCCACGGTGACTCAAGGCGGAATTCAGCCGGACGGCTGGTCCGGCGCCTGCTGGGCTTTCGTCAACGCCAAGTTCGGCCAGTTCATGTTCGGAACCTATCCGATCGAGGAGCGCTGGCGGCCGATCCTGGTTGGCATCTTGCTGGTGGTCCTCATGGTGCCGATGCTGATGCCGAGCGTGCCGCGCAAGGGCCTCAACGCCCTACTGCTGATTGTCGGTCTGCCTGTCGTGTCATTCTTCCTGCTGGTGGGCGGCGTGTTTGGTCTTGAACATGTCGAAACCGCGCGCTGGGGCGGCTTGCTGGTGACGCTGTCGCTGTCTTTCGTCGCCATCGTCGTGTCGCTGCCGCTCGGCATCGTGCTGGCGCTTGGCCGGCGCTCCAGGATGCCGGTCGTCAAGATGCTGTGCGTCATCTTCATCGAAGCCGTGCGCGGCATTCCGCTGATCACGGTGCTGTTCATGGCCAGCGTCATGCTGCCGCTGTTCCTGCCGCCGGGCGTTACCTTCGACAAATATCTGCGCGCGCTGATCGGCGTGTCTCTCTTTGCCGCCGCCTATATGGCCGAGGTGGTGCGTGGCGGCCTGCAGGCGATCCCCAAGGGTCAATATGAGGGGGCTGATTCGCTCGGCCTCGGCTATTGGCAGAAGATGTATTTCATCGTCATGCCGCAGGCCCTCAAGCTGGTCATTCCGGGTATCGTCAACACCTTTATAGGCATGTTCAAGGACACCAGCCTGGTGACCATCATCTCGATGTTCGACCTGCTGGGCATCGTCAAGCAGAACTTTTCCGACGCCAACTGGGCAACCGCGCAGACGGCCAAGTCGGGACTGATCTTCGCCGCCTTCGTCTTCTGGCTGTTCTGCTTCGGCATGTCGCGCTATTCCATGTACACGGAACGCCGGCTCGACACCGGCCACAAACGCTGATGCATGTCGCCCAAAAGTGTGTTGCGGTTTTGGGATAACGACATGCATTATAACCAAAGATAAAAGAACAAGGGGACCCCGTCATGGCCACCGAAAACGCCGTCAGCGCCGAAGAGATCAAGGTCAACGCCGCCAAGATGCAGATCTCGACCACCGATGTTGCCATCGACATCATCGCCATGCACAAATGGTACGGCGAATTCCATGTGCTGAAGGACATCAATCTGAAGGTGATGCGCGGCGAGCGAATCGTCATCTGCGGCCCGTCGGGCTCGGGCAAATCGACGATGATCCGCTGCATCAACCGGCTGGAAGAGCACCAGAAGGGGAAGATCATCGTCGACGGCAAGGAGCTGACCAACGATCTGAAGAAGATCGACGAGGTGCGCCGCGAGGTCGGCATGGTGTTCCAGCACTTCAACCTGTTTCCGCATCTCACCATCCTCGAAAACTGCACGCTGGCACCGATCTGGGTGCGCAAGACGCCGAAGAAGCAGGCCGAGGAAATCGCCATGCACTTCCTCAAGCGCGTCAAGATTCCCGAGCAGGCCAACAAGTATCCGGGGCAGCTCTCGGGCGGCCAGCAGCAGCGCGTGGCGATCGCCCGCTCGCTATGCATGAACCCGCGCATCATGCTGTTCGATGAGCCGACCTCCGCGCTCGATCCGGAAATGATCAAGGAAGTGCTGGAAACGATGGTCGGGCTGGCCGAGGAAGGCATGACCATGCTGTGCGTGACCCATGAAATGGGCTTCGCGCGCAAGGTCGCCAACCGGGTGATCTTCATGGATCAGGGCCAGATCGTCGAGCAGAACACGCCGGCCGAGTTCTTCGACCATCCGCGCCATGAGC
>NZ_JBAZUD010000206.1:0-6325 GCF_041661565.1 Mesorhizobium sp.
CCGAATGAATTTCGCGCCATGGTGGCGGCGCTGGGCAAAAAGGGTCTTCAACTCGATGCCGAAGGCTGCATGAAGCGCACGCCGCGCGGCTTCGAACACGTCGCCGATAAAGAGCTGGTCGCAGCGATCCGCAACCGGCATCTCGCGGTCCGGCACGTGGTCGATCCGGCCGCGATCCATGGTCCGGGCCTGGTCGACGAGCTTGTCGATTTCGCCGTGCGCGCCAAGCCGCTGCTGGACTGGGGCAGGGCGATCGAGGGCAAGAGCGCTAACGACAAGGGTTCCTTACCGTCGACCTGACGATCATTTCCGCTGATCGTTGGCTCAAGCGAATTCGTGTGACAAGGTCGGCGGCTGCACCTAATACCGCCGCTCCCGAGGGAGTGGTCGATGACGACGGATGCAATTTCCGACAGCAGCGCGAAGGACGATTTCTGGCAAGGCGTGCGGCTGTCGATGCCGGTCGTGGTCGCATCGGCGCCGTTTGCGCTCTTGTTCGGCGCGCTCGCGGTCGAGCAGGGATTCTCGGTCCTCGAAGCGTTCCTCATGAGCGCGCTGGTCTTCGGCGGCGCCAGCCAGATGGTCGGCATCCAGCTGTTCGGCCAGCATGTCGCGCCGTGGCTGATCGTGCTGTCGATCTTCGCCGTCAATTTCCGCCATGTGCTCTATTCAGCTGGCATCGGGCGGCGCATCGCGCACTGGCCGCTGATCCAGAAGGCGCTCGGCTATTTCATCCTGACCGATCCGCAGTACGCGGTGGCCGAGGCGAGGGCGCAGTCAGGCCAAACGGTCGGCTTTGCCTGGTATCTTGGGCTTGGCCTGCCGGTCTATATCTTCTGGATTGTCGAAAGCGCGCTCGGTGCGGTGTTCGGCAAGCTCATTCCCGACACCCATGCGCTGGGTATCGATTTCCTGCTGCCGATCTACTTCCTCGGTCTTGTGCTGGGCTTTCGCAAGCGGCCCTTGTGGCTGCCGGTGGTCATCGCCAGCGCCGTCGGCTCCATCATCGCCCACAAGACGGTCGGCTCCCCCTGGCACGTCTCGATCGGCGCCGTTGCCGGCATCCTGCTTGCCGTCATCCTGCCCCCCCACCATAGCGGCGTGGGGCCACGGCCGTGAGCACGACATTCTGGATCATCATCGCCGCGGCGGTCGCGACCTATGTCACGCGCATCGGCGGACATCTGGTCATTTCGCGGTTCGAGAACATCCATCCGCGCGTCGAGGCCGGACTGAACGCCGTGCCGGCGGCGGTGCTGACGACGCTGGTGGCGCCGGAGATGCTCAATGCCGGACCAGCGGAATGGGCCGCGCTGGTGGTGACGGCTCTGGTTTCGCTGCGCGGCGGGCTGATGGCGATGTTCCTGGCGGGAGCCGCGGTGCTGATCATCGCGCGGCAGTTCGTCGGATAGGCGTATCGATATTCAGGTGATGACGGCCTGCAAACGATGGTT
This sequence comes from Mesorhizobium sp., assembly GCF_041661565.1. Classification (GTDB taxonomy): domain Bacteria; phylum Pseudomonadota; class Alphaproteobacteria; order Rhizobiales; family Rhizobiaceae; genus Mesorhizobium. The sequence goes on from NZ_JBAZUD010000206.1 coordinate 1,455, forward strand.
TCCTGCGCTTCCGGTGCTCACGTACAGAAAAGTACGCTCCGCTCCGGTGCTCGGAAACCATCGTTTTCGGCTCGTCCTGACCTGAATCTCAATACGCCTTAGCCCCTCAAAAAAGTCAGATCTTCGCGTCGTGCGGCAGGGGTGCGGTTGCTTTCTCCAGCCAGGCTAGTGTCTCGCCGTCCAGCATCGGGCCGATCTCGGCCAGCACGCGGGCGTGATAGGCGTCGAGCCATTGCAGTTCGTCGCGCGTCAGCAGGTCGGTGCGCACCAGCCGCTTGTCGATCGGCGCCAGGGTTAGCGTCTCGAAGTCGTGCATGGCGATGTCGCCCCCTTCGATCCGCGCCGCCGCGGTCACCAGGATGAGGTTCTCGATGCGGATGCCGTAGGAGCCTTCCTTGTAATAGCCGGGCTCGTTGGACAGCATCATGCCCTCGAGCAGCTTCTCGGTGCCGGTGCGGGCGATACGCTGCGGCCCTTCATGCACGGCGAGGTAAGAGCCGACGCCATGGCCGGTGCCATGCGCGAAATCGCAGCCACGCCTCCACAGCGCCATGCGGGCGATGGCGTCGATTTCGGAGCCGCGCGTGCCGGCGGGGAAGCGCAGCGCGGAGATGCCGATCATGCCCTTCAGCACCAGGGTGAAGCGTTCGCGCATCTCCTCGGTCGGCTCACCGATGGGTACGGTGCGGGTGATGTCGGTGGTGCCATCCTGGTACTGGGCGCCGGAATCGAGCAGGAACAACTCGCCCGCTTGCAGCTTGCGGCTGGTGGCGCGCGTCACGCGATAATGGATGATGGCGCCGTTGGGACCAGCGCCAGAAATGGTGTCGAAGGATACGTCGCGCAGCGGCATCTGCGTTTCCTCGCCAGTCCGCCGCCGCGTCTCTTCCAGCCTGGTGACGACGTCGATCTCGTCGAGCGTCCCTGGCTCCTGCCGGTCCAGCCAGCACAGCAATCTGGCGATCGCGGCGCCGTCGCGGCGGTGAGCGGCGCGGCTGCCGTTGATCTCGGCCTGGTTCTTGGTTGCGCGTGGAAGGCGGGCGGGATCGGCAGCGGCAATGACGGTGCCGCCATTGTCCTCGACAAGCGTGCGCAATCTGTCCGCCGCCAGCACCGGGTCAAGCGCGATCTTGGCGCCGTTCTTGGCCAGGGCAACGACCGCCGCTTCGAATTCGCCTGGCCCGTGCAGGTCGGCAAGCTGGGTGAGATAGGCCGCGACCTGGCGCGAGAATTTGCGCTGGTCCATGAACAGCTGGTGCGTTCCGTCAGCGGCAAGAATGGCGAAACCCAGAGCCAGGGGCGTATGCGCCACGTCGCCACCGCGAATGTTGAAGGCCCAGGCGATGGAGGCGGGGTCGGTCAGCACGGCGTGGGTGGCGCCATCCGCGCCGATGGCCGCCGCCAGCCGCGCCAGCTTGTCTTTGGCGAGCTCGCCGGCAAAGCCGATCGGGTGAATTTCGACGGGCGCGGCAGGTGCTTCCGGCTGATCCGTCCAGATGATGTCGATCGGGTTCCTGTCGAGCGGCACCAGGATCGCTCCGGTTTTATCCGCCGAGGCCCGCAGCGCTTTGACCTCGCTGATCGTGTGCAGCCACGGATCAAATCCGAGCCGGGCGCCTTTCCCAAGATTGTCCTTGAGCCAGGAGGCGGGCGGGTTGTCGACCAGGCTTTCAATCGAAAAGACATCGAGAGCGACCTCGCCGCGTACCTGCAGCGTGTAGCGGCCGTCGACAAAGACGAAGGCGCGGTCGCGCAGCACGATGGCGACACCGGCCGAGCCGCTGAAGCCGGTCAGCCATTTCAGCCGGGCCGAACGGTCGGCGACATATTCGCCCTGGTGTTCGTCGGCGCGCGGAATGACAAACCCGTCGAGGCCATTGTCCGCCAGCCATTGGCGCAACAGCGCCACGCGGGGTTTGCCGACGGCCGGGTCGCCGGCGGAGTCAAAGGTCTGGAACATTGGGGCCTCCTGTAATCGCGCGACCGTATCGTATGGCCCTGGAATTCGGAATCGATTTCCACGGGGCGCAAACTGCTACGGCGTCGCCTGGCTGACAACCGGCTGGGCTTGGTCCAAGCCGGCCGGTCTCAGTGCTTGAGGTGGATCGTCACCCAGCCTTCGCGGTGCAAGGTGCGTACGTGGCGGAAATTCTGGCCGACATAGGCCGAGATGACGGCATCGCGCTGGCGCTCGAGGATACCGGACAGCACGATCGAGCCGCCAAGTGCGATATGACCGGCCATCTGCGGCGCCAGCCGCATCAGCGGGCGCGCCAATATGTTGGCGACGATGAGATCGAAAGGCGCGCGCTTGCCGAAGATCGGGTGGTGGAAGCCCGGCGCGGTCACCGTCTCGATCAGCGCCTTGACGTGGTTGAGCCGGGCATTGGCGGCGGCGACCCTGACCGCCACCGGATCGATGTCGGTGGCCAGCACCGGAATATGCGCCAGCTTGGCGACGGCGATGGCCAGGACCGCGCTGCCGGTGCCGAGGTCGAGCGCGTTGCGCGGGCGCTCGCGCCGCACGACCTTCTCCAGCATCTCCAGGCAGCCTGATGTGGTGCCGTGATGGCCGGTGCCGAAGGCAAGGCCGGCCTCGATCTCGATGGCGAGCTCGCCGCTGTGGCGTTTTGCGCGATCATGCCCGCCGTGGACGAAGAAGCGACCGGCGCGCACCGGCTTCAACCCTTCCAGCGAGCGCGCCACCCAGTCCACGTCGGGCAGCGACTCGCGCTCAATGGGCGGCGACAGGGAAAGGCCGGCGAGAATGTCCTTCACCCGCGCCTCGACCCCATCGACGTCGTCATCGGCATAGAGCGAGACTTCGTGGATGTCCTTGTCCTCGTCGACCTCCAGCACGGCGATCGGCAAGCCCTCATCCTCGAAGGCCATCTCGAACGCCGCGAAGATGCGCTCGGCGTCGATCTTGCCGGTGATGAAATGCAGCCGTGTCTGGGTCATGAATTCCATTCTTGTTGAGCGTGACGCGATCGGAAACCGGTTCCGCTGATCCGGCCGCGCCTAGCCTCTGGCGGCCAGCCGTTTCAACTTGGCGACTGCCGTCTCGGCACCTTCGCCATAGGCGATCGTGCCGGCAAAGTCGCCCTTGCCGTCAAGCAGCAGGACCGAGGCGGTATGGTCCATCGTGTAGTCGCCGTCGCCGGTATCGACCTTCTTCCAGTAGATGCCGAAGGACTTGGCCATGGCGTGGACCTTGTCCGGATCGCCGGTGATGCCGGTGATCCGGTCGGAGAAATTGCTCACATAGGTGTTCATCAGCTCGGGCGTGTCGCGCTCCGGATCGACCGAGACGAAATAGGCGCGAAGGTTCTTGCCGTCGTCGCCAAGGGTCTTCAGCCAGCCGGCGAGTTCGAACAGCGTGGTCGGACAGACCTCCGGGCAATGGGTGAAGCCGAAGAAGACGACGCTGGGCTGGCCCCGGAACGCGGCCTCCGTGATCGGCGCGCCTTTCTGGTCGACCAGGCTGAATGCGGCGCCGTAGGGCTCGCCGCCATACAAGGTCCGGTACCAATTGAAGGTCATTATGCCTGTAACACCCGCCATCAGCACGAGAATGCCGATCAGGATGAAGCGCATTGTGGGTGATGGTGCACTGGACATATCGAATCGACCCAAGCAAAACTAAGCGTGCTGTGAACTCTGTCCGCAGCGACGAGAATCCGGATTTTGTAGCGTGCGACCATAGTGTTTCGTGTGGCCGGACGCAAAGAGGTCGCGTTGACGCAACCAGCTGCATGTCGATCGGCTCGGGCGACTTGCAAAGCCGCGCCGTTCGCCCCACCTGTGACCGGCAACTCGAACCCCAGGAGGCTGGTTTGCCACGATTGACCGGGCGAAAACTGATCGGCGGCGCGCTGGCCGCCTTTACGATGATTGGTGCGGGCACTGCCGTGGCCGAGGAAGTCGGCAAGGTCGGTGTCGACTGGGTCGGCAACGACATCATCGTCGAGGCGATCAAGGATCCCAAGGTCGAAGGCGTCACCTGCCACGTCTCCTATTTCGACCGCAGCGTCATCGACCGCCTGCACAAGGGCAATTGGTTCGAGGATCCGTCCGATTCCTCGATCTCCTGCCGTCAGACCGGCCCGATCACCATCGGCGACATCGACATGAGCGAGGGCGGCGAGGAAGTGTTCAAGCAAGGCATCAGCCTGATCTGGAAGAAGCAGGTGGTGAACCGCATCTACGACAAGGCCAACGAGACGCTGATCTACCTGTCGCATTCGCGCCAGGTGCAGAACGGCTCGGCCAAGATGTCGCTGACCACCGTGCCGCTTTACGGCCAGAACGTGGTGTGGACCAACGGCAAGCCGAAATAGGCTCTGTGCGTCGCGTGCCGAATGGCTCGACGGACGATAGCTCCCGCCTTGCGGGAGCAATCGCTCGGGGGTAAAGCCGCCGGCATGGATCGTTCCGAAACTCTTGTGCCGAAGGATTCCGAACCGCGCATCCATCCGACCGCGGAGCTCAAGGCATGCAAGCTCGGCCGCTATGTGTCGATCGGCGAACGGGTTGTGCTGCGCGAGGTGAGCGTCGGAGACTTCTCCTATTTCGAGCGCCACAGCGAAGCGATCTACACCACGATCGGGAAATTCTGCTCGATCGCCGCCAACAGCCGTCTCAATGCGCTTGAACATCCGATCGAGCGGCTCACCCAGCACAAGGTCAGCTATCGGCCGAATGAGTATTTCCGCTGGCTGGGGGTCGATGCGGTGTTCCGCCAGAGGCGGCAGTCAAAAGCCGTGACCATCGGCCATGATGTCTGGATCGGCCACGGCGCGGTGATCATGCCGGGCCTGCATATCGGCAACGGCGCCGTCGTCGGCGCCAACGCGGTGGTGACGCATGAT
>NZ_JBAZUD010000207.1:0-6124 GCF_041661565.1 Mesorhizobium sp.
CGACCGTCAGCGTCACCTGCTTCTGCGAGCTCGAGGCCGGCGTGCCGTAGTCGATTTCCTGAACGAGACCCATGGAGGCTCCTATTCTGCTGCTTCGGCGACCGGCGCCGGCTTGAAATCTTCGCGGAAATGGTTGAGCGCGCTCATCACCGGGTAAGGCGTGAAGCCGCCCAGCGCGCACAGCGAACCGAACTTCATCGTCTGGCAAAGGTCGGTGACCAGCGCGATGTTCTTCTCCGGCTCGATGCCGCGTGAGATCTTGTCGATCGTCTCGACGCCGCGCGTCGAACCTATGCGGCAGGGCGTGCACTTGCCGCAGCTTTCGATGGCGCAGAACTCCATGGCGAAGCGCGCCTGCTTCAGCATGTCGGCGGTGTCGTCGAACACGGTGATGCCGGCATGGCCGATCAGGCCGTCCCTGGCGGCGAAGGCTTCATAGTCGAACGGCGTGTCGAAAAGCGCGCGCGGAAAATAAGCGCCGAGCGGCCCGCCGACCTGAACCGCCTTGACGGGACGCCCGGTGGCCGTGCCACCGCCGATGTCGTCGACGATCTCGCCCAGCGTCATGCCGAAACCCGCTTCGAATAGGCCGCCGAACTTGACGTTGCCGGCGATCTGGATCGGGATCGTGCCGCGCGAGCGGCCCATGCCGAAATCCTTGTAGAAGGCGGCGCCCCTGTCCATGATAACAGGCACCGAGGCCAGGCTGATGACATTGTTGATCACCGTCGGCTTGCCGAACAGGCCCTGGATCGCCGGCAGCGGTGGCTTGGCGCGCACCACGCCGCGTTTGCCCTCCAAGCTGTTCAACAGCGAGGTTTCCTCGCCGCAGACATAGGCGCCGGCGCCGACGCGGATTTCCATGTCGAAGGCATTGGGCGAGCCCAACACATTGACGCCGAGCACGCCCGCCTTGCGGGCGATCTCGACAGCCTTGTTCATGACAGCCACCGCATGCGGGTATTCCGAGCGGATGTAGACGAAACCCTTGGTCGCACCCGTGGCGATGCCGGCGATCGCCATGCCCTCGATCAGCACGAAGGGGTCGCCCTCCATGATCATGCGGTCGGCGAAAGTGGCGCTGTCGCCCTCGTCTGCGTTGCAGACGATGTATTTGCGGTCGGCTGTGGTATCGAGCACCGTCTTCCACTTGATGCCGGTCGGGAAGCCGGCGCCGCCGCGGCCGCGCAGGCCCGATTCGGTGACCTGCTTGACGATGTCGGCAGGCGCCATCGCCACCGCGTTCTCCAGCCCCTTCAAGCCGCCGAGCGATTTGTAGGCGTCGAGCGACAATGGGTCGTTGACGCCGCAACGGGCGAAGGTCAGTCGCGTCTGTTTGGCCAGGAAGGGAATCTTGTCGGGCGCGCCCAGCCAGCGCTTGTGGTGACCGCCCGTCAGGAAACCGCAATCGAACAGGCTCTTGACGTCGGCAGGTTTCACGGGCCCGTAGGCGACGCGGCCATTGGCGGTCGCCACTTCGACCATGGGCTCGAGGAAATAGGCGCCGCGCGAGCCGTTGCGCACGATCTTCGCCTCGACGCCGCGCTCGGCGAGTTCATTGGCGATCGCCTTGGCGACCTTTTCGGCACCAAGCGCCAGCGCGCCGGAATCGCCGGGAATGTAGATGCGCGGGATCATGAGCGTACCTCGGCGACAATCTCGTCCAGCTTCTCGTCATCGAGCCGGCCGATCACCTGCCCGTCCAGCATCGCCGCCGGAGCGCAGGCGCAAAGTCCGAGGCAATAGACCGGCTCCAGCGTCACCGCACCGTCTAGCGTCGTCTCGTGGAAGCCGATGCCCAGCAACTGCTTCAGCTTCGCCGCGACCGTGTCCGAACCCATAGACTGGCAGGCTTCCGCCTGGCAAACCTTGAGCACATGCCGCCCGGCGGGGTGGCTGCGGTAGTCATGGTAGAAAGTGACGACGCCATGCACCTCGGCCCTCGAGATGTTCAGCGCCTCCGCGATGACCGGCAGCGCATCCTGTGGCACATGGCCGAACTCTTCCTGGATGCCGTGGAGAATCGGCAGCAACGGGCCTTCGAGGCCCTTCATCTCCTGGATGATCGCCGCGGTGCGCGATGTGATTTCGGTACTTGCGAGCTGCAATGGCATGCAGCGCCCTCCCTGTGGTGGCGGTCATGATATCGTCCGACCGCATGAAGCGGTCTGGCAACAACGACATGCATGCGCCGCTTTATCGCTAAGTGCTTAAGAAATCAGAGGAAACCCCTGGAATCAATAAAGCGGTTTCGTTGCACGATAGAAATTTTCTATCAAGCGGAAACCACTCGCACTGTCTAGCTCAGCGGTTGGCGTGGAAATCGTCCGCCAGCGCCATCGCCTCGTCCAGCAGCGCCGAGACCAGTGGCGTATGCGGTTCGCGCGGGGTGGCAACGAGGCCGACCGTGTGCCTGGCATCCGGCTCGACGATCGGGATGGCCCGGATCGGCTCCGAAAAACCGAATGTCTCAGCCAGGTTGAGCGGCATGATCGACGACCATTTGCCGGTGCGGATATGCGAGAACAGCACGATCATCGAATTGGATTCCAGCGTTGGCCGCACCTGCACGCCCGCTTCGGCCAGATGGTGGTCGATGATGCGCCGGTTCTGCATGTCCGGCGTCAGCAGGCAGAGCGGCAACTGGCTTAGTTCCACCCATGTCACTTTGTCGCGATCGGAGTAGGGATTGCCCGCGGCGGTGATCAATTGATAGCGCTCGTCATAGAGGGGCACGCTGGTCACCCGGCCCAGGGGCTCGTTGTCGAGATAGGTGATGCCGGCGTCGATGTCGAAATTGCCGAGCAGCGACAGCACCTCGATGGAGGTCCGCGAAAGCACCGAAAAGGTGACGCCGGGATGCTTTTCGCGAAATGGCGTCGTCAGCCGCGGCAGCATGGCCAGCGCCGTCGGGATGGCGGCGATGCGGATGCGCCCCGACAGGCCATGCCGCGCCGCGCGCATTTCCTCGCGCATGGCGCGGGTGTCGCCGACGATGCGGCGCGCCCACGCCAGGACCTGTATGCCTTCTGGCGTCAGTCCCTGGAAGCGCGACCCACGCAACACCAGCATGACGCCGAGTTGCCCCTCCAACTGCTTGATACCGGCCGACAGCGTCGGCTGGGTGACGCCGCACACTTCGGCCGCCCGGCCGAAATGCTCTTCCTTGGCCAGGGCGATGAAGAATTCCAGCTTGTCGATCATGGGCATGAGGCTGCCATAGCCGCGTGCGCCTGTCAGCATCAAAGCGATCGCTTGGTTCTGTCCTGAAACTGCATTATCTCAGGCCAGCCGCCGTCCTGGGTTGGCCAACGTCTGAGGAATGCCGCCATGTCAGTCACCAAGGAAATCGTCACCGAGCGCCTGAAGACGGTCAACGGACCTGACTTCACGAGCAATATCGTCGACCTCGGCATGGTTTCGGAGATTTTCATCGCCGATGGCAAGGTCTTCTTCTCGATCACGGTTCCCGCTGCCCGCGCCCAGGAAATGGAGCCGCTGAGGGCCGCCGCGGAACGTGTCGTCAAGGCGATTCCCGGTGTTGTCGGCGCGGTCGTGGCGCTCACCGCCGAGAAGAAGGGCGGCGGCATGGAGGCGCCTGTTCCGGCGCGTCCCGCTCCCAGGCCGGCGCCATCGGCCCCGCCCGTCGCGGCCGCCCCGCGCGCCGCGCCGCACGCGCCCGCCTCGCACAGCCAGGGCAAGCGTGGCGTGCCGGGCATCGAGGCGATCATTGCGGTTGCATCCGGCAAGGGCGGCGTCGGCAAGTCGACCACCGCCGTCAACATCGCGCTCGGCCTTGCCGCCAACGGCCTGCGGGTCGGCGTGCTCGATGCCGACATTTACGGCCCCTCCATGCCCCGGCTGCTGAACATCCATGGCCGGCCGGAGACCGTCGATGGCAAGATCCTGAAGCCGATGCGGAATTACGGCCTGAAGGTGATGTCGATGGGCTTCCTGGTCGACGAGGAGACGCCGATGATCTGGCGTGGGCCGATGGTGATGTCGGCGCTGACGCAGATGCTGCGCGAGGTCGAGTGGGGTGCACTTGACGTGCTCGTGGTCGACATGCCGCCCGGTACCGGCGACGCGCAATTGACGATGGCGCAGCAGGTGCCGCTGGCCGGCGCCGTGATCGTCTCGACCCCGCAGGACCTGGCGCTGATCGACGCCCGCAAGGGATTGAACATGTTCAAGAAGGTCGACGTTCCGCTGCTCGGCATCGTTGAGAACATGAGCTATTTCATCGCCCCGGACACAGGCAAGCGCTACGATATTTTCGGTCACGGCGGCGCGCGGCGCGAAGCCGAACGCCTTGGCGTGACCTTCCTTGGTGAAGTGCCCCTCGAAATGGGGATCCGCGAGAGTTCGGATGCCGGCACGCCGGTGGTCGTTTCCAAGCCTGATGGCGCCGAAGCGAAGATCTACCGGGATATCGCTTCGAAGGTCTGGGACCGGGTCAATGAGGAGCGCGGTGCGGCTGAAGCCGCCGTGCCGAGCATCGTGTTCGAGTGATGGGACGGGCCGGCGGCGAGGCTTACGCCGCGCCCACCTTCTCGCCAAAGCTCGAAAAGAACTGACCGGCCAGTTTCTTCGAGGTCGATTCGATCAGCCGGCTGCCAAGCTGGGCGATCTTGCCGCCGACATCGGCCTTGGCTGCGTATTTCAGCACCGTTGCATCCGGCCCGTCCTCGGTCAGCGTCACGTCGGCGCCGCCCTTGGCGAAGCCGGCGATGCCGCCCTTGCCTTCGCCCTGGATGGTGTAGGAGTGCGGCGGCTGGAGGTTCTTCAGCGTCACCTCGCCGTTGAAGGTCGCCTTGATCGGCCCGATCTTCAACACCACGGTCGCGGTCATCTCGGTCGGCGACGTCATCTCGAGGCTCTGGCAGCCGGGAATGGTCGCCTTCAGGACTTCCGGATCGTTCAGCGCTTCCCAGACTTTTTGCAGGGGTGCGGCAATGCGTTCCTCGCCTTCGATCACCAAAGCCATGAATATCTCCCAGACAAGACCGCCCGAAGCCCTAGCGCAGCGCCGGGGGCATGTCTATCGCACCAAAGTCCGGTTGCGACCCTGCGTCCCTCTTGCCTGCTCTCGCGCGTTGCCATATCGATTTGTCTTACAAATACGGAGACGATGATGGCAGGCGCCCCGACCGGCAAAAAGAAATTTCGCTCGCAGGAGTGGTTCGACAATCCCGATAATCCCGGGATGACCGCCCTCTATCTCGAGCGCTACCTCAATTACGGCCTGACGCGGGCCGAACTGATGTCGGGCAAGCCGCTGATTGGCATTGCCCAGACCGGCTCGGATCTCTCGCCCTGCAACCGCCACCATATCGAACTCGCCAAGCGCGTGCGCGAAGGCATCGTCTCGATGGGCGGCATCCCGTTCGAATTCCCCTGTCATCCGATCCAGGAGACCGGCAAGCGTCCGACGGCGGCCCTTGACCGCAACCTTGCCTATCTCAGCCTGGTCGAGGTGCTCTACGGCTATCCGCTCGACGGCGTCGTGCTGACCATCGGCTGCGACAAGACCACGCCGGCGCTGCTGATGGCGGCGGCCACCGTCAACATCCCGGCCATCGCGCTGTCGGTTGGCCCGATGCTGAATGGCTGGCACAAGGGCAAGCGCACCGGCTCCGGCACAATCGTCTGGGAATCGCGCCAGCGCCTGTCGGCGGGCGAGATCGGCTATGACGAATTCATGGACATCGTCGCCTCCTCGGCGCCGTCCACCGGCTATTGCAACACCATGGGCACCGCCACCACGATGAATTCGCTGGCCGAGGCGCTCGGCATGCAGTTGCCAGGCTCCGCGGCGATCCCCGCCCCCTACCGCGAACGCGGCCAGATTTCCTATGAGACGGGCAAGCGCATCGTCGAGATGGTGCATGAGGACCTGAAGCCGTCCGACATCATGACCAGGGAGGCGTTCGAGAACGCCATCGTCGTCAATTCGGCCATTGGCGGCTCGACCAATGCGCCCATCCATCTCAATGCCATCGCGCGTCATCTCGGCGTCAAGCTCGACAATGACGACTGGCAGGCGATCGGCCTCAACGTGCCGCTGCTGGTCAATCTGCAGCCGACCGGCGAGTATCTCGGCGAGGATTACCATCACGCCGGC
>NZ_JBAZUD010000208.1:0-6109 GCF_041661565.1 Mesorhizobium sp.
CAGCTGAAGGTTCGCAGCGGCGACGTCAACAACGACCTTGTGTCGATGCGCGAGCTGGAGCGCGAAGCCGCCGCCAAGCGGTCGGTCTATGAGCAATATCTGCTGCGCGCCAAGGAGACCGGCGAGCAGAAGGACATCAACACCGCCAACATCAATGTGATTTCGAAGGCCTTCGCCCCGCTCGAGTCCACCGGACCATCGCGCGCCGTGGTCGTTTTGGCCGGGCTGCTGCTGGGCTTTGCGTCCGGCATCGGCCTCGGCGCCATGCGTGGGGCCTATGAGAGCTTGCGCGAGACCGCCACATCGCGCTCGCGCCGCGACCGCGCCATGGACGAGCGCCGGACGCGATACGAAGACAAGGCATATCAGGCGGCGCCTCCACCGACATCACGCCTCCCGGGACCGCCAGCATCTCCACAGACGGAAGCCGCAGGGGCCAAAAGCGGTCGGGTGGGTGCCCTGCTGTCGCGGGTACGCGATGGCTTGTCGCGCAAGCCGTCTGCACGGGATGTGGGTGACACGCCCTCCAGCGAGGCCGGACCCAATCCGGCCGACATCGGGATTTCATCGGAACATCGGACTCCAACCGGCCAGCGCGGACCATCGCCGGCTTTCGCTTCGCAACAAGGAACGCATCGATCGGTTTTCCCGCACGGTGCCGATATGCCAGATCCAAGGCACGTTCCGCAGCCGACGGACGTCCCCCAGGCGCAGCCCTCGCGGATGCAGCCGCAAGCCGGTTATCCCGATCCGCAGCCCATCCCGGCGTCCTACGGACAGATGCCCTATCCGCCTCGGCCCGCGCCCTATCCGCTGCAGCCGGCCCAGCCTCTCGCGCCGTCGGCGGAACCTTCGCAGGGCACCGATCAGGCCGAATTCCAGGCCTCGATCGACGAAATCCGCGCCAGCCTGCGTGAATTCCGCGAAGCGGTCCATGAACTCACCGAGAACCGTACGGGCCGCCGCTATTTCTGAGCGTCGAATAAAGGCTGCCGGTTTCGAGTTAGCGGCATGGGACGGCGCTCTGGCGAGATTGCCCGGCCGAATTTTCGTGAAAATGCCGCCCGAAGCATCGCGGTGTTAAGGGTGGTCCATGGCCGAAGTGATTGACGGTAAGAGTGTTGCCGAAGACGTGGTGCGGACGGTCAAGGCCCTGACGGCCGACCTGATTGCCAAGGGCAAGGCCAAGCCTGGTCTCGCCGTGGTGATCGTCGGCGAGGATCCGGCGAGCCAGGTTTATGTCGCCTCCAAGTCTCGCACCGCCAAGGATTGCGGCTTCCATTCGGTCCAGCACACGCTACCCGCGGACACGTCCGAGCATGCCTTGCTCAAGATCATCGGCGACCTCAACGCCGATCCGGCCATCAACGGCATCCTGGTGCAGCTTCCGCTGCCGGCTCATATCGATGCCGGCAAGATCATTCAGACCATAGCGCCTCAGAAGGATGTCGACGGCTTTCATTTCATCAATGTCGGCAAGCTCGGCACCGGCGAACTGGACACCGCCTTCGTGCCCTGCACGCCGGCCGGCTCGATGCTGTTGATCGAGCGCGTTCGCGGCAAGGACCTGTCCGGCCTCAATGCGGTTGTCGTCGGCCGTTCCAACATCGTCGGCAAGCCGATGGCCAACCTGCTGCTTGCCGCCAACTGCACCGTCACCATCGCCCACAGCCGCACGAAAGACCTGCCGGCACTTGCGCGCACCGCGGATATCCTGGTGGCCGCCGTCGGTCGGCCCGAAATGATCAGGGGCGACTGGGTGAAGCCCGGCGCGACGGTCATCGATGTCGGCATCAACCGCATTCCCGCGCCCGAGAAGGGCGAGGGCAAGTCCCGCCTTGTCGGCGATGTCGCCTATGCCGAAGCGGCCAAGATCGCCGGCGCCATCACCCCGGTGCCCGGCGGCGTCGGGCCGATGACCATTGCCATGCTGATGGCCAATACGTTAGCCTCGGCCTATCTTGCGGCCGGATTGAAGCGGCCCTCCTTCTGAGCCCGGATTGTCCCTGAAAGCCACAGCTTTGCCGAATACCCCTATTCCCCAGGAACGGCCGGTCGTCAGCGATCCCGTTCAGGGTGGCCGGCATTTTGCCTTCCTGCTGGTCGACAAGTTCTCCATGTTCTCGCTGGCCGCGGCGATCGACACCTTCCGGTCAGCGAACCGTTTGCTTGGCCGCGACTTCTATGGCTGGACCACGGTATCGGCCGATGGCGATGCGGTGATGGCGTCGAACGGCCTGCCGCTCAAGATCGACTACGCTGTCGCCGACCTGCCGCCGGTCGACATCCTCTTCGTTTCGGTCGGTCTGACGACGGAATTTCCTGGCAAGAGCAAGGTCCTGGCGGCGCTGCGCAGCTGGGGCCGGCGCGGCAATGCGCTGGGCGCGCTGTCGGTCGGATCCTACCTGCTGGCCGAGGCCGGTCAGCTCGACGGCTATCGCTGCACGATCCATTGGGAAAACCGTGCCGGCTTCGTCGAGCGCTTTCCCGACATCAATTGCACGGGCAATGTCTTCGAGATCGACCGCAAGCGCTACACCTGCGCCGGCGGGACCACCTCGATCGACCTGATGCTGGAGATCGTGCGCGGCGATTTCGGCTCCAACCTCGCCAATGGCGTCGCCAACCAGTTCCAGCACGAGCGCATCCGCTCGGCGGGCGACCGGCAGCGTGTCGGTCCGGAGCGGGACCTGACCGGGAAGTCCGAGAAGCTCAGGCGTATCGTCGAATTGATGGCCGACCATCTCGATGAGCCTTTGTCGGCGGTACAGCTTGCCAAATCGGCGGGCCTGTCGGTGCGCCAGGTTGAGCGCCTGTTCCTGCGCCATCTCAATGTCACGCCCGGCCGCTATTACATGCGGCTGCGGCTCGAGCGGGCGCGCGAACTGCTGCGCCAGACCAACATGCCGATCCTCGACGTGGCGATCGCGACGGGCTTCACCTCGCATTCCTATTTTGCCCAGAGCTACCGGTTGCAATTCGGCAGGCCGCCGTCGGAAGAGCGCCGCACGACATACTGAGCCGCGGCGATCCAGCTCGTAGACGCCGACAAGGCCTGGCGGATCAGCACGAGCCCGCCATGCGGCTCCTCCGGCCCCTTGCAGTTGTTCCGTTCATGGCCCACTATTTTAACGGGTTCGAATTCAGCCGATTGGTTTGGCGGTTCGAAGGGTGATGCAGGCCTTGGCCCTTGCCGTTTCGGCGGCGATGGGCCGATGCGGGCGATTGGGCACGGGACCGGACTTGGCCAGCAAGCGCGACCGCCGTCTTCGCGACTGGAAGGAAATCGCCGCGTTCTTCGGGCGCGACGAACGCACGGTGCGGCGCTGGGAACAACAGCGCGGGCTGCCGGTGCACCGGATCTCCGGCGGCGCGCGCAACCTGGTCTTCGCCTATACCGATGAACTCGAACGATGGCTGCGCGGCGGCGAAACCGTCTTGCCGGATGACGTCGAACCGCCGCCGGACGAACCCGTCGCCCTTGTCAGGGTCCCGCCAACATCGGCCTCGAGCACCCGGATTCCGGCATTTCCCCGGCTGGCGCTGCTGGCCATTGGCGCGGTCGCCCTGTTGGTGTTGGCGGTTGCCGTCACCGTCACGGCACGAGGTATCGACGCGCCGCCGGCCCGGATCGCCTACAGGCCCGATCCCAAGGTCCAGGACCTCTATCTCGATGCCGTCTATCATCTCGGCACACGACAGGCCGATGGCTTCACCCATGCCATCCAACTGTTGACCGAGGCGACGACGCTCGACCCGAATTATGCAGACGCCTATGTCAAGCTCGCCGAGGCCTACAACACGATCAGCCAGTTCACGTTGATGCCGGCCAATGAGGCCTATCCGCGTGCCCTGGCTGCGGCGCGGCGGGCCATCACGCTCGATCCTGACGACGCGGGCGCCTATGCCGCCCTTGCCTTCACCACCTTCTACTGGACCAAGGATTTCGCCAAATCCAGGCAGTTGTTCGAACGCGCCATCCAACTGGATCCGAATGCAGCGCAGACGCACCACTGGTATGCCCTGACCCTGATGGTCATGGGGGAAACCGAAACGCCGCTGCGCGAGATAAGCCGGGCGCAGGAGCTCAATCCGGAGTCCCGCGCCATCGTGGCCAACAAGGCGCTGATCCTGTTCTATGCGGGCCGGGTGGACGACGCCCTGATGATCCTTCAGCAACTGTCCAAGGCCGAGCCGAACTTGCGCTCCGCGCCGGAATACCTCGCCACCATCTATCTCGATCAGGGGCGCCTCACCGATTTCCTGCGGGAATATCGGCGAGCCGCCGAGATCGCCGGCAGCAGCGCCCGCCAGGCCATCGCCGATGCGGCCGAGACGGGTCTGCGCCAATCGGGCGGCGAGGGCCTGTTGTCGGCCATGTATACGGAGCAGATCAGGCAGTACGAGAAGAACCTGGAGCCCGCCTACAAGGTGGCGGGCACCGCGGCGATGCTGGGGCGGAACGATGACGCGATCCGCTATCTCGAGGAAGCGGCGCGGCGCAAGGAGGATGACATGCTGGGCATACGCATAGATCCGCTCTTCAAGGGGCTGCGTGCCGACAGCCGATACCTGGCGATCGTCCGTCGGGAAGGCTTTGTCCCGGCAGCGACATCCGGCGCCTGAGCGAAGTCCACCGCGCCCGGGCTTGTGTCCCGGCGCGCGCTCAAATAGTTTTGGCGCGCGGACGGACGGGATGGCTCATTCAGGAGATTTCGATGGCGGGACTTGCACGGAGCATCGCCGCGGCGATGCTCCTTTTGTCGATGACGACGCTCGGCTATGCCGCCGACAAGGTCATCATCATCCTCGATGCCTCCGGCTCGATGTGGGCCCAGATCGACGGCAAGCCCAAGCTTGAGATCGCCCGCGAGTCGCTGAGGACCGTGCTTCAATCGACCCCCGCCGATGCGGAAATCGGCTTCATGGCCTATGGCCATCGCGAAAAAGGCAGCTGTGACGACATCCAGCTGATCGTGCCGCCCCAACCCGGTTCGGCAAGCGCGATCTCCGCTGCCGCCGACAGCCTGAAATTCCTCGGCAAGACGCCGCTGACGGCAGCCGTCAAGCAGGCCGCCGAAGCGTTGAAATACACCGAGGACAAGGCCACCGTCGTTCTGATCACCGACGGGCTTGAGACCTGCGGTGGCGACCCTTGCGCGCTTGGCAAGGAACTGGAAGCGTCCGGCGTCGATTTTACGGCCGACGTCGTCGGTTTCGGCCTTACCGCTGACGAAGGCAAGCAGATCGCCTGCCTTGCCGAGAACACCGGCGGCAAATACATCCAGGCGTCGGACGAGAAGGCACTGCAGGACGCGCTTGTCGAGACGGTTGCGGCTCCCGCACCCGCACCCGCGCCCGAACCGACGCCTGCTCCGGCTCCGGCGCCCGCACCGGAAAAACCGGAATTCAATTTTCTGCCGACCGCGGTGCTGGCAGAGGGGGGTGATCCGGTCACCGACGGAAATGCGTGGGAAGTCTACAAGGCGAAATCCGACGGCACGCGTGGCGACAACGTCACCACCGAATACGGAGCCTACAAAGCCAATCTGGAACCGGGCGACTACATCATCGTCGCGCGCGACGGCGAGGCCAAGGTTGAGCAGACGATCAAGATCGAGGCAGGCCAGGTCTACAAGCCTCTCTTCATCTTGAACGCCGGCATGCTCATCATCCATCCGCGACCCAGCGAGGGGGCGGAGGTTGTCGATGGCGCGTCCGTCGTGATCGATTATCCGGGCGCTGACATGCCCGCGACCTATTATGGGACCACGAAAACCGTGTTGCCGGCAGGCGACCAGAAGGTAACTGTCACCATCGGGCAGGGCGTGGTCACCGAGACGATGCCGCTCGCTGCCGGCAAGACAGTCGAAAAGGACGTGATCGCCGGCGTCGGCCATGTCGTTGCCAACGCCTATTATACGGCCGGTGGCGACAAGGCGGATGGTTCGGGTATCGGCTTCAAGATCGTCAAGGCGAAAAAGAAGATCGACGGAACCAGGGACGAGGTGACCTATGCCTATGGGCCTGACAGCAAGTTCGATCTGCCGCCCGGCGACTATGTGTTGATTGCGACGGTCGATCTCGCCGTCGTCGAGCAGCCCTTTAC
>NZ_JBAZUD010000209.1:0-6090 GCF_041661565.1 Mesorhizobium sp.
CGCGCTCGAGCAGGATGTTGGTGCCTTCCTCGATCTCTTCCTTCAGGCCGTCATAAAGATCGTCGTGCATCTGCTGCACCAACTCGTCGTCGGACAGTTCGGAAAGGATGATCTCGTCGTCGGCCATTTTGCCTGCGCCATTTTGTTTGTCAGTGATTCACAATCCGCCGGTACCCATCGCGATGGGTGCCGGCGGCGGTTGCTTGCAAAGCTCGTAACCTGGATCAGGCGTCGAGCCAGACGTTCTGGAAATCCATTTCGTAGGTCTGGTGCATTCCGTAGTTCTTCACCTTCTTGCTCATGTGGCAGTAGAGCTTCTGCCAGAACGGCTGGATGATGACGCCGGAATCCTGCAGGATCTGCTCGACATCCTTCATGACCTCCTTGCGCTTGGCAGGGTCTGCCAGCGAAAGCGCCTGCTTCAGCTTGGCGTCGAACTCCGGATTGGCATAGGCCGTTTCGTTCCAGGCCTCACCAGAGCGATAGCCGAGCGCCAGCACCTGGACGCCGAGCGGCCGCATGTACCAGATGGTCATCGAGTACGGATACTTCGTCCAGTCGTTCCAGAAGGTCGAGCCCGGCAGCACCGTACGCTTCACCTTGATGCCGGCATCGCGCAGCTGGCCGGCGATCGCATCGCCGGTGTTCTTCTGCCATTCGTCCTCGACGGTAATCAGCTCGTGCTCGAAGTCGGCCTGTCCGGCATCCGCCATCAGCTTCTTGGCGGCGGCGGCATCGCGTGTCTTCTTGGGCAGCGGATAGTATTCGGGATGGATCGGGGCGACGTGGTGGTTCTCGCCGACCGTGCCGAGCCCCGCATAGCCAAGCTGCATCACGGCATTGTTGTCCACGGCCATCTGCAGAGCATTGCGCACCCGCTGATCGTCATAGGGCTTGTGGGTTATGTTGGTGCGGGCGACGAGCGTGGTCGCGGTCGCGACCTCCGATTTTGCCAGATCCATCTTATCGAGGGCGTCGATGAAGTCAGCCGGCGTTTCGAAATCGAGGTCGATCTCGCCTGATTCGAAGGCGTTCAGCGTGGCGTTGAAATCGGTGCCGTAGTCGATGAACTCGACGCTGTCGAGCGGCGCCTCGCCGCCCCACCACTTGCCGTTCTCGCGGCGCTTGACCACCGCCTTCTGGCCGACATCGTAAGAGACCAGCTCGAACGCTCCGGTGCCGATCGGCTTCTTGATCGGATCGGCGCCATCCTTGTCGAAGTCGCGATGCACGACCAGCGCCGGATAGTCGGTGAAGCCCGGTATGATCGCGATGTCAGGCTCGGACAGCTTCAGCTTGACCGTGAGGTCGTCGACCTTGGTGATGGCGCCGTCCCTCGCCTTGCCGGTCTTTGTGTCGATCAGCGCGCCGACACGTGCCGCCATGGAATTGCCGGAAGCAGCCTTGTCGCACCAGCGGTTCAGATTGGAGACCACGTCATCGGCGTTGAAGGGATCGCCATTGTTCCAGCTTATGCCTTTGCGCAGATGCAGTGTGTATTCGGTGGCGTCGTCATTGACGTCCCAGCTTTCGAGCAGGACCGGCTCGAAGGTGAATTGGTGTGTGTAGCGGACGAGCGGCTCCAGCCAGCAACGCGTGACGTTTGCCATCTCGGTCCAGTCATAGGTGCGCGGATCCTTCTGCGCCTTGACCGACATCGCAACACGCAGCGTGCCACCCTTTTTCGGCTCGTCGGCCAAAGCTTTTGTCGGCGCGGCAAGGCCGATCATGCTGTAGGCGAAGGCCGTCGAGGCGCCGAAGGCGCTGGCCAGCGCCAGGAATTCGCGCCGGTCCATGTGGCCCGCACGCGTCTCTTTCGCCATTGCCTCAATAGCGCCAGGCACGCGGTCGCCATTGCTTCTGAAAAATGCCATTTTTGTCTCCCTTTTTTGTTCCCGTTGTTTGTTAATCCGTTGCGTCAACTGACGCTGTTTGGCAGCGCCTCCTCGCGCCGCGCAATGAAATCCGTCAGCCCCTCCGCGATACCCTCGTCCAGCTTCGGCTCTTCATAATCCGCGAGCATGTTGCGCGCTTTCTCGCTGCCGCGCGTGTCGTGGTCCTTCGCGCCTTCGGCCTTCCACTGTTCGAACGAATTGAAATCCATGATGGTGGGCATGAAGAAGGCGGACTCGAAGTGTTCGAGCGTGTGCTGGGTGCCGAGGAAATGGCCCTGCGGCCCCACCTCGCGGATCGCAGCCATCGCCTCCTTGAAATCGTCGAATGGCAGGCCGCCGGCGTATTTGTACCAGCCGACAAGTTGCTCGCAGTCGGTGGCGAATTTCGAGTAGCCGCAGGTCAAGCCGGCCTCGAGCCATCCGGCTGAGTGCCAGATATAGTTGGCGCCCGAGAGGATCGCGGCATGCATCAGCATGTTCGACTCATAGCCTGCCTGGGCATCGTTGAGCTTCGATCCGACATGGAAGCCGGAGGTGCGCCACGGCAGCCGGTATTTTCGCGCCAGGGCTCCCATCAGGTACATCATCTGGGCCGCCTCCGGCGTGCCGCCCATTGGAGCGCCGGTCTTCATGTCGACCGTGACCATGAACTGGCCGTAAAGCTGCGGCGAACCGGGACGAAGCAGTTGCGTGAATGCGACGCCAGCCAGCGCTTCGGCGTTGACCTGCGCGACCGCGCCCACGGCGGACGCCGACGTCGAGGCGCCGCACAGCGCGAAGGGCGCCAGGATGAGCGGCTGGTTGCTGCGCGCATAGACCTTCATCGCGTCCAGCATGGTCGCGTCCCAGACCAGCGGCGAGTTGCAGTTGGTGATCGACACCAGCACCGGATTGTTGCGGACATAGTCCTCGCCAAACACGATGCCCGCCATGGCCATCGTGTCTTCCGCCCTTTCCTTGGACGTTACGATGCCCATGAACGGCTTGTCCGAGTGCTTCAGCGCCGAATGAATGATGTGGAGATGGCGCTTAGGCACCGCGATTTCCATCGGCTCGCAGATGACCGAGCTTGAGGAGTGCAGCGCCGGCGCCATGTAGGCGAGCTTGTGGAAATTCTGCAGGTCGTCGAGCGTGCCGTAGCGCCTGTTGTTGTCGAGATCGCGCACGTAGGGCGCGCCGTACATCGGCACGAAGATGGAGTTGTTGCCCCCTACCCGCACAGTACGCTGTGGATTCCTTGCGTTGAGCGTGAATTCCGACGGGACCTTGGAGACCAGCTCCATCAGCAGCGCCCGGTCGATGCGGACACGCGTTTCCGACACATCGGCTCCCGCGGCCTTCCAGAGCGCGATGGCCTCGTCGTCGCGGAACTCGCACCCTACCTCTTCGAGGATCGACAGCGACTCCTGGTGGATCAGTTCCACCGCCTCGTCGGGAACCATGTCATATACTGGGATCTTGCGAACCATGGTCGGAAATGACGCCATTGGAGCTCCTCGCAGCACCTTGCGCCCCACTCGGCCACCCGCTCGGCGGCTGGCAGGTTCGATCACTTCAGCGGCCGGTGCGTTCATGGAAACTCCATCCTCCCAAAGTCATTCAGCCTACCCAGACAAAATGGAGCTGTGACGCTGGAAAATCCTGATCTCTTGTATAAGCTGAGCTTATGCGAAACCTGCGCCACCTGTTGCCTTCGGCCGGCAGCCTGATCGTCTTCGAGGCGGCCGGCCGCCTGTCGAGTTTCACGGCCGCCGGGCGCGAGCTTGGCATGACGCAGGCGGCCGTGTCCTACGCCGTGCGCGGGCTGGAGGATCAACTCGGCGCCAAGCTGTTCCAGCGCCGCCACCGCCAGGTGCTCCTGACGGAGGCGGGCGAGCGCTTTCACGCCGACGTCTCGCTCGGGCTGTCGCACATCCGCAAGTCGGCGGAGGATCTGCGTCTGCAGGCGACGGGCGGCCATGTCACGCTCGCTGCCTCGACGGCTTTCGGCTCGTTCTGGATGATGCCGCGTCTGCAGCAATTCCGCGACGAGCTGCCTGGCGTTGATCTGCGCATCCAGACCGCCGACCGCGACCTCGACATCATCGCCGAGGGCATCCCGCTCGGCGTGCGCGGCGGCGTGCCGCGCGACTGGCCGGATTATCATTCGCTTTCGCTCTCCGACGAGGAGATATTCCCCGTCGCCGGGCCCAGCTATCTGGCGAAGTTCGGGCTGCCGAAGACCGTGGCGGAACTGGCAACGCACCGCCTCATCCATCTCGAGGAGCCCTACCGCGAGGCCCCGAACTGGGACGAGTGGTTCGCGTCCGCGGGAACCAGCCTCCGCAACGCCGAGCGCGGCTTGCGCATCAATGATTATGCCCTGGTGATCCAGGCGGTCATGGAGGGGCAAGGCATCTCGCTCGGCTGGCGGCATCTGGTCGAACGCCTCGTGGCATCGGGACTGCTGGTGCCGGTGACGGATCATGTGCTGCGGACCGGCATCGGATTTCACGTCATCTGGCCGAAGAACCGCGAGCTCAGCGAGAATGCCCGCAAGGTAAGGGATTGGCTGGTGGCACAGGCTTAGGCTGTTCCACTGCTCCAAAAAACTACCCCTCCCGCACGACACGAATCCGCCTATAGTGCCGCCATGCCCATCCGCCAGCTATCCGAAACGATGATCAACCAGATCGCCGCCGGCGAAGTCATCGAGCGTCCGGCGAGCGTGGTCAAGGAACTGGTCGAGAACGCGCTCGACGCGGGCGCCAAAAAGGTGGAGGTCGTCACGGCCGGCGGAGGGCTGAACCTGATCCGTGTCACCGATGACGGTTCCGGCATTCCCGAACAGGAGCTGGCACTGGCCATCGGCCGTCACTGCACCTCCAAGCTCGCCGACAACATCGATGACATCCGGTCGCTCGGCTTTCGCGGTGAAGCGCTGCCGTCGATCGGCTCGGTGTCGCGCCTGTCGATCCGCTCGCGCACGGCCTCCGGCGACAGCGCGGCAGAAATCGGCATCGAGGGCGGCCGCGTCCTGCCGGTAAGGCCGGCGGCGGCCAATCGCGGCACCACGGTCGAGGTGCGCGACCTGTTCTTCGCGACCCCGGCACGGCTCAAATTCATGAAGGGCGAACGCGCCGAAAGCTCCGCGACCAGCGATGTCGTCAAGCGCATCGCCATTGCTTTCCCCGCCGTTCGTTTCACCCTGGCCGGCTCGGATCGCTCGACGGTGGAACTCCCGGCGACCGACGACAGCGCGGAAGGCAGCCTGCGCCGCATCGCCCAGGTAATGGGCTCCGATTTTCCCGACAATTCGATTGCCATCGATGCGATGCGCGAAGGCATCCGCCTGACCGGTCACGTGTCGATCCCATCCTTCACCCGCGCCAACGCGCTGCAGCAATATGCCTATGTCAACGGCCGGCCGGTGCGCGACAAGCTGATCGCCGGGGCCATCCGAGGCGCCTATGCCGACGTGCTGCCACGCGACCGCCATGCGGTGACGGTGCTGTTCCTGACGCTCGATCCGGCCATCGTCGATGTCAATGTCCACCCGGCAAAGGCCGATGTGCGCTTCCGCGATCCCGGGCTGGTGCGCGGGCTGATCGTCGGGTCGATCCGCCAGGCGCTCGCCGATGCCGGCATCCGCGCCGCGACGACCGGGGCGGCCGGCATGATGGCGGCCTTCCGGCCAGGCGCCACGGCCTACGAACATGGCGGCCCGGCCAACGGCCATCGCAGTTACGAAGCCGCGCACAGAGCCTCGGGCTTCGCGGTCCATGACCCGTTCCGCTCGCCGCAACGACCCCTCGATATGGGTTTTGGGGCGTCAGGTTTCAGCGACAATGAACAGACCGCGTTCGATGCCGGCGCTCTTGCCAGCGCCGACACGCGCGCCGGGCAGGACGAGGCGGCCGAGACGTTGCTTGGCGCCGTGCTGGGCGCGGCGCGGGCACAGGTGCATGAGAACTACATCGTGGCGCAGACCAGGGATTCGCTGATCATTGTCGACCAGCACGCGGCGCATGAGCGGCTGGTCTACGAGGCCCTGAAGAACGCGCTGCATTCACGCGCGGTCCCGTCTCAGATGCTGCTTCTGCCCGAGATCGTCGACCTGCCGGAAGAAGATGCCGAACGGCTGGCGCTGCATTCCGAGACGCTCGCCCGCTTCGGGCTTGGCATCGAGCGTTTTGGCCCCGGCGCCGGCGCGGTG
>NZ_JBAZUD010000210.1:0-5849 GCF_041661565.1 Mesorhizobium sp.
TTCGGGACTATCCCACCATTGCGCGACATGCGGCAGGGCGAGCCAGCCCGCGATCATCGGCAGGTCTCTCTCAGTAACCGGTCGAAAATCGTAAAGCGCCACCTGCTCAGGCGGCATCGAGCGTTTCGACAACGAAAGCGTTGTTGGTGTAGACGCAGATATCGGACGCGATCTGCATCGCCTTGCGGGCGATTTCCTCGGCATCCTTGTCGCTGTCCATCAGGGCACGCGCCGCGGCCAGCGCGTAGTTGCCGCCCGAACCGATGGCCATGACGCCGAATTCGGGTTCGAGCACGTCGCCATTGCCGGTCAGCGCCAGCGAAACCGACTTGTCCGCCACCAGCATCATCGCCTCCAGCCGGCGCAGATAGCGGTCGGTGCGCCAGTCCTTGGCAAGCTCGACGCAGGCGCGCGTCAACTGGTCGGGATATTGTTCGAGCTTGGCCTCGAGCCGTTCGAGCAGCGTGAAGGCGTCCGCGGTGGCGCCGGCGAAACCGGCGATCACATTGCCGCCCTTGCCGATGCGGCGCACTTTTCGTGCATTGCCCTTCATGATGGTCTGGCCAAGGCTGACCTGGCCGTCGCCGGCGATGACCACCTTGTTGCCCTTGCGCACCGTCACGATGGTCGTGGCGTGCATGGATAGTTCATTCGACATCCGTGGCTCCGATTCGCGCGATCCCAAAAAAGGCGATTGGCGCGGTACGAGTAACTTTGATCGGCCATATGTATGCACGTGACCGATGATTGCAAACGGTTCGATACTGTCCGGGACGGCAACTGGCAATCGCCGGACCATGCTGCTAGAAGGCTTTGGTTTTCAGGCCTGCTAGCGCCTGGAGCCCGTGACACTGTGACCTCATGCGCAAGGATAAACTGATGGCGCCCCGTTCCGCCGAAGCAAGTCGCAAGACCAGGGAAACCGACATCTCGGTGTCGGTCCATGTCGACGGCTCGGGCAAGTCGGACATCGCCACGGGTGTCGGCTTCTTCGACCATATGCTGGACCAGCTTTCGCGCCATTCGCTGATCGACATGACGGTCAGGGCGAAGGGCGACCTGCATATAGACGACCACCACACGGTCGAGGACACCGGCATCGCGCTCGGCCAGGCGCTGAGCCGGGCGCTGGGAGAGCGGCGCGGCATCATGCGCTACGCCTCGATCGACCTTGCCATGGACGAGACGCTGACGCGCGCCGCCATCGACGTCTCCGGCCGTCCGTTCCTGGTCTGGAACGTCTCGTTCTCGTCGCCGAAGATCGGCACCTTCGATACCGAACTGGTGCGCGAATTCTTCCAGGCGCTGGCGCAGAATGCCGGCATCACATTGCACGTCACCAACCATTATGGCGCCAACAACCACCACATTGCCGAAACCTGCTTCAAGGCGGTGGCGCGCGCGTTGCGCACCGCACTCGAGCACGACCCGCGCCAGCCGGACGCGGTTCCCTCCACCAAGGGTTCGTTGAAGGGGTAACGCCATGGCCGCCTATGTCGTGATGGAGCCGCACGGACGCGGCGAGAAGGCCGACGCAACGACCCTGGTGCGCGATGGCTTCACCTGGCTCGGCCTGCTGGTGCCGCCGCTGTGGTTCGCCTGGCACCGATTGTGGATCGAAGCCGGGATCGCCTTCGTCGTCATGGGCGCGCTGTCGATGCTTGGCCAAAACCTTGGCCTTGGATCGACTGGTTCGCTGCTGTCGCTGCTGGTTTCGCTCTATGTCGGCCTGGAAGGGCAGGGCTTGCGCATCGCTGCCCTTCGCCGCCGCGGGTGGCGCGAATGGGGCGTTGTCGAAGCCGCTACGCTCGATGATGCCGACATCCGCCAAGCCCTGGAGGCCGAGGCGCCCGCCGACGAGGTCGTGCCGGCACCGCGCATGGTTCCCGATGCCGCCCTAGCGCGACCGTCGCAGCCGGGCATTGCGCTGGGGTTGACCCACGTTCCGGGTAGGCCCTGACATGCGGGTTGCGATCATCGACTATGGCTCGGGCAACCTGCGCTCGGCCACCAAGGCTTTCGAGCGCGCCGCGCGCGAAGCAGGCATATCGGCCGAGATCGACCTGACCGCAGATGCGCAGCGCGTGCGCACGGCCGACCGCATCGTGCTGCCCGGCGTCGGCGCCTATGCCGACTGCGCCGCCGGCTTGCGCGCCGTCGACGGCATGTGGGAAGCGGTTAACGAGGTCGCCATTCGCAACGCCCGGCCCTTCCTGGGCATCTGCGTCGGTATGCAATTGATGTCGGAGCGCGGCCTGGAGAAGACGATCACCAGCGGCCTTGGCTGGATAGCAGGCGACGTCAAGGAGATCACGCCCAGCGATCCGGCTCTGAAGATTCCGCAGATCGGCTGGAACACGATCGAGCTCAAGCGCGAGCATCCGCTGTTTGCCGGCATACCGACCGGGCCGGCTGGGCTGCACGCCTATTTCGTCCATTCCTACCACCTCGATGCACGGAAGCCCGACGAGGTCCTGGCGGTTACCGACTATGGCGGCCCGGTGACGGCGGCTGTCTCCCGCGACAATCTGGTCGGCACGCAATTTCACCCGGAAAAGAGCCAGGCGCTTGGCCTCGCCCTGATCACCAACTTCCTGCGCTGGAGGCCCTAGACCATGGGCAAGAAGGGCTACTGGATGGCGATGGTCGATGTCCGCGATCCCGAGATGTACAAGCAGTACATCGAGGCGAACGCGGTGGCGTTCGCGAAGTACGGGGCTCGGTTCGCGGTGCGGGCCGGTCGCCATGAGAACCCGGAAGGACCA
Source organism: Mesorhizobium sp. (assembly GCF_041661565.1). Classification (GTDB taxonomy): domain Bacteria; phylum Pseudomonadota; class Alphaproteobacteria; order Rhizobiales; family Rhizobiaceae; genus Mesorhizobium. Next base: position 2,766 of record NZ_JBAZUD010000210.1, read on the forward strand.
ACCGGCAATCGCCATGTGCTGGTCGAGTTCGAATCCTACGAGAAGGCTCTCGTATGCTATCATTCGCCCGAGTATCAGCAGGCCTCGAAGTTCCGGCTTGCGGCGTCGACCGGCCATTTTGTCATCGTTGAAGGCGCTTGAACGGATGATCCTTTTCCCGGCCATCGATCTCAAGGACGGCCAGTGCGTGCGCCTGAAGCTCGGCGACATGTCGACCGCGACCATCTACAACGATGATCCCGCCGCGCAGGCACGAGCCTTCGAGGAGCAGGGCTTCGAGTGGCTGCATGTCGTCGATCTCAACGGTGCCTTCCAAGGCCAGAGCGTCAACGGCGCCGCCGTCGGCGCCATCCTCAAGGCGACGAACAACCCGGTACAGCTCGGCGGCGGCATCCGCACGCTGGCCCAGATCGAGGACTGGCTCGATCGAGGCCTCGCCCGCGTCATCCTCGGCACCGTGGCCGTGCGCGATCCCGACCTGGTCAAGCAGGCCTGCAAGGCGTTCCCGGGCAAGATTGCCGTTGGTATCGACGCCAAGGGCGGCAAGGTCGCTGTCGAGGGCTGGGCCGAGGCGTCCAGTCTCGGCGTCGTCGAGCTGGCGAAGAAATTCGAGGGCGCGGGCGTCGCCGCCATCATCTACACCGACATCGATCGCGACGGCGTGCTGACCGGCATCAACTGGGACGCCACCATAGGCCTCGCCGATGCCGTCTCGATCCCTGTCATCGCCTCGGGCGGGCTCGCCTCGATCGCCGACATCGTGCGCATGACCATGCCGGACGCGCGCAAGCTCGAAGGCGCGATCTCCGGCCGCGCGCTGTATGATGGCCGCATCGATCCGGCCAAGGCCCTGGCGATCCTCAGGGGCAGGCCCGCGGCGGAGACCAGATCGTGAAAATCTCCATCATCCTGGCCTCATACGACAGCGGACACTATCATGGCGGCATGGGCCAAGGGCCGGACGCGCTGATATCGGGCGGTCTCGTCGACGCCCTGACCATGGCCGGCCACGACGTCGCGGTCGAGGACATCGGCAGGGTCGGCGACAACCAGGGGCGCGAGATCGCCACCGGCTTTGCCGTCTGCAAAGCGGTTTCCGCCGAGGTCAGCCTTGCCATCGGCAGGGGCCGGTTTCCCGTCGTGCTCGCCGGAAATTGCCTGACCAGCGTCGGCGCGGTCGCCGGCGAGAGCGCCGACGCGATCATCTGGGCCGACCAGCACGGCGACCTCAACACGCCCGAGACATCGATCCATGGCTTCCTCGACGGCATGGCGCTGGCGACGGTGCTGGGCCTGTGCTGGCGTCCAATGGCGTCAGCCATTCCCGGTTTCAAGCCGATCGATCCGTCGCGCTGCGTACTCGTCAACGCGCGCGATCTCGATCCGGCGGAAAAGCAGTTGTTGCAGACATTGCCGGTCATCCGCACGGAATGTCCCGGTGTCGGGCAAGCAACCGAAAAGCTGAAGGCCGCCGGCGCCGGACGCGTGCACATGCATATTGATCTTGATGTGCACGATCCGGAGGACCTGCAGGCCAACCGCTACGTCACGCCGGGCGGACCGAGCCCCGAACAGCTGCGGGACGCGGCCTGTGCCGTGGCGCTTGCGATGCCCATCGTCGGCATCACCATTTCCGCCTACGATCCGGCCTTCGACGCCAAGACGGATGTGCCGCCGCTGGTCGGTCAGCTGCTCAACGACCTGATCGCCACGATAGAGGGTCGCTGATGCTCAAGGTCCGCGTCATCCCATGTCTCGACGTCAAGAACGGTCGCGTCGTCAAGGGCGTCAACTTCGTCGACCTCATCGACGCCGGCGACCCGGTCGAGGCGGCCAAGGCCTATGACGCTGCCGGTGCGGACGAACTCTGCTTTCTCGACATAACCGCTTCGTCCGACAATCGCGAGACGATCTTCGACGTCGTTACGCGAACCGCCGAACAGTGCTTCATGCCGTTGACCGTCGGCGGCGGCGTGCGCCAGGTCGCCGACATCAGGAAACTGCTGCTGGCCGGCGCCGACAAGGTGTCCATCAACACGGCGGCGGTGAAGAACCCGGATTTCGTCGCCGAGGCGGCCGACAAGTTCGGCAACCAGTGCATCGTCGTCGCCATCGATGCCAAGAAGGTGTCTGGCGCCGGTGAAGCCGACCGCTGGGAGATTTTCACCCATGGCGGCCGTGAGAAGACCGGCATCGACGCCATCGAATTCGCTCAGGCGATGGTCGATCGCGGCGCCGGCGAGATCCTGCTGACCTCGATGGACCGTGACGGCACCAAGGCCGGCTACGACATAGCGCTCACCCGCGCCATATCGGATGCCGTGCGCGCGCCGGTCATCGCGTCCGGCGGCGTCGGCACGCTCGATCACCTGGTCGAGGGCATACGCGACGGTCATGCCGGCGCGGTGCTGGCGGCCTCCATCTTCCATTTCGGCACCTACACCATAGCCCAGGCCAAGGCGCATATGGCCCGGGCCGGTCTGCCTATGCGGCTGGACTCATCGGCGGATCAGCCCTAGAGGCTTCGGCCTGGAACAGGCTTCCGGGCAAGAAAAAGGCTTTCGGCGCCATGGCTGAATTTTCGCTCTCCGACCTGGAGACACTCATCGGGGAACGCGCGCGTTCCGGCGACCCGGACTCGTGGACGGCGAAACTGTTCGCGCGCGGCGTAGACAAGGCGGCCCAGAAGCTTGGAGAAGAGGCGGTCGAGACAGTGATCGCCGCCGTCAAGGGCGACAGGCAGGGTCTCGTTTCGGAAAGCGCCGATCTTATATATCATTGGCTCGTCGTTCTCGGCGTCTCAGGGGTTGCGCTGAGCGACGTGCTGAAGGAGCTCGAAAGCCGCACCGGGCGTTCGGGCATCGCCGAGAAGGCGTCGCGGCCCCAGGGCTGATCGCGAGGGAGGGCAGGTTTCGCTATGGATCAGCTCGCGCCGACCGAGAAGTATTCCCCCTTTCGGTTTTTCTCCGCCGAGCAGTGGTCGCATTTCCGCGCCGACACGCCGCTGACGCTGACCGAGGATGAATTCCGTCGCCTGCGTTCGCTCAACGATCCGGTCGACCTCGAAGAGGTCAAGCGCATCTA
>NZ_JBAZUD010000211.1:0-5737 GCF_041661565.1 Mesorhizobium sp.
TTCTTCACGCTGGTGCCGAGGCTTCTCATGATGATGATCGAGGTGCCGGTGGCCAGGCCGGTGATCGCGGCCGTGGCATGGCCAAGATGGAATTCCTGGAAACCTGGCTTGACCGCCAGAAGCACGCCCACGAAACCCAACACCACGGCAAACCATCGCCACGGACCGACCTGTTCCTTTAGGATCAGCACCGACAGGATCGTCACGAAGAACGGGGCAAGAAAAATCAGCGAATATGCATCCACCAGGGGGATGGTCGTGAAGGCATAGATCGCGCAGAGACTGGACAGCACGCCGCATAGCGCGCGCAAATGGACCGGCCACGGACGATCCATTTTCCAGAATTCGACCCACCGTTCGTTTTCGTGCCGGGTTGCCAGAAGCACCAGCGCGGCGCACAGATTTTCAAAGAAGCCGATCTCGAAAACATGCAGCGGACCCGCGATTGCCTTGGTCAAGGCGTCCGATGCCGAGAAACAGGCATAGGCCGCAGCCGCGTACACATAGACGTTGGTCGTTGGGGTGTGCCTGGTCGGCATGAATACTGCGCTTGCGGTCATTGCCGCCCGCTGACCGGGCGTGCCAGAATTTGAAAGACGGCGGGGTGAGCGCGCCAGACTTGTGCTAGATGGACTGCTCCCTGAGGTCCCTCTCGATTTCGGCCAGGGCCTTCTCGAGTTTGCCGCCGATCTCCTCGACATCAGCCTCATCGATGATCAGCGGGGGGCAGAAGCCTATCGTATCGCGCATCGCCCTGACGACGAGCCCGTGCTCATAGGCGCTGGCCGCCAGCTTGGCGCCGATCATGCGCGCCGGCGCGAAAGGTGCCCTGGTGTCCCGATCCTCCACCAGTTCTACGCCATACATCAGCCCGATCCCGCGCACGTCCCCGACGATGGGCGAATTCCCCGTTGCATGCTTCAGCCGATCGAAAAGCAGCGCGCCCATTTTTCTGACCTGCGAGACGATATCCAGTTCCTCGTAGATGGCGATGGCTTCCAGGGCGACGGCGGCTCCCACGGGATGCGCGGCATTGGTGAAACCGTGCCCGAACGATGTGCCGCCTTCATTGTAGCGCTCCACCGCTTCGATGATTTTCGGCGCCACAACCACGGCCGCGAGCGGGAAGTAGGAAGATGTGATGCCCTTGGCGAGCGACATCATGTCAGGCTGCATGCCGACGGTCTGACACCCGAACCAGTTGCCGGTTCTGCCAAAACCGCAGACGACCTCGTCGTCGAGGAGCAATATGTCGTACTTGGTCAGGATCTTCTGGATCGCCTCGAAATATCCGGCTGGCGGCGGCAGGATCCCGCCGGCGGCCATTACCGGCTCGGCGATGAAGCCGGCGACGGAGTCGGGCCCTTCACGCAGGATCAGCCGCTCGAGTTCGGCGGCCAGCCGGCTAACGAATTCGCTTTCGCTTTCATCGGGCAGCTTCACACGGTAGCTGTTTGGATGCAGCGTGTGCAGGAAGCCGGGCAACGGCAGTCCAAACTCGCGATGCATCATCTCCAGCCCGCACATCGATCCGGCGACGATGGTCGATCCATGGAAAGCCCGGTCCCTCGCAATGATCTTGCGCTTGGTCGGCTTGCCGCGCGAGGCGTGATAAAGCCAGGCAAGCTTGACCATGGTTTCATTGGCTTCGGAACCGGATGTCACGAAGAAAGTGCGTCCGCCCTCCATCTTCGTCAGTTCGACGAGCTTCTTGCTGAGCGCCGCGGCCTTCGGGTTCGTGCGGCCGTAGAAGCTGTGATAGTAGCCGAGTTCCTGGTATTGCGCCGCCGCCGCTTGTCCGAGGCGCTGATCGTTGAAGCCGAGCGAAGCACACCAAAGCCCCGCCATCGCGTCGATATAGCGCTTGCCGCTCTCATCGATCACGTGCGCTCCGTCGCCCTTGACGACGACATAGGCGCCTTCGCGCGACAGTGTCTGGGGGTTGGTCTGCGAATGGAAGTGATATGCGAGATCCATCGCATTGGTTTCGGTCTGCTCGTTCAAAGACATGGAGGCCACCGGATCAGCTGTGATGTTAAGGCGAAAGCCTAGTGATAAAAAAATCGATTTTCAATCGCGAAGGCTGACCGTCTGCTGGTCCAGACGATGGTCACGCCAGTCCTAGGCAAACAGAGGGGGAGAGTCGCGGGGATCGGCTCCCGTAGCCGGCTTCAGGCGGCGGCAAGGGCTTCCTTGACCATGTTCCTGGCGATCAGGATCTGGTGGATCTGCGTGGTTCCCTCGTAGATCCGGAACAGACGCACGTCACGGTAGGCGCGTTCGATGCCGTACTCTTCCATATAGCCGGCTCCGCCATGGATCTGAACCGCACGATCGGCGACCCGCCCCACCATCTCGCTGGCAAACATCTTGCAGCACGCCGCGTCGGTCGAGACGTTGTCGCCGCGGTCCTTGCCGCGCGCAGTCTCCAGCACCATGCACTTGGCGGCGTAGGACTCGGCGCGGCTATCGGCCAGCATGGCTTGTATCAGCTGGAATTCGGCGATCGGCTGGCCGAACTGTTTGCGCTGCATGGCGTAGGACAGGCTGTCGGCGATCAGGCGGTCGGCGACTCCCACGCAAAATGCGGAAATATGGAGCCGACCCCTGTCCAGCACTTTCATCGCCGTCTTGAAGCCCTGCCCCTCCTCGCCGCCAAGCACCGCCGACGCGGGAACCTTGCAATCCTCGAAGATGACATCGCAGGTGTGGGAGCCGGACTGGCCCATTTTCTTGTCGATCTTTCCCAGGGACAGGCCGGGCGTCCTGGCGTCGACGAGGAAGGCCGTCACCACCCCTTCGGGGCGGCTTGCCGACTCCGTGCGGGCAAACACAGTGAAGAGATCGGCATGAGGCGCGTTGGTGATGAACCGTTTCGTGCCGTTCAGGACATAGAAATCGCCATCGCTGCGCGCTGTCGTGCGCAGAGACGCCGCGTCCGAGCCCGCCTCCGGCTCCGTCAGGGCGAAGGAACTGATGATGTCGCCCGCAGCCAGACGCGGCAGATAGAGGCGCTTCTGCTCGTCGGTGCCGTCCATGACGATACCTTGTGAGCCGATGCCGTTATTGGTGCCGAAAACCGAACGGAAGGCCGGCGAGGTGCGGCCGAGTTCGAAGGTGACGCGGACCTCTTCCTCCATGGTCAGGCCCAGTCCGCCAAACTCCTGCGGGATGGAGAGGCCAAACAAGCCCAGATCGCGCATCTCGTGCTTGATGCTTTCCGGCACACGGTCGGACCGGCTCACATCGGCTTCGTGGGGAACCAGGCGCTCCTTGACGAACCGGCGGACCGTCTCGAGCAATTGTTGGAAAATTTCGGGGTCAAGCGACATGGCGTATCCGCTCGCCACTGGAAACCGTCCCGTTGGCGTAGCCGAGCGCCAGCATCTCCTCGAGGATCGCCATGGTCATATCCGGCTGCTCCAGGAACGGCAGGTGACCGCAGCGCTGAAACGCATGCAGGGCGATGCGACCGGGCAGGGAATGGCAATGGCTGAAGGGAATGATCCTGTCCTGTGTGCCGAAGATGATGCGCGCCGGCATCCGAAGCCGCTCAAGGTCAGGGCGGATCGAGAATGTCTGCGTCCCGTCACAGAAGTGGTGCTCCGCGAAAGCCCTCAACGAGGCCGAAAGCCCCTCATCCTTGCGCTGCTCCTCCACGGTGCGCAGGAACGCCTGCGAAATGACACTGGGGTCGAAGACCAGCTCGTGCAGCCAGGGCAGCAGGCTGGACGCTTGCCGCGCGGCGACGAAACCTTTCAGGAATTCCACCCGGATCTCGGGTCCGAGGCCCGCGGGAGAAATCATCAGCAGGGAGCGCACGGAAAGGAAACCGCGCGTGGCAAGTCTCGCGGCGACCGCTGCACCGAAGGAGTGGCCGACCACGGTTGCGTTGTCCACGCCCTGATCTGCAAGCAGGCTTTCGACCATGTCGCAAACCAGGTCGAGATCGGCCGGCACCGTGCGGGGCGAGCGGCCGTGGCCAGGCAATTCGACCGCCAGGAATCGGGCATTCGGGCGTCCGGCGGCAAGCAGGCTCCGCCAGGCATTGTGATCCGAGGCAAAGCCGTGCAAGGCGACGATGGTCGCGGCGCCTTCCTTCTGCAGCCACACCGCGTTCAAGCGCGCGCCGGTAGCCGCCGGCCGTGCCGCTTCGTGGGCCTTTGCCAGGCCGATCAGGTCCTTTTTCTGGATGCGCCCGCGCGGCCCGGACCCCTGGATGGCAGACAGGTCGATGGCGCCCTGCTCCGCCATGCGGCGCGCCAACGGCGTCGCGACGATGCGCGAGCTGCCAGGGGACGCATTTTCCATCGTCCGGGCCTGCGTTAGGCGCAGGGCCTCGGCCGGCGGTTCGGCCTTTGTCCCGGACGGGCCGGTTACAGGCTGCTCGCCGGCCGCCAGAATGTGCCCGACAATGTCGCCGACCCGCACCTCGTCGCCGGCCTTGTGCAGATGCAGAACCGTGCCGGCCGCAGTGGCTTCCACTTCGACCGCGGCCTTGTCATTGTCGATCTCGAACAGAGCCTCGCCGGGATTGACGGCCGCGCCATCGTCCTTCAGCCAACGCGCGATGCTGCCGACATCTGTTTCGAGGCTCACTTTCGGGAATACAACCGCGACCGGCATGGATCATCTATCCTCTGAAGTCGAACTCGTCGGAGGGCGACTGGCCCGCACCGGGCTCCGCGAAAGGCGAAATCGCGCCGGTCAGGCGACCCTGCAGCTCCGCCACCAATTCCTTCAGCCTTGGCGCGAAACTGTCCAGGCACTCCTCGACAGGCGCGAGATCCTTGATACCGCCGCAGGTAATGGCGACCAGTTGCGACCCGTCGGTGGGGCGGAACGGAATCCCGACGGCGTTGATATAGCTGTACCATTCACCGAAAGACGTCACGAAGCCCTGGCGCGCATAGCTTTCCCGCGCCCGATCGATCGCGGAGAGCATCACGTCCCTCCTGTCGGCGTGAGCCTCGACAAGCTTGGAAACGATCTTGTCGCGCGCCGCGTCTTCCATGGCCGCCATGTAGGCGAGCCCCATGGATGTCTGCCAGATCGGCAGGCGCGATCCGACGTTCAGCCGCAGCGTCACCGGAGTCTCCGGACGGCAGTTCGCGACATAGACCATTTCCAGTCCGTCGCGCATGCCCATCGCGACGGCTACCCCGGTGTCTATGGCCAGCGCCTGCATCAAGGGCTTGGCCATGTAGATGACGGCGCTGCTGCTCAGTCCGGAATAACCCAGCGACACCGTTGCCGGACCGACACGGTAGCGACCGAGCGACTGGTCATAGATCAGGTAACCCAGGCCTATGAGCGTGTAGGTAAGGCGCGAAATGGTCGCCTTGGGAAGTCCTGTACGCTCGATCAGATCCTGATTGCCGAGTGACGCATCGGCGGGCGTGAAAGCGCGCAGGATTTGCAATCCACGCACGAGTGCGGAAGAATGCCCGGCATCCTCGCTTGTCGGCGCTACAATCGGCTTGTTTCGTTTTCGCATGCTGCTCCTGCCCTACAGCGCGGCGATATCCTGAACGTGCGTTCCGACGGTTCCGAGACCTGATTTTCCGGCGTATCGAATTTGGTAGCGCGGAAAGTGCTCAAATTTGGAACTTAATTTCATTTCTATTGACGGGTGTTTCAGGGCTTGTCAATATTGCCGAAATGATCCGCTCGGGGGAGGGGTGGCAACCGGAGAACCTGTGGGAAGGCAATGCTGAATTACATTCTCCGGCGCGGC
>NZ_JBAZUD010000212.1:0-5705 GCF_041661565.1 Mesorhizobium sp.
GCCTTCAAATCCGGCCAGGTGGCGATGCACATGAACTTCGCCTTCACGTGGCCGGGCCTGCAGAAGGACGAGAATGTCGGCGGCGACAAGATAGGCTACTTCGTCAACCCCAAGGGTCCCGGCGGCGCCCAGTTCGCCCAACTCGGCGGCCAGGGCATTTCCGTGGTGTCCTATTCCGACAAGCAGGAGCAGGCGCTGAAATACATCAAGTGGTTCGCCAACAAGGACGTGCAGGCCAAGTGGTGGTCGCTCGGTGGCTATTCCTGCCTCAACGCGGTGGTGAAGGATCCGAAATTCCCGGCGAGCCAGCCCTATGCGCAGACCTTCCTCGACTCGATGGCCATCGTGAAGGACTTCTGGGCCGAGCCGAGCTACGCGCCGCTGCTGCAGGCCTCACAGAAACGCTTCCACGACTATGTCGTCGCCGGCCAGGGCTCGGCCAAGGACGCGCTCGACGGGCTGGTCAAGGATTGGACGCAGGTGTTCCAGGACGACGGCAAGCTGTAACCGCAAGGCTCCTCCCGAGCCGGACCCCCGGAGCCGGATGATTTCAGGCCAAACGACCTGGAACATCCGCCTCCGGGCCAAGTGAGAGCGAGCATGATGTCGTCCGAAAGCCGCTTCGCACTGTTCGGCATCATGCTCTGGTCCCGTGCCGCACTTGGCACGGAACGCGGTTCAGATAAATTCCATCACAGAGACGAGCTAAAGTGACCGAAGCAGGACTGACCATGCTCAATCGGACTGCGGAGAACGTTGCCCGGGCGACCCCGGAACCGTTGGCTCGCAAGGTCCGCGGCATCAGCGACAAGGGCCTGGCCTGGCTGTTCATCTCGCCGACGATTCTGTTGCTGCTCGCCATCAACATCTTCCCGTTGTTCTGGGCGATCTATCTGTCATTCACCAACTACCGGGCCAACCGTCCAAATGAAGTCGTGAAGAATCTCGGCTTCGCCAATTATCGGCGCATCCTCGGCGATAGCGATGTCTGGATCGCCATGCAGACGACGGCGCATTTCGTGTTCTGGACGATCCTCCTGCAGACGCTGATCGGCTTCACCCTGGCCTGGCTGATCGATCGCAAGTTCCGCGGCCACGCCTTCTGGACGACCATCATCCTGGTGCCGATGATGCTGTCGCCGGCGGTGGTCGGCAATTTCTGGCGCTTCCTCTACGAGCCGCAGATCGGCCTGTTCGCCTATGCCATCTCGTTTGTCACCGGTATCCCGCCGACGAATATCCAGATGCTGTCCAACGTGTCCCTGGCGCCGTGGTCGATCGTCATCGTCGATACCTGGATGTGGACGCCCTACGTGATGCTGATCTGCCTCGCGGGACTGCGCTCGATCCCCGAATACATCTATGAGGCGGCCGAGGTCGACCGCGCCTCCAACTGGCGGCAGTTCTGGTCGATCACGCTTCCCATGGCGCTGCCCTTCATCATGCTGGCGGTGCTGTTTCGCGGCATCGAGAACTTCAAGATGTTCGACATGGTCAATCTCTTGACCGGCGGCGGACCCGGCTCGACCACCGAGGTCGCCTCGATCACGTTGAAGCGGCAGGCTTTCGAAAGTTGGCGCACCGGCTATTCGTCGGCCTTCGCCATCATCCTGTTCGTCGCGGTGTTCGGCCTGGCCAACATCTACGTCAAGGCGCTCAACAAGGTGAAGCAGAGATGAGCCTGACCACTGCCCATTCGGTCGTCGCGCCTTCGGCGAATTCGAAGCGGATCGCCGGCGCGATCATCGTCGCCTATGCGCTGATCTCGATCGTGCCGCTGCTGTGGATCTTCGCCACCAGCTTCAAGACGCCGCCGGACTCGATCGCCTATCCGCCGAAGGTCCTGTTCCAGCCGAGCATTGAGGGTTACTGCAATCTGTTCACGACACGCACGCGGCAGACGCCCGAATACATCAACTCTCTCGGACCCGCGACAGGCATCTGCGACGAGACCGTGCGCAAGCGCAACATGGTGATCGCCGGCCAGTCCAACTTCCTGCCGCGCTTCATCAATTCGCTGATCATCGCCTTCGGCTCGACCTTCTGCGCGGTGTTCCTCGGCACGCTGTCGGCCTATGGCTTCTCGCGCTTCAAGGTGCCGCTCGCCGATGACCTGCTGTTCTTCATCCTGTCGACGCGCATGATGCCGCCGATCGCCGTCGCCATACCGATCTACCTGATGTACCGCGAGCTTGGCCTGTCCGACACCGCGCTCGGCATGATCCTGCTCTACACGGCGGTCAATGTATCGCTGGCGGTGTGGCTGCTGAAGGGCTTCATCGACGAGATCCCGCGCGAATATGAGGAAGCGGCGATGATCGACGGCTATACGAGGCTCCAGGCCTTCTGGCGCACGGTTTTGCCGCAAGCCACCACCGGCATCGCCGCGACCGCGATCTTCTGCCTGATCTTCGCCTGGAACGAATACGCGTTCGCGGCCCTCTTGACCTCCGGCACGGCACAGACAGCGCCGCCCTTCATCCCCACCATCATCGGCGAAGGCGGCCAGGACTGGCCCGCTGTCGCGGCCGGCACGACGATCTTCCTGGTGCCGATCCTTGTCTTCACCATCCTGCTTCGCAAGCAATTGCTGCGTGGCATCACCTTCGGCGCGGTGCGCAAATGATTGCTCTGGGAATAAGAAACCGACGGCGCCACCGTTTCCCTTGTCCTCGCTCCCGGTCTCGCGCCGCGCCAGGTCGACCCCCACTCCGTCGAGCTTCGCTCGACACCTCTCCCCCGATCGACGGGGTAGAGGAAGGGCGCGACCCTAAGTTGGCCAGACTCCCTTCCTCTCCCTCCGGAGGGGGGAGAGGTGGCGCTGCGAAGCAGCGGCGGAGTGGGGGAACCACCTGGCAAGCCTCTCGCTTCTTGGACGGGCAGAAGGAAGGGGGTGGAGCATGACGCGCCCTGTTGCTCCCATAAAGAGATCATGGCCAGCCTGGGCACGGCGCGGGCTGATGGAAAACATCGCGACGGCGCTCATCGCGCTTGGCTTCCTGATGCTGTTCCAGCCCTTCGCGCTGTCGCTCTACACCTATTCCTTCATCACCATGCTTGCCGGCACGGTGATGTTCATCATCGTCTCGAAGTTCCCGGAATAATCATGGCCGAAATTCGCGTCCAGTACCTGAGAAAGGCCTTCGGCGATTTCGTCGCCGTGCAGGACTCCAACTTCGTCGTCGAGGACGGCGAGTTCTTCGTCATGCTCGGGCCATCCGGTTGCGGCAAGACCACGACCTTGCGCATGATCGCGGGGCTCGAACTGCCGACCGGCGGCCAGATCCTGCTTGGCGGCGACGACGTCACCATGCTGCGGGCGCGCGAGCGCGACATCGCCTTCGTCTTCCAGCTGTTCGCGCTCTATCCGCACATGAATGTGCGCAAGAACATCGGCTTTCCGCTTCTGGCGCAAGGCATGCCGTCGGCTGAAATCCGCACCCGCGTCGAAGAGACGGCGAAGCTCCTGCGCATCGATCATCTGCTCAACAAATCCGTTTCCGGCCTTGCCGGCGGCGATCGCCAGCGTGTCGCGCTCGGCCGCGCCATCGTGCGGCGGCCGAAGTGTTTCCTGATGGACGAGCCACTCGGTACGCTCGACACCGAGTTCCGCGATCTGATGGTCCATGAGCTGCGCGAACTGCACAACCGCATCCACGCGACGACCGTCTATGTCACGCACGACCAGATGGAAGCGATGTCGATGGCCGACAAGATCGCGGTCATGAACCACGGCGTCATCGAACAGTTTGGCACTCCGCGCGAGATCTACGACCGGCCGGCAACCATGTTCGTCGCCGACTTCATCGGCTCGCCGCCGATGAATTTCCTCGGATTCGGCGGTGGACTGACCAAGGGTGCAAGGGAGGTTGTCGTGCAAGGCGCGACGGTGGCCGTGCCCGAGGTGCGCGAGGATATCGCGCCCGGCGAAATGGCGATCGGCATCCGCCCCGAACATATCCGCTTCGACGACAATTCGAAGCTGCGCGGCGCCATCTACGGCACCGAATATCTCGGCACCACGCAGATCGTGGCGGTGGAGACGGCGGACGGCATCATCAAGGCCAGGGTGCCGGCCGAAATCCGGCTCTCGACCGGCGACCATGTCGGCCTTGCCTTGAGCAGCGCGAGACTGTCGCTTTTCGAAAAGGGCTCGGGCCGCGCGGTGAGAACCGCGGTCCACGATTCCGCCTCCCAGGGGAGAGCCCGGCATGGCTGAGGTCCACATCAAGAACGTGACCAAGAGCTTCGGCGAGCATGTCGCCGTCAACGGTCTCGACCTGCATATATCCGACGGCGAGTTCGTCGTGCTGCTCGGCCCGACGGGGGCCGGCAAGACGACGACGCTGCGGCTGATCGCCGGGCTGGAGCGGCAGGATGCCGGCACGATCGAGATCGGCGGCCACAACGCCACGACATTGTCACCGGCCGAGCGCGACACCGCCTTCGTGTTCCAGCAATATTCGCTTTATCCGCATCTTTCGGTGTTCGACAATCTCGCCTTCCCGCTGCGCTCGCCGGCACGCAGAATGCCGGAAGACCAGATTCGCCGCCGCGTCGAGGAGGTGGCCAAGATGGTGCGGATCCATCACAAGCTTTCCAACCGCTCGACCAAGCTTTCGGGTGGCGAGATGCAGCGCGTCGCCATCGGCCGCGCGCTGGTGCGCAAGCCGTCGATCTACCTGATGGACGAGCCGCTGTCGTCGCTTGATGCCAAGCTGCGGGCGGATCTGAGGCTCGAATTGAAGCGCATCCAGACCGAACTCGGCGCCACCATGCTGTATGTGACGCATGACCAGATCGAAGCGATGACGATGGCCGACCGCATCGGCATCCTCGCCGATGGCGTGCTGGTGCAGATCGGTTCGCCGCGAACCATATATTCGGAGCCGGCAAACCTGCATGTCGCGGCCAGGCTCGGCCAGCCGGCGATCAATCTGCTACCGACCGGGTTGCTGCCGGACGGCGGCGCGCCCGCCGGCACCAAGACGATCGGCGCGCGCACCGAACATCTGACGATCGGGAAGGCGATGAATGGCCATGCCGACGGCGTTGTCGACTGGGTCGAGCATCTCGGCGACCAGAACCACCTTCATGTGACGGTGGGCTCCATGAAGCTGGTGACGCTGACCGATCCCGATACGGATCTGGAACAGGGTGACAGAGTGGTGATCCGCTACCGGTCGCCGCTTTATTTCGGTGCCGACGGACAAAGGCTCATGTGAACGGTTCCGGTGTTTCCTGCCAAGGATGAACGCCGGCTCTGAATGACGATTGCGGATAGACTGGACGAATTCGATGAAGCACTTTTTCAATCGCAGGGAAACCATCGTCACGGAGGCGCTGGACGGCCTGTTGCGGACCATCGGCGCTGGCGATCTTGCGCGCCTCGACGGCTATCCCGATATCAAGGTCATCCTCCGCGCCGACTGGGACAGGACGAAAGTCAGCATCGTGTCCGGCGGCGGCGCTGGGCATGAGCCCTCGCATGCCGGCTTTGTCGGCAAGGGCATGCTGACGGCGGCGGTTTCGGGCGAAATCTTCGCCTCGCCGAGCGTCGAAGCGGTGCTGGCGGCCATTCGCGCGGTCACCGGCCCGGCGGGCTGCCTGCTGATCGTCAAGAACTACACGGGCGACCGCCTCAATTTCGGCCTGGCGGCCGAGAAGGCGCGCGCCGAAGGTTTTGCCGTCGAGATGGTGATCGT
>NZ_JBAZUD010000213.1:0-5656 GCF_041661565.1 Mesorhizobium sp.
GCCTGATCTCATCGACCATATTGTCCAGGACGAGATCGCCCTTGTCGGTCTTCACCGTCAGGATGGTGTGACCTTCATTGTTCAGGTCGCGCACGACGGTCATCAGCAGCGCCTGCCTGGGGAAGCCTGCCTCCAAGAGAAGCTTGCGCTTGTAGAGCGCGTAGATCTTGCAATCGCCCTTGCCGTCCACCGGATAATCCCAGTGGTCCATCATCGTGCCCCAATGATCGAAATTGCTGACCGGCTTGATGGAACTGTTCGCCTTCTGGTTGACGCGCTTGAGAACGCTCAAATTCCGCGCCGTCAGCTTGACATCGGCGGCCGGCAAGGCAGGCACCTTGCACTCTCTTGGCCGGCGGTGGCAGAAATCGATCCACCCGTAGGGAACGCTCGTGCTTCCGCCAACGGCGGCGGAAGACTGCGTCGTTCGCGTCTTGAACCACGACTGTGCTTCTGCCGAACCGGCCTGGATCGACGTCGCGCCAAGGAACGAAGCCAGCCCGAGCAGGAACGACGAAGTCAGAACGCCGGGGGAACGCCGCATGGCCAGATCACCACCACAACAAAGGCTGGATCCGCGCTTTTATGGGAGCGCAGCCCAGACATTTAAAGACTTAACAAATTCCTAACGCCGATTGTGTCCACTTCAAGGTACGACGGAAAATCAGGCGGCCCTACGTCTTATTTGGTTCAGGCCGCCCCCCGATGGCGCAGGCGTGGAGACGCCTGCTTCGCCGGAATGCTGGCTCCAGCGAAAGAGCTCCCGGCTCAGACCCTGGTGCCTCCCACAGTCATCTGGTTCATGCGCAGATGCGGTTGGCCGACGCCCACCGGCACGCCCTGTCCGGCCTTGCCGCACATGCCGATGCCTGTATCGAGCTTCATGTCGTTGCCGACCATCGAAACGCGGTGCATGGCATCCGGCCCGTTGCCGATCAGCATGGCGCCCTTGATCGGCTGCGTCACCTTGCCGTTCTCGATCATGTAGGCCTCGGTGCAGCCGAACACGAATTTACCCGAGGTGATGTCGACCTGGCCGCCACCGAAGGAGACGGCGTAGATGCCGTTCTTGACCGAAGCGATGATCTCGTCCGGCTCCATGTCGCCCGAGGTCATGTAGGTGTTGGTCATGCGCGGCATCGGCTGGTGGGCATAGCCTTCGCGCCTTCCGTTGCCGGTCGCCTTCATGCCCATCAGCCGGGCGTTCTGGCGATCCTGCATGTAGCCCACGAGTTTGCCGTCCTCGATCAGCATATTGCGCGCCGAAGGCGTGCCTTCGTCATCGACGGTGAGAGAGCCCCGCCGCTCCGGCATGGTGCCGTCATCGACGACGGTGACGCCCTTGGCGGCGACCTGCTGGCCGAGCAGGCCGGCGAAGGCGGAGGTCTTCTTGCGGTTGAAGTCGCCTTCCAGCCCGTGGCCGACCGCTTCGTGCAGCATCACGCCAGGCCAGCCACTGGACAAGACGATGTCGAAAGTGCCGGCCGGCGCCGGGATGGCTTCCAGGTTCACAAGGGCCTGCCGCAGCGCCTCCTTGGCGGCATGCTTCCAGCTATCCTCGACCAGGAACTCGCCAAACGCCTTGCGTCCGCCCATGCCGTAGGAGCCGCTCTCCTGCCTGTCGCCATTGCCGACCACGACCGAGACGTTGATGCGCACCAGCGGGCGGATGTCGTGCACGACCTGGCCGTCGGCGCGCACGATCTCGACATGCTGCCAGGAGGCGGCAAGCGAGGCCGAAACCTGGCGTACGCGCGCATCCTCGGCGCGCAGCCAGGCGTCGATTTCCTGCAGCAGCTTTGCCTTGGCCTCGAAGGACGGCGAGGGGATGGGGTTCTCATCGCCGTACAAATGACGGTTGGTACGGGCGGGTGGCGTGGCAAGCGTGCCCGAATAGCCGCCCTTGACGGTCGAAACGGCGTCGGCGGCGCGCAGCAGCGATGC
The DNA here is from genome assembly GCF_041661565.1 of Mesorhizobium sp. Lineage (GTDB taxonomy): Bacteria > Pseudomonadota > Alphaproteobacteria > Rhizobiales > Rhizobiaceae > Mesorhizobium. Next base: position 1,945 of record NZ_JBAZUD010000213.1, read on the forward strand.
TTCGGACAGGTCGCTGGAGTGGGCATAGCCGCTGGCCTCGCCCGCCACCGCGCGCAGTCCGAACCCCTGGTCGGTGTTGAAGTTGGCGGTCTTGAGCCGGCCATTGTCGAACATCAGCGCTTCGCTTTCGCTGTATTCGAGAAACAGCTCGCCATCATCGGCGCCGTTGATGGTGTCGGCAACGATCTGCTTGATGCGATCGTCTGAAATGTCGAATTGGCCGATCAGGCTGTTCATGGCGCGTCCGTTCACAAGGAGGAATGGTTCTTTGCCACGATGTAGGCGCGAAGGCGCGCCGAGACAATCGTTGCACCGCGCCGCGGGGACAAATGCGCCGACACGCGGTCGGCGTCAGGCTTTCTTACGCGATCCCTGATCCAGTGAAAAAGCCCGCGCCGTCAGGGCAGGGCGGCGAAACCGTCGGCGAAGCCCTTGAGGTCGACGGGGATGCCGATGCCTTCCTCAGGCGTCTGGAAGACGATGAAGGTCGCCGACGTGCCGGTCTTCAGCGTATCGAGCAGAGGCTTTTCAAGAATGACCTCGGCGTAGCAGCCGTCCTGAAAGCAGCGCACGAAATAGGCGCGGCCGATGTCCTTGCCGTCGACGTTGAGGCCGAGCCCATTGGGCAACAGCACGCCGAGCGGAGCCAGCACGCGCAGGATTTCCGCCTTGTTGTCGGCGGTGCGCAGCACCACGACCGACAGTCCCATCTCCGGACGGTCCTCGGCGACGACGTTCTGCATCATCACGCATTGCTCGGACGTGGCGCCGGCCGGCGTGTCGCAGATGATCGACCATGCGCCATGCGTCGAGCGGACGGTTCCGCTCGGCTGTGCGGCCTGGGCCGTGCCGGACATGCCGATCGGAGACAGGCCCGCCACGGGCAGGCCGATTGCGGACAAGGCGGCGAGAACGGTGGCCTTCGCCAAGGTTCTCGAAAGCCCAGATCCCGATAGCCAAGAGTTCATGACGGCTCCATTGCGAATCACGGCACTTTAAGCCGCGCCAAAGCCAAGTAAAGGACGAGACCGCGTCTCGCCTGTCCCGAAAAGGCCAGTATGGCGCTTTTCCTAACCAATTTCGCCCGAATTGCGACGGCAAGCCCGCCCGCTGGGCCAAGTCTGTGACCTCGGCGCAGCATACGCGATTCGGGGTTGGCTCCGTTGCCGTCACGGGCGCATGCCGGCTCACGCGCAAAAATGCCGCACGGTTTCGCCCGCTCCTTTCTTGCGGAGGGAAAAAGAGTATGGTTTGAACCAGCTTGAGACTGTCGGGATTCCCGTCCCGGCATTGTTGGTTATTCTCGCGGGCACGATCGCGAGGAACTGGGAGACGATGAGGGCGATGAGAAAATTCCTAGCTAGCGCCAGGTTTCCAGCAAGTGCCGGGTTTCTGAGCACTTGTGCCGCTGCGACGTTTTTCGCCGGCGGCTCCGCCCGTGCCGACCAGCCCGTGGAATGGGAGACCACCTTCCAAGCGCCGGCCACCGACATGATGCGGCAGATCGAGTGGTTCGGAAATTACACGATGTGGTTCATCGTTCCGATCACCATTCTGGTTCTGCTGCTTCTCGCCTATTGTATCGTCAGGTTTCGCGCGAGCGTGAACCCGGTCCCGTCCAAGACCAGCCACAACACCCTGATCGAGGTCATCTGGACTGTCGGTCCGGTCGTCGTTCTGCTCTGCCTTGCCATCCCGTCCTTCCAGCTGCTGACGGCGCAGTACACGCCGCCGGAAGAAGCAAAGCTGACCGTCAAGGCGACGGGCAACCAGTGGAACTGGGACTATGAGTACCAGACCGCGAACACCCTCTCGTTCAACTCCGCCATCCTCCAGGACGGCGACCGCGCCGCGGCCGGCAAGGAAGACCGCAAGGTCTATCCGCGCCTGCTCGCCGTCGACAATGAACTGGTGGTGCCGGTCAACACGATGACCCGCGTGCTGGTCACCGCGACCGACGTGATCCATTCCTTCGCAATGCCGTCCTTCGGCATCAAGATGGACGCCATCCCGGGACGCACCAACGAAACCTGGTTCAAGGCGGAGAAGGAAGGCATCTACTACGGCCAGTGCTCGCAGCTATGCGGCAAGGACCACGCTTTCATGCCCATCGCGATCCGTGTGGTATCCGACGCGCAGTTCAACAGCTGGCTGGCGGCGGCCAAGACCGATCTGCCAGGTGCCAACAAGGCGCTGATGGCTGAGGTCGACGGCCAGAACAAGGTAGCGGTCGCCGGCAACTGAAGCCAGCGGCCAGAAAAGATTAGGGAACGGAGCGGAACATGGCAGACGCTGCAGCTCACGACGGGCACGACCACAAGCCGTATCACGGCTGGGTCCGGTGGGTCTATTCGACCAACCACAAGGACATCGGCACGCTCTATCTGATCTTCGCGATCATGGCCGGCGTCATCGGCGGCGCGCTGTCGGTTGCCATCCGCATGGAACTGCAGGAGCCTGGCATCCAGATCTTCAGCGGTCTGGCCCAGATGGTCTACGGCATGAACGGCGACGCCGCGATCGACGGCGGCAAGAGCATGTACAATGCCTTCGCCACCGCGCATGCCCTCATCATGATCTTCTTCATGGTCATGCCGGCGCTGATCGGCGGTTTTGCCAACTGGATGGTCCCGATCATGATCGGTGCGCCTGACATGGCATTCCCGCGCATGAACAACATCTCGTTCTGGCTGCTGCCGCCGGCCTTCATCCTGCTGCTCACCTCGATGTTCGTGCCGAGCGCGCCGGGCGCCTTTGGCGTTGGTGGGGGCTGGACGCTCTATCCGCCGCTCTCGACATCGGGCCAGCCCGGGCCGGCCATGGATCTGGCGATCCTGTCGATCCACATCGCCGGCGCGTCGTCGATCCTAGGCGCCATCAACTTCATCACCACCATCTTCAACATGCGCGCGCCTGGCATGACGCTGCACAAGATGCCGCTGTTCGCCTGGTCGGTGCTGATTACCGCCTTCCTGCTCCTGCTGTCGTTGCCGGTCCTGGCCGGTGGCATCACCATGCTGCTCACCGATCGCAATTTCGGCACGACTTTCTTTGCTCCCGACGGTGGTGGCGACCCGATCCTGTTCCAGCACCTGTTCTGGTTCTTCGGCCACCCGGAAGTCTACATCCTGATCCTGCCGGGCTTCGGCATCATCAGCCACGTCATCTCGACCTTCTCGAAGAAGCCGGTGTTCGGTTATCTCGGCATGGCCTATGCCATGGTCGCGATCGGCGCCGTGGGCTTCATCGTCTGGGCGCACCACATGTACACGACCGGCCTGTCGCTCGACACGCAGCGTTATTTCGTGTTCGCCACCATGGTCATCGCGGTGCCGACTGGCGTGAAGATCTTCTCCTGGATCGCGACGATGTGGGGCGGGTCGATTTCTTTCAAGACGCCGATGCTGTGGGCGCTGGGCTTCATCTTCCTGTTCACCATCGGTGGCGTCACCGGCGTCCAGCTGGCCAATGCCGGCCTCGACCGCTCGCTGCATGACACCTATTTCGTGATCGCCCACTTCCACTACGTGCTGTCGCTGGGCGCGGTGTTCGCCATCTTCGCCGGCTGGTACTACTGGTTCCCGAAGATGACCGGCTACATGTACTCGCCCGTCATCGCCAACACCCACTTCTGGGTCACCTTTGTCGGCGTCAACCTGATCTTCTTCCCGCAGCACTTCCTCGGGCTCGCCGGCATGCCGCGCCGCACCAT
>NZ_JBAZUD010000214.1:0-5649 GCF_041661565.1 Mesorhizobium sp.
AGGATAATGTCGGGCCGGCGTATGGTGTCGCTCTCAAGGTCTCTCGAGCCGGAGATCGTATCGACATCACAGCCCCAGCCTTCGAGCAGCAGCCGCATGCCATCCAGGATGCGCGCATCATTGTCGATGCAGAGCACGCGCAGCCTGGACAGCGACGCTGTCGCACGGGCAGCGGGCCTGGTCTCGATCTCGCGCCGCGTCTCCCGCACTTGCGCTACGGGCAGTATGACGGAAAAACGCGTGCCCTTGCCCGGATTTGAAAAGATCCGGATTTCGAGGCGCAACACACGGGCGATGCGATCAACGATGGAGAGGCCAAGGCCGAGGCCTTCGGCCTCGCGAACACCTTCTTCCAGACGGGTGAACTCGCGGAAAACCGTGTTCAGCTTGTCGCCGGCGATGCCGATGCCCGTGTCGATAACCTGGATTTCGGCCAGTTCGCCACGCCGCCTCACCCCGACCAGCACGCGGCCGTGGCGCGTGTACTTGATGGCGTTGGAGACGAGATTCTGGATCAGGCGTCGCAACAGATTGCGATCCGTCATCACGGTCAGCGACGACGGCATGATGGTCAGCGCGAGCTTCTTTTCGGCGGCGAGCGGCTGAAAATCATTGCCGATCTGGCGCAGCAATCCGTCAAGGTTGAAGGCGGTGTCCTCCGGCTTCATCGCGCCGGCATCGAGGCGGGAGATGTCGAGCACGGCGCCGAGAATGGTTTCGACCGATTCCAGCGAGGATTCGATGTTGACCGCGGCCTTGCCGGCGGGACCCTTGCCGGCCTTCTCGATCAGCGACGAGCAATAGAGCCGGGCGGCGTTCAGCGGCTGCAGGATGTCGTGCCCGGCGGCAGCGAGGAAGCGCGTCTTGCCGAGATTGGCCTCCTCGGCCAGCATCTGCGCCTGCGCCAGCTCCTCATTGACCCGGGTCAGCTCCTCGTTGACGCGGGTCAGTTCGATGGTCCGGGTCTTGACGCGCTGTTCGAGCGATTCATTGGCCCGCTTCAGCGCCAGATCCTGTTCGACGCGCCCCGAAATGTCGGCATAGGTGGCGACGATGCCGCCGTCCGGCATCGGATTGGAGCGCAGTTCGAGGATGCGGCCGCTGGTCTTCAGCTCCATCTGCCAAGGGCTGACGAAGCTCGTCAGACGGTTGAGCATCGCCACACGCTGCTCCGCCGGAATGTCGCCGCGCTCGGCCAGATGGCGCAGGATGCGGTCGAGTGAGACCCCAACCTGGCCCATCTCGTCGGGCAGGTCGAACAGCGCCCGGTACTGGCGGTTCCAGCAGATGAGCCGGAAATCCCGGTCGAAGACGGTGATGCCTTGCTCCATCTGGTCGAGCGCGATCTGCAAGAGGTCGCGATTGTGCTGCAGCGCCTCGGTGGCGTCGTCGAGCAGGCGGAAGGCGTCACGGGATTCGCGGTCATGGCGCCGGAACAGCAGCGACAGGATCAGCCGCGCCGAGGAGGAGCCGACGGCGCTGGCCAGCAACTGCTCGGAAAAGCGGATGACGTCCATGCTCGCCTGCTCGTTGCCGTGCAGCGAGGTGCCGTTGGTCCTCTCGAACGTCTGGAAGGAGCGCTCGGTTCGCTCGACGCCGAGATACCGCCCGATCGTGTCCTTGAGGTCGTTGACGGTGATGGCGGTGCGGAAGCGGCGCAGGCTCGGCATCGGCCCGGCGTCACGCGGCACGAAGATCGATGCCTGGATGCGTTCCAGTGGCACTGAAGCGCGCGACAGCGAGCCGAGCACGAAGAACACCGCATTGATTGAAAGACTCCACAAGACGCCGTGGTTCAGCGGTTCGGCGACAGTGCCGAACAGCGCTTGCGGCCGTAAGGCCTCGAAGCCGAACAGGCCGTGCACGATGACGCCGGTATCGGGTGCGGCAAGCGAGGGAAACAGCAATGTGTAACCCCACACGAGGATGCCGGCGACCATGCCGAGCGCGGCGCCCCTTCCGTTCGCGCCGCGCCAGATCAACCCGCCGATCAGCGCCGGTGCGAACTGGGCGATGGCGGCGAAGGACATCAAGCCGATCGACGACAGGCGCGCGCTGTTGGTGCTCTCGCGGTAATAGAGGAAGGCGATGAACAGGAGGGTGAAGATCGCCCCGCGCCGCACATTGAGGATCAGCGTCGACCAGTCCTCGGTCTCCGTCGGCGTCGTCTTGAGCAGGCGGCGGACAAACAGCGGGATCACCAGGTCGTTGGAGATCATGATCGACAGTGCCACGCTTTCGACGATCACCATGGCCGTCGCCGCCGACAGGCCGCCGATGAAGGCCGCCATCGCCAGCACGTCATGGCCGCTGAACAAGGGTAGCGACAGCACATAGAGATCGCTGCTGGTTCCGCTGCCGACCAACGCCAGGCCGGCAAACGCAATCGGCAGCACGAACAGGTTGATGGCCACCAGATAGAGAGGAAACACCCATGTCGCGGTGCGCAATTCGGCCTCGCCGCGGTTCTCGACGATGGTGACGTAGAATTGCCGCGGCAGCATGATGATGGCAAAGCCGCTCAAGGTGGTCAGCACCAGCCAGGTGGCCAGCGAGGTGTTGTAGCTCATCGCCTGCCGCACCTGAGCGTTCAGGGCGAGCTTTTCGAACATGTCCCCAGGACCGCCGAAGATCAGGAAGGTGACCATCAGCCCAATCGCCAGGAAGGCGGCGAGCTTGACCACGGTCTCGACCGCCACCGCCAGCACCAGCCCGTCCTGGTGCTCGGTCGCGTCGGCATGGCGGGTGCCGAACAGCACGGCGAACAGCGCCAGCAGCATGGCGACGACCAGCGAGATGTCGCTGACGAACGGGTCGAAGGAGGGCGGTGACCCGGTGTAGTGCTCCACCATCAGGCTGACCGAACCCGAGATCGCCTTCAGCTGCAGCGCGATATAGGGCACCGCGCCGATGGTGGCGATCAGCGTGGCGATCGCGGAGACGGTAAAACTCTTGCCGTAGCGCGCGCCGAGGAAGTCGGCGATCGAGGTGATCTTCTCAGTCTTGGCCAGCCGCACGATGCGGTTGAGCAGCGGAAAGCCGAACACGAACACCAGCACCGGACCGGTGTAGATGCCGAGGAATTCGAGGCCGCGCTCGGAAGACAGGCCGACCGAGCCGAAGAAGGTCCAGGAGGTGCAGTAGATGGCAAGGCTGAGTGCGTAGATGAACGGCCGGGCCCGCCCGGCCCCCGATCTCGCCGCGCGGCGGTCGCCCAGGCTGGCGATGGCGAACAGCAGCGTCACATAGGCAATCGCGATGATGACGATGAACAAGCCCTGCACGCCGGCAAGATCCTTCCTGTGCCGAATTCCAACCCGGCTTGCGCAGACGCAACCACAGCTTGACGCACGAGTCCATCACGGCTTTCGGCGCAAGGAGGCGGGGCTCTTCCCAACATGCCGGGGGCACGGAGAAAGCGTTTTGTTTTCTCCTTTTTGCCCATGTTGCAACCTCAGGGTTTTGTTATGGTGGGCTGCTCGATGCCGCTAGGACGGGACGATAGTGCGGCTGGTCATGACAAGGAGGGTCGAATGCTGAAGGAATTCCAGGAATTCATTTCCAAGGGCAATGTGATGGACCTTGCTGTCGGCGTCATCATCGGCGGCGCCTTCAGCACGATCGTCACTTCGCTGGTTGGTGACATCATCATGCCGATCGTTGGAGCGATCTTCGGCGGGCTCGACTTCAACAACTATTTCATCGGGCTTTCCTCCTCCGTCAACGCCACCTCGTTGGCGGAGGCCAAGAAGCAAGGCGCTGTTTTCGCGTATGGCAGTTTCGTTACCGTGGCGCTGAACTTCCTCATCCTCGCCTTCATCATCTTCCTGATGGTCAAGGCGGTGAACAATCTGCGCAAGCGGTTGGAGCGTGAGAAGCCGGCGGCGCCGGCGGCTCCGCCGCCCGCCGACATCGCGCTGCTGACGGAAATTCGCGACCTGCTCGCCAGGCGTTGATTGCCTAGCTGCATTGCTGGACCAAAACCCCGGTCGTTCACGGCCGGGGTTTTCTGCTTTGGCATCTGCTAAGGAGCGCTGAAGAGACCAGGACGGACACGCTTATGACCTTGATCGATAGCTTGCGCGCGGAAGCCCGTGCCGCGCCCGAAAGCGGCATTGTCGCCGTCATCAATTACGGCCGCCTGCGCGAAGGCATGATCCCGCTCTGGGCCGGTGAGGGCGACCTGCCCACGCCCGCCTTTATCGGCGAGGCCGCGGCTCGGGGGCTCGCCAATGGCGAGACGTTCTACACCTGGCAGAAGGGCATTCCCGATCTCCGTCAGGCGCTTGGCCGCTATTATGCCAGGCATTTCGGCAAGACCTTCGCCGAGGAGCAATTCATCGTCACCGGATCGGGCATGCACGCGATCCAACTGGCGCTCGACGCGCTTGCCGGCGTCGGGGACGAGGTGATCTATCTGTCGCCGGCATGGCCGAATTTCGATGCCGCCGCGGCGATTGCGGGCGCCGTCCCGGTGCCGGTCACGCTCGACAATTCGGGCAATGGCTGGTCCTGCGATGTCGCGAAGATCGCGGCGGCGATAACGCCGCGAACCAAGGCGCTGTTCATCAACACGCCTTCGAACCCGACCGGCTGGACCGCCGATCACGAGACCTTGCGGGCGATTCTCGATCTCGCCCGGGCGAAAAATATCTGGATCATCGCCGACGAGATCTATTCCCTGTTCCACTATGGCCATGGTCGCGCGCCATCCTTCCTCGACATTGCCACCGCGGAAGATCGCATCCTCTACGTCAACAGCTTTTCCAAGAACTGGGCGATGACCGGCTGGCGCGTCGGCTGGATCAAGACCCATCCCGACCTGCAGCAGGTGTTCGAGAACCTGATCCAGTATTCGACCTCAGGCGTTGCTCAGTTCATGCAGCGTGGTGCGATCGCCGCGCTCGACGAGGGCGATGCCTTCATTGCCGAACAGGTGGAGCGGGCGCGGGCCGCGCGCGATCTGATCTGCGGCATCCTGGGCGACACCGGCCGCGCCCGTTTCACCGTGCCGCAGGGTGCATTCTACCTTTTTTTCCAGGTCGACGGCATTACCGATTCGCGTGCCGCCGCCTTCGACATCGTCGACAAGGCCAATGTCGGGCTGGCTCCAGGTACGGCTTTTGGCCCAGGTGGAGAAGGCTTCCTCAGGCTCTGCTTCCATCGCCGCCTCGACCAGATCGAGGACGCCGCGCACAGGCTGGCCAAATGGATGAAGACTGTCTGATGCGCTGACAGGTCGGGGCGATAAGCGCCCCGGCAAGCAGTCTGCTCGTTAGGTGCTATTTCGAACCGGCTTCAGCCGCCCGACGTGGGCACCAGCAGGGGGATGACGCGGTCGCTCTTGGCCACCGAGGGCCGACCGGCGGAACCATAGGGGATGCCCAGCGCGTCCCAGGTTTCGACCAGCGCGTCCTGCAGTCCCGCGATCAGAGCATCGGTATGGAACGGCGTCGGCGTGATGCGCAGCCGTTCGGTGCCGCGTGGCACGGTCGGATAGTTGATCGGCTGGATGTAGATGCCGTGTACGCCGAGCAGGCGGTCGCTCGCCATCTTGCAGAGTTCGGGGTCTCCGACCAGCAGCGGCACGATATGGGTCGGCGACTCCATCACCGGCAGGCCGGCGGCGGAGAGAATCTGCTTGGTCCG
>NZ_JBAZUD010000215.1:0-5632 GCF_041661565.1 Mesorhizobium sp.
TCACCGACGCTGGGATGAAGACCATGAAGTCCGACACCGAATTCAAGACCGCATGGATGGCGATGTCGGAAGAAGACCGTGCCGGGATGATGAAGGAGTGCGGCGACGAGGCGATTGCCAAGCAGCACGACAATTTCTGCAAGATGACGAAACAGCTCGGCGGCGCCAACTGATCAGTCATTCGCGAGCATACCAGCCCGCTGCCGAAAGGCGGCGGGCTTTTTGCATCGGCCTGCCAGAAGACCCGATTGCCGCATCCCACGCCAGGGCCGGAACAGCCCGTTCACCCATGACCTGGCGAGCCTCCCCAGCGCTCTGCTCGGAATGACTTTGCTCCTATCGGCCCCCATCCGGATTCGATTTGCTTGGTGATCGCGTGTTCATGGGGCAAACTTTCAACGGGGCCGTAGGAGGAGAGATGAGAGCACGCGCAGCAACGCTCGGGGATCTCGAGGACGTTTTTCGCGATCTGTCCAGGCGGATGACCGAAGAGTACGTGGCGGCCGGCAAGGACAGCAAGATCGCCTACGACAATCTGATGATGAATCTGAAGGAAGGCCGTGCTCACGCCCTTGTCCAGGGTGACAAGACCGTGGCCATCGTTGCATGGCATGAAAACAGCGATGCGGCCGATACGCTGTTTGCGGCCCAGGAGGATTTCTTCCGCGCCGCGACCGTCCGCTTCTGCCGGCGGCATATACGTCACATCCAGGCGCTCGCCGGAAACCTCCCGATCCATTCGCGCAGCTGGCTCCGGGGAGCAGATGTCGCAAGATGGTTTCATGTCATCGGCTATGTCGAGACAGGCCAGGAGAACGGCGCCACTGTTTTCGAGTTGCGCCCGGCTGCATAGAGGGAGGCCGCCCTCACGCGCGAAAGCGCGCGCGGGCGAATTTCCAGCCGAGGCCCGAATCCTCGTCCGGCATCATCATTCGTCCATGAATTTATTCGATGATGAAGTGATCGCCCGGTCGCTTAGGGCGCCTTGAGTTCGCAAGACGCCGGGACCACGAATCAAATATGCAGTCGGCAAGCCGCCGTCGAAAGTGCGCTGAGGACCAGGCCGAACACATCAGGCACAGCGCGATCGGGTTGCGCTCGGCGAGGCTTGGTGATTTGCTGCCGCCATACGGAGAATGAATGATGCGAGAGCCTGTCGGTCAAGACGAATATGGGTCGACCAACCCTTTCGATCCGGATGACCTGCCAAATCTGAATGCGATCGGGCCAAGCATCGGCGGCGGCAACGACTTCGAAAAGTACGCCGTGGCCGTGATCATCGTGTTCGGCGCGGTCATCATTGGCGGACTGATGGCCGCGTCGATGACCTTTGGCCATCGCAATGGTTTCCTTTTCGCGCTTGGCGGCGCCACCTCGGCATGGATATCCGGAAACGCGCTTCTGCTCGACCGGCCACGCATCTACGCGCTGTTCGTCGGCATTGCTGCCCTTATGCTGGTCGCGTCCACCGTCACGTTGATCTTGTGACCGGCTGACCAAACCCTGAACCAAACTTTAGAGCAATTCCAGGAAAAGTGTGGACCGGTTTTCCGTCCGGAATTGCGTCAAAACAAAGAGTTAGAGTAGTTCACCGTTTCCGTAAAACGGTGAACTACTCTAGTATCCAAGGGCCTCGCCGGATGCGGCGCGGCTGTCGATGGCGCCGTTGTAGCGGGCGCCGCCGCCCTTCTCGATTTCCGCCAGGCTCTTTCCGCCGACCAGGATGCCGGCGGCCTGGCCCCAGGTCGCGTCGCTTACATCGAGGTGGTAGCCCATGCCGGCCAGCAGCTTTTTGGTGTCCGGCGACAGGCCAAAGGGCTCGATGTAGACCGTGTCGGGCAACCATTGGTGGTGGATGCGCGGCGCGTCGATGGCCTCCTGGATGTTCATGCCATGATCGATGACGTTGACGATCGCCTCCAGCGTGATGGTGATGATGCGCGAGCCACCCGGGCTGCCGATGACCATGAACGGCTTGCCGTCCCTGGCGACGATGGTCGGGCTCATCGATGACAGGGGCGTCTTTCTCGGCTGGATGGCGTTGGCCTCGCCCTGGACCAGACCGTAGAGATTGGGCACGCCGGGCTTCTGGGTGAAGTCATCCATCTCGTTGTTGAGCAGGATGCCGGTGCCGTCGGCGACGACACCGGCGCCGAATGACCCATTCAGCGTGTAGGTGACGGCGACCGCGTTGCCGTCCTTGTCGATGATGGAATAATGCGTCGTCTCCCTCGACTCGCCAAAGCCCTTCGGCATCAGATCCTGCGAGACGCCGGCCCGGAACGGATCGATCTTGTCGCGAATGTCCTTTGCATAGGCCTTGTCGAGCAGTTTCGAGACCGGGTTGTCGACGAAGTCGGGATCACCGAGCGCCGAATTGCGGTCGACATAGGCATGGCGCATCGCCTCGACCATGACATGCACGGTCTCCGCCGAGCCGGCGCCGAGATAGGACAGGGGATAGAATTCCAGCACGTTGAGGATTTCGCAGATGATAACCCCGCCGGAACTGGGAGGCGGCGAGGAGGTAATCTCGTAGCCGCGATAAGAACAGGTGACCGGCTTCAGTTCGCGCACCGCATAGTGCTCGAAGTCGGCCTTGGCCAGGATGCCGCCCTTGGCGCCGCTCGCGTTGACGATGGCGTCGGCGATAGCGCCTTTGTAGAAAGCGTCGGGGCCCTTGTCGGAAATGGCGCCTAGAGATGCGGCGAGGTCGGGCTGGATGAGCCGCTCGCCGATGCCATAGGGCTTGCCATCGGACTTCAGGAAGATGGCGGCCGCCGCGGGGTCCTTTGCCAACCGGCCGGCGCTGCCGGCAAGAGAAGCGGCATCACCTTGATCAAGGACGAAGCCATCCTTGGCAAAGGCAATCGCCGGCGCCATAAGGTCCTGGCGGGAAAGCGTGCCATATTTTTCACGCGCCATTTCGAAACCGGCCACCGAGCCCGGCACGCCGACGGCAAGGTAACCGTCGAGGCTGGCGCCCTTCACCGGATTGCCGTCCTTGTCGAGATACATGGTCTTGGTCGCAGCCAGCGGGGCGCGCTCGCGGAAATCGAGAAAGGTCGATCTGCCATCGGCGAAGCGGATGGTCATGAAGCCACCGCCACCGATATTGCCGGCATTGGGGTAGACGACGGCGAGCGCATAGCCGACGGCGACCGCCGCATCGACGGCATTGCCGCCCTTCTTCAGGACTTCGACGCCGACTTCCGACGCCAGATGCTGGGCCGTCACCACCATGCCGTGTTCGCCCTTGGCTGGTGCGGGGGACGCGGCGAAGACGTCTGCGGAAGGCGTGAACGCAAGCACAAGCGAAAGGGTGAAGCCAATCAGCGTCCGGCGGGTCAAGGGCATGGCCGTGCTCCAGGTGCGGTGTGCCTAGAAGAGCTACTTGGGGCGGCGGAGTCCATCATCAATATGCGCGAACACACATTGGTGTTCACTCGCTGGCGGTTCGCCAATTTATCCACATTGCAAAATAGAAAGCGAGACCGGGACCAGCCAATCTCCGCCCTCGTGGGGGAGATCAGCTAACCTCAGACAATTCCGCCCGAGCCGCCGGCAACCGCAGGGCGTTCAGCCGCCACCTTGGCGCGGTAGCCCGCTGCACGGTAGGCTGCCACCGGATCGACGGCGCCGCCGGCCTTCAGCCGCGCCATCGCGAGGATCGGCTCGACATCGGTGCGGTAGGCTGCCTTGAGCGTCTGTGTCGCCATCAGCGCGTCATTGTCGTCCTGGAAGCCTTCCAGCGCCTTGCGGTCGACCAGCAGCGCCTGCGCATAGGCGCGCTGCACCTCGACCGCCGAAAGCATCAGGCTTTCGATCGGATCGGTGACGTTGTGGCTCTGATCGAGCATGTGGGCGGGCTCGAACCCCTCGGCCCCCGACAGTTCGGCATCGACCAGTTCGTTGAAGACCAGGAACAGCCGGTACGGGTCGATCGACCCGGCATCGAGATCGTCGTCACCATATTTGGAATCGTTGAAATGGAAGCCGCCGAGTTTCCTGAACTGGATCAGCCGCGACACGATCATCTCGATGTTGACGTTGGGCGCGTGGTGGCCGAGGTCGACCAGGCAGAACGCCTTGTCGCCCAGCTCCTTGGCGATCAGGTAGTTGGTGCCCCAGTCCTGCACGACGGTGGAATAGAAGGCCGGCTCGTACATCTTGTGTTCGGTGAACAGCTTCCAGTCGGCGGGCAGTCCGGCATAGATCTCTTTCATCGCATCGAGATAGCGCTCGAACGCCCTGGCGAAATTGACCTGGCCGGGAAAGTTCGAGCCGTCGCCGATCCACACCGTCAGCGCCTTGGAGCCCAGCGTCCTGCCGATCTCGATGCATTCGAGATTGTGCTGGACCGCTTGCCTGCGCGTACCGGCGTCGGCATGCGACAGCGAGCCAAATTTGTACGAGAGTTTCTGGTCTTTCGCGTCCGAGAAGGTGTTGGAGTTCATGGCATCGAAGCCGAGGCCGAAACGCGAGGCGGCCTGCTTCAACCGGTTCGGGTCGGCCTTGTCCCATGGGATGTGTAGCGAGACGGTCGGGGTGGCCCGCGTCAGTTGCTGGATGACGGCGCAATCCTCGATCTTGTCGAAGATGTCGCGCGGCTCGCCGGCGCCGGGGAAGCGGGCAAAGCGGGTGCCGCCGGTACCGACACCCCAGGAGGGAATGGCCACAGCGAATTTCTCCACCTTGTCGCGAATGGTGTCGATGGCGATGCCGCGACGGTCGAGACGCTCGCCCAGAGAGGCGTAGTCACGCTCTAGATTGGCCCTGCGCGTGGTGTTGTCCTTGTCGACGACATCGGCGGAGATGATGGTTTCGGACATTGAGGTTTCCTCCCAGGATACGTCTGTCGGCGCTGCCCCTCATCCGCCTACCGGCACCTTCTCCCCGTAGAGTGACGGGGAGAAGGGAAGCGCGCCGGCGTTGGCTCCCCCTCTCCCCGTTTTTCACGGGGAGGGGGGTGAGGGGCGGCGCCGGCCTAGACAATCTACCGCGTAAAACTCTGCGCGTTGCCGGCGTCGACATTGATGATGTTGCCGGTCGACTTGGCCGACATGTCGGATGCGAAGAAATAGATCGCCTCGGCGATGTCCTCGGGAAACACCGACCGCTTCAGCATCGAGCGCGAACGATAGTGTTCCTCTAGGTCGTCGGTCGACATCTTGTAGGCGGCGGCGCGCTGTTCCTTCCACTCGCCGGTCCAGATCTTGGAACCCCGCAGCACGGCATCGGGATTGACGACATTGACCCGGATCTGCGCTTCGGCGCCCTCCAGCGCGAGGCAGCGGGCGAGATGGATCTCGGCGGCCTTGGCGGTGCAGTAGGCTGCGGCATTGGGCGATGCGGCAAGTCCGTTCTTGGATGCGACGAAGACGACGTTGCCGCCGATCCCCTGCACCCGGAACAGCCGGAACGCTTCCCGCGAGACCAGGAAATAGCCGGTCGAGAGGATGTCCATGTTCTTGTTCCACAATTCCAGCGTCGTCTCCTCGATCGGCGCGGCGGAGGCGAGACCCGCATTGGAGACCAGGATGTCGACGCCGCCGAACTCGACCGCCGTCTCGGCGAAGCCCGATATGACCTGGTGCTCCGATGTGACATCGATCAGCACAGGGCGGATGAA
>NZ_JBAZUD010000216.1:0-5624 GCF_041661565.1 Mesorhizobium sp.
ACCCCACCCGTGTGAAGGGTGTGCTCTCCCGCTGAGCTAATCGCCCGCTCGTTGCCCGAAGGCCAAGCGAGCCGCGATATAAGGGAGGCCCACGGGGGAAGTCAAGGCAGTGTCCGGCGTTCCGACAGGGTTCGGATTTGCGGGAGTTCGGCCTGTTTGCGGCGCGGCGCCGTGCTCGTTTCCGGTCAGCGTCCCGCGGCAGCTATGATCAGCTTCTGGGCCAGATCCAGCGTCAGCGCATCGAAATGCGAGATCACCGCCGAAGGATCGAATTCGCGCACATGGCGGTCCGTGTAGCCGAAATCGACCGCAACCACCGGAATGCCGGCTGCCTTCGCGGTGTCGATGTCGGTTTGCGAATCGCCAACCATCAGGGCGTTGCGCGGGTCGCCGCCGGCGATCGCGATGGTCTCGATCAGATGGCGCGGGTCGGGCTTGCGGAAGGCGAACGTATCCTGGCCGGCGATCGCCGCGAAGTGCCTGGTCAGGCCGAGCGCCTCGATCAGTGCCAGGGAATTTGCTTCGTACTTGTTGGTGCAGATGGCCAGCAGGTAGCCGGCGTTCTCGAAGCGCGCGATGGCCTCGACGACGCCGGGATAAGGGCGCGACTTTCCAGGGATGTTCATTGTGTAATGATCGAGGAAAAGCTTCAGCAATCTGTCGTGCTCGTCGACAGCGAGCGACCGTTGCCGCGCGGCGTGGGCACGTTCGATCATCACCCGGCCGCCGTGGCCGACGAACCGCCTGAAGCCGGCTTCGTCGACGGACGGGATGTCGCTCGCGGCAAGGCTGTGGTTCAGGCTGTCCAGCAGGTCCGGCGCCGTATCGATCAGCGTACCGTCGAGGTCGAACACGATGATCGGGCGGCTCATGGTCTGTCCTGTCATGATTGTTCTGAGGGCAGGCGATAGCGGCTGCGGCCCGTCGAGGCAAGCAGGCTTCGTCCCATGGCCCAAGGGCTTTGACCGGGCTGGCAAAGATGCTAGGAGCCGCGTGCAACAGGTTACCGGGCGACATAACGCATGGACGCGAAGCAGTTGAAGGTTGAAGCCGCACGGGCGGCGCTGGCGCATGTGACCGACGGCATGCGGCTGGGCATCGGCAGCGGCACGACCGCCGAGGCCTTCGTTCGCCTGCTTGCCGAGAAGGTCGCCAATGGCATGACCATCATCGGCGTACCGACGTCCGAGCGCACCGCTTCGTTGTGCCGCGAGCTTGGCGTCCCGTTGTCCACGCTTGACGAGACGCCGGAGCTCGATCTCACCGTCGACGGCGCCGACGAGGTCGACCAGGCGTTGACCCTGATCAAGGGCGGTGGCGGCGCGCTGTTGCGCGAGAAGATCGTCGCGGCGGCGTCGGAGCGTATGATCGTGATTGCTGACGCGTCGAAGATGGTCGAAACGCTCGGGCACTTCCCCCTGCCGATCGAAGTCAATCGGTTTGGACTGCGGGCAACCGAAATCGCCATTGGTGCCGCGGCCGGCGAACTCGGCCTTTCCGGTCCGGTCACATTGAGGATGACGGGTGGGCAGGCTTTTGTTACAGACGGCGGCCATTTTATCCTCGATGCATCTTTTGGCCGCATTCCGGATACAAGAGCGCTTTCGAATGCTCTCCACGCCATTCCGGGCGTGGTTGAGCATGGTCTTTTCATCGGGCTGGCGTCAGCGGCCATCATCGCCGGCGGCGACGGCATTCAAGTCGTCCATGCCGCCCGAAAACCAGGGAGTTCTACCGACCATGATGTTGCATAACCGGGTTCGCCAACTGTCCGCCATCGTGGCGACCTCAGTCGTTTTTGCGTTTTCGTCGCCAGCCTTCTCCCAGGATGTCACGGAGTCGCACCTGAAGGCGGCGCGGGCCGCGGTTGCCGCGATCCATGCGACCGACCCGTTCGACAGCATCCTGCCGCAGGCGGCGGCCGCGCTCGAATCGCAGCTCATCCAGAAGAACCCCGATATGCAGGAACTGATCGGCAAGACGATCAGTGAGAAGGCGCTTGCCCTGGCCTCGCGCCGCGCCGACCTCGAAAAGGAAGCTGCCCTTGCCTATGCCAAGGTGTTTTCAGAAAAGGAACTGACGGACATCGCGAACTTCTACGCCTCGGACTCCGGCAAGAAGCTTCTCGACAGCGGCCCGACCGTCACCCGCGAATTGGTGAAGGCAGCCGACATCTGGCAGAACGGCCTCGCTCGTGACCTCGCCCAGCAGGTAGGGGAAACTTTGGCGGCGGCCGCCAAGGCAAAGGCCGTCGCGGCCCCGGCGACCGCACCCGCCGACGCGGCTGCTCCAGCCGACGGAACGCAGAATTGATATCCGCGGCTAGACCGTGATCGTTCAAAGCCCGGCTCGTCCGGGCTTTTCTTTTTAGGTTTGGCAGCCTACCTGTCATTGGATTTTCTGAAGTTCAAGGAACCGCGTCATGGCCGGGTATGACTACGATCTCTTCGTCATCGGCGGCGGTTCGGGCGGGGTGAGGGCGGCGCGTGTCGCGGCGGCGCTCGGCAAGCGGGTCGGCATCGCGGAGGAATACCGCTACGGCGGCACCTGCGTCATCAGGGGCTGCGTGCCCAAGAAGCTCTATGTCTACGCCTCGCAGTTTCCCGAGCATTTCGCTGACGCCGCCGGCTACGGCTGGACGGTGCCGGAGGCCAGTTTCGACTGGGGGACCCTGGTCGCCAACAAGGATCGCGAGATCAGCCGGCTGGAGGCGATCTACAAGAAGAATGTGCAAGGCGCGGGCGGCGAGACCTTTCATTCGCGCGCCACGATCGTCGACCCGCATGTGGTGCATCTTCTGGCCGAGGATCGCACGGTCACCGCCGACCAGATCCTGATCGCCACCGGCGGCCGCCCGGCGCCCCATCCCGCCTTGCCCGGCCACGAACATTGCATCTTTTCCAACGAGGCTTTCGATCTCAAGGAATTGCCCAGGGCGATCATGATCGAAGGCGGCGGCTATATCGCCGTCGAGTTCGCCAACATCTTCCACGGCCTTGGCGTCGACACCACGCTGGTCTACCGCGGCAAGGAGATTCTCAGCCGCTTCGACATGGACCTGCGGCGCATGCTGCACGAAACGATGGAAAGGAAGGGGATCAAGATCCTCTGCCATTCCGTATCGGAATTTGTCCGCAAGCGGCCCGACGGCCGGCTCGACGCGCACATCAATGACGGCACGGTGCTTACGGTCGATCAGGTCATGCTGGCCATCGGACGCGTTCCCAATACCGGGAACATGGGGCTGGAAGGCATAGGCGTTGAATTGAGCGCCATCGGCGCCATCAACGTCGACAAATATTCCCGTACCAACATCGACAACATCTGGGCGATAGGCGACGTCACCAACCGCGTGCAGCTGACGCCGGTGGCGATCCACGAGGCGATGTGCTTCATCGAAACCGCCTTCAAGGGCAATCCCACCGCGCCCGACCATGAGACGATCGCCACGGCCGTCTTTTCGCAGCCTGAGATCGGCACTGTTGGCCTGTCGGAGGATGACGCGGTCAAACGCTTTCCCGACATCGAGATCTACCGTGCCATTTTCAGGCCGATGCGGCACACGCTGTCTGGCCGCGACGAGAAGATGCTGACGAAGCTGGTCGTCGATGGCGTTTCCAGGAAAGTGCTTGGCGCCCATATTCTCGGGCCGGACGCCGGCGAAATGGCGCAGCTCCTCGCCATTCCGCTGAAGGCCGGCCTGTCGAAGGATGATTTCGACCGCACCATGGCCGTACATCCGACAGCGGCGGAAGAACTCGTCACCATGTACAAGCCGACCTACCGGGTGAAGGACGGCCAGCGCGTCGATTGAACGCGCCGGGAACAGCCATCCATCGCGGCACTCTGCAGCCGCGATGGAAATATAAGGCTTCTGCTACAGCAGCGTGCCGCGCAGGATCACCAGCGCCACCGAGAAATAGATCACCAGCCCGGTGACATCGACCAGCGTGGCGACAAACGGCGCCGACGCGCTGGCCGGATCGAAGCCGATCCGCTTCAGGGCAAACGGCAGCATCGACCCCGAAAGCGAGCCGAAGGTAACGATCCCGACCAAGGCCAGGCCCACCGTGGTCGCGATCAGCGGCCAATGCGCACCGTAGTCGTAGAAGCCCATATACTGCCAGAGCGCGATGCGGCAGATGCCGACAACGCCGAGGATGGCGCCAAGCACAAGGCCGGTGGGCAGTTCGCGCAACGCGACCCGCCACCAGTCGCGCGGGCCGATCTCGCGCAGCGCTAGCGCCCTGATGACAAGCGATGTCGCCTGCGAGCCGGAATTGCCGCCCGAACTCATGATCAACGGGATGAACAGCGTCAGCACGATCGCCTTTTCCAGTTCGCTCTCGTAGCCCTGCATGGCATTGGCCGTCAGCATCTCCGAGATGAACAGCGCGCACAGCCAGCCAGCCCGCTTCTTGACCATGGCGAGGAAGCTCATCTTCATATACGGCTCGCCAAGGGCCTCCATACCGCCGAAACGGTGCACGTCCTCGGTCGTTTCCTCGATCATCGTGTCGATGATGTCGTCGATGGTGACGATGCCGAGAATCTTGCCATGATCGACGACCGGCAGGGCGAGCAGATCGTATTTGGAGATCGTCTGAGCCAAGGTTTCACGATCGGTCAGCGGAGAGACCGTCACCGGCATGCGGTCCGGCGGCGCCACGCTCATGATCGGATCGTCGGGCTCACCGGTGATCAGCCGGCGCAGGCCGGTCGACCGAACCAGCAATTGGGTTTCGGGATCGACGATATAGATCGCATAGACCGTTTCACGCGTCCGTTCGACCTTGCGGATATGGTCGAGCGTGCGGCCAACGGTCCAGTCCGAAGGCACGCTGACGAACTCCGTCGTCATGATCGATGCCGCGCTGCCCTCCGGGTAACCCAGAATAGACAATAGGGTCGCGCGCAACTGCGGTGCAAGCGCGCCGAGCAGCTCCGAGCGGGCAGGCTCATCCAGTTCGCGCAGGATATCGGCTGCCCGGTCCACCGACATGGCGGTAAGCAGCTTGCCGGCTTTGGCGCGAGGCAGCGCCAGCATGAGTTCGGGCGCAGCATCGAGTTCCGGCTGATCGAATATCTCGACCAGCCGTTCGAATTTTACCTCGCAGAGAAGTTCCGTCGCGGTGGCTCGCGGCTCCCTGTTCAGGGCCTCGACAATGTCGGCGACGTGATCGTTGGCAAGAATACGGGCGATCGCGACGGCTTCGTCGCTCGCCACGGGGGCGAATTCGTTCATGGCTCACTCCTTGCCGTCCGGCAGGAAGTGAACCATTCAGGTCACATCCAGGCGGACGGCGGTTGCGTTCGACTGATACTGTCGCCAGGCATGGCGCGGTGACCTTTCCGCTTGCGGGTTCGCGTTCGGCTGTCTGCAAGCCGGCGCACCATAGGAGCGCTTATTGCCGAGTCAATCGCGGTGAAGAGGTAAACCGGACCCGGACGGGTCCGCTCGCGTGACTGTGATCACCGCCGCCGCAGGACGCGGGCCGGCCGATGTCGGAGCACGGTTATTTCTGCTTGAGCCGGCGCGAGAAGCGAAGCCATTTGTCCTCGACGGGCCGTGGCTGGGCAAGGATGGTGGTGAGTTCGACGGGCAGGGTAGGAACCAGGGGCTT
>NZ_JBAZUD010000217.1:0-5557 GCF_041661565.1 Mesorhizobium sp.
GCAAGACCCGCTTCGCGGGCCAAACGTCGTGCTAGGGGTGTGGCGCGTGCGCCCGAGGACGATTGGCTGATCTCCCCCCTTTTGGGGGAGATGGCCGGCAGGCCAGAGGGGAGCGCGACAGGCTCGGACGTCGGCGGGGCAGCGCCCCCCTCTGTCGGCTTCGCCGACATCTCCCTCACGGGTGGGGAGATGGGCGCCTTGCCCTGCTTCGGCTCGGCAGTATCAGCCCCATAAGCCTCATCGTCGGCATAGATCCAGGCAACCGGCGCGCCGACCGCAATATCGACGCCTTCCTTGCCGGTGACGTCGCGCAGGATGCCACTGGCCGGCGCGTCGATTTCCATTGCCGCCTTGTCGGTCTCGATCTCGAACAGCACATCGCCCTTCTTGACGTGCGCGCCTTCCTCGGCGAACCAGCGCGAGATCTGTCCGGTCGCCATGTCCATGTCGACCTTGGGAAGAATGACTTCGATCGGCATGGGCTAGCGGACCCCCTTCACGAGGTCGCGCGCAGCGGTGATGATGCCGGGAACCTGCGGCACCGTGGCCTTTTCCAGTTCCGGATTGTAGGGGATCGGCGTCTCGGCGCCGCCTAGCCGCACGATCGGGGCGTCGAGGTAATCGAACGCATCGCTTTCGGCGATCATGGCGCTGACCTCGGCGCCGATGCCCAGCGTCTTGACCGCCTCGTAGACGCAGAGAAGCCGCGATGTCTTCTTGACGCTGTCGATGACGGTCTGCTTGTCCATCGGCCGGATGGTCCTGAGATCGATGACTTCGATGTCGATGCCCTCGGCTTCCAGCGCCGCAGCCGCCTCCAGCGCCTTGTGCACCATGATCGAGGTGGCGACGATGGTCAGATCACGGCCCTCGCGGCGGATATCGGCCTTGCCGATCGGCACCGTATAATAACCTTCGGGCACCGGGCCCTTCATCTTGTAGAGCAGCTTGTGCTCGAAGATCATCACCGGATCGGGATCGGCGACCGCCGCCAGCAGCATGCCCTTGGCATCGTATGGCGTCGCCGGCTGGATGACCTTGAGCCCGGGCACATGGCCGAGCCAAGCTTCCAGGCTCTGGCTGTGCTGCGCGGCAGCACCCGTGCCGGAGCCGGCAGGAAAACGCATCACCACCGGAACGGAAACCTCGCCGCCGAGCATGAACCGCATCTTCGCCGCCTGGTTGACGATCTGCTCCATGGCCAGCGTCGCGAAATCGGAGAACTGGAATTCGAAGATCGGCCGCATGCCGGTAACGGCCGCGCCGACGGCGACGCCCGCGCCGCCCAGTTCCGAAATCGGCGTGTCGATGACCCGCTCAGTGCCGAAGCGCTCGACCAGATCGCCGGTCACCTGGAACGCACCGCCATAGACGCCGATATCCTCGCCCATCAGGAAAACGCGCTCGTCCATTTCCATGGCGGTCGCCATGGCTTCCTGGATCGCCTGGGCGTAGCTCAGTTCACGCACCATCGCGTCCATCACGCCTGCTCCGTGTAAACATAGTCCTGGATGCTTTCGATATCGGGCGACGGGCTCGTCTTGGCGAATTCGATGCCGTCGGCGATCTCCCGCGCCACGGCATCGCGGATGCCTTCGATGCCCTTGTCGTCGATGAAGCCGAATTCCCGCAGCTCGCTTTCAAACAGCGTGATCGGATCGCGGTTCGACATCCAGTCCTCGATCTCTTCCTTGGTGCGGTACCGATTGCGGTCGCTCTTGGAATGGCCCCGGTGGCGATAGGTCTTGGACTCGATCAGCGTCGGCCCTTCGCCTGCCCGCGCCCGCGCCACGGCCTGGTGCGATGCTTCGGCGACCTCGGAGAAGATGTTGCCGTTGACGATGACGCCGGGCATGGAGTAGGCGGCGGCGCGCTCGGCGATGTTCTTGACGGCGGTCGAGCGGGCCGTCGATGTCGACATGCCGTAGCCATTGTTCTCGCAGACGAAGATCACCGGCAGCTTCCAGATCGCCGCCATGTTCAGCGCCTCGTGGAAGGCGCCTTCATTGTTGGCGCCGTCGCCGAAGAAGGACACCACGACCTTGCCGGTCTTCATCATCTTGGACGAGAGGCCGGCGCCCACCGCGATCGGGATGCCGCCGGCGACGATGCCGTTGGCGCCGAGATTGCCCTTGGCGACATCGGCGATGTGCATCGAGCCGCCGCGCCCCTTGCAGTAGCCCGTGGTCTTGCCGAAGAACTCGGCGAACATGCGCTTGACCTCGGCGCCCTTGGCGATGCAATGGCCGTGGCCTCGATGCGTCGAGGTGATCTGGTCGTCCTCAGCCAATGGCATGCAGATGCCCATGGCGCTGGCTTCCTGGCCGATCGACAGGTGCATCGTGCCGTGAATGAGACCGCGCGTGTAGCACTCTTCCGCACCTTCTTCGAAGCGGCGGATGAGATACATCTTGTAAAGCACCTGCTTGAGCTGCTCGGCGCTGTACTGGCGGTAGACGAAGGGCAGATTGGCGCGACTGTCCGCGATGGCCTTGCTTGCTCCAGCCATGATTACGCCCCCACGGTTCCGTAGACGAGTTTGTCCTGGCGCGCGCGCAGTTCGGCGATCTTGGATCCGGCTGCCGGAGCCGCGTTCGCGTAGGTGATGAGCTCGCCCTTCCTGATCGGCGCGGTGACCGATCCGCCCTGCAGCAACCCGCACGGGATGGCCGTGGCGGCATGCGCTTCCGGGGCCGTCATGATCCAGGCACGGTAGCAATATTCCCCGATCGCATCGAGCTTGTCGCCGGGCTTCATATCCTTCTTGGCCACGGCGCAGACTTCGGCCACGGGCTTGGCCAGCGGCACCATGTCCGCCTTGCCGTAAAGCACGACGCGGGCGCAGGTCAGCGGCACTTCGAGCGAGGTCAGGTGGTAGGGCCGATGGAAGGTGAAGTAGGGACCCTTGCCCATCTTCAGATCTTCCATGCGCTCGGAAATGCGCGGATGCGACATGTCGGCGACGACGAAGACGCCGGGCGCCACGCCCTTGCCGATCGTGTAGTCGACGACGCCGACCCTCGACAGCACGCCGCCGTCCTTCTGCGGCACCAGCACCTTGGACAATTCGCCGAGCGTCGCCGCCGGGCCATGCATTCCGGCCTTGTCGGGAACCAGCCCGGTCGCATTGGCGATCGCCGCCATCTCGACCATGGTCTTGGAGCCATCGACGAATTCGACCAGCATGCGCACATTCATGTGCCGGCGCGTGGCTTCCTCGGCGTAGTCGTCGGGAATGGCATCGATGTTGAGCGGATTGTTCTTGCCCTTGCCGGCGGCCACGATCGGATGGCCCATCGCCGAGACGAACTCGATCAGTTCCATGCAGGAGGACGGTTCGTCGCCGGCGCCCAGCGAATAGGTGACGCCCAGCCGGTCGGCCTCGCTCTTCAGATAAGCGCCGATGGTGACGTCCGCCTCGACATTCATCATCACCAGATGCTTGCCGTGCTCCATGGCGCGCAAGCCGATCTCGGCGCCGACGGCGGGAACGCCGGTGGCGTCGATGATGACGTCGATGAGATCATTGTTGATGACGAGGTTGGCATCGTTGGTGACAGCGATCTTGCCGGCTTCCATCGCCGCCGTCATCGCCGATGCGTTCGACACTTCACGGGCATGCCCGGTTTCCTGGAAGGCGATATCGACCGCCTTGCTGGCGGCGGGCAGATTGAGTTCGGAGATGGCGCCGATCTCGATGCCGGACATATGGGCGACGCGGGTGACTATATCGGTCCCCATCTCGCCGGAGCCGATCAGGCCGATGCGGATGGGCTTGCCGGACTTGCCACGTTCCTCGAGATCACGGGCAAGGCCCGTCAATGAAACATTGGACGCCATACCGCTTGTTCCTCCCATGCTGCAGGCTTGTGCATTTGCTTGACGGCGTATTGAACATCTGTATTTCTGTCAAGACTAATGTCCAGAATTGGGTACTTTTACGGTGCTTCCTATCAGAGTGGATGGCGCAAGAAAGAGGGCGCGAAGCCGCATGCCGCAAAGCTCACCGGCGCCCGCGCGTGCGTAGGCCCCATCGCGATCGGGGGCGCCTTGGCGACGCTCTTGATCCGTCCACAACCAGGGCTTGTCCACTACGCCGTCAGTGCTTAAAAAGCACATTTGTGCGTCGGCTTGGGGCTTTCCGATGAACGTTCAACAAAGGGTGCGACCTGTTCCGCTGCCGGACAATGGACCGGCCCGTGCGATTGCCGGTCTCTTCGCCGCGGAACTGCAGATTCCGTCAGTCGGCCTCGACGACAATTTCTTCGATCTCGGCGGCGACTCGCTGATGGCCGAGACCTTGGTGCTGGCCGTGCAGAAGCGGTTCGGCGTCAAGTTGCAGACCTCCGTCCTGCTCGAGGCACAGACGCCGCGCGAGTTCGGCCGCCTGATCGCATCGCTGGTCCCGGCCCATCCGGCCCGGCAACTGATCGTCCCGGTGTCGGGCAGCACAGGCCATGAGCCGATCGCGATGATCCATGGCATCACCGGTTCGGCGCTGTTCGCCAATCGCTTCAGCCGTCTGCTGAAGGAGAGATATGCCATCATGGCTGTGCGCGGCATGGGCACGGAACCCGGCGAGAAGCCCTATTCCGGCATCGCCGAAATCGGCTCAACCTACTTTGAAGCCCTGACCTCGGTCACCGGCCAGCATCCCGAAGTGCTTGGCGGCATCTGCGTGGGCGGGCTGCTGGCGATCGAAGTCGGCCGGCTGAGCTACGAGGCGACCGGCCGGCGGCCGGCGATCATTCTGATCGATCCGCCGTCGCCCGGCTCGCCCTGGTTAAAGCCGATGCGCGACAACCGCATGACCGAGACCAGGCGCCGCCAGATTGCCCGCAAGGTCATCTACTGGCGCCTTCTGCGCGACATCCTGGGTGGCGTGGGATTGGGACAGACGCAACTGGGCCGGCACCTGCGCAAGAAGGCGTTCAAGAGCGCGCTGTTGCAGGCGACCGCTGGATTCGTGCCCTCGTCCTATCCCTGCGACATCCTCATTCTCGCCAGCTCCGAATGGGGCGCCACGACGGTCGAACAATACAAGGGCTGGGCATCCGACAAGGCTACCGTGAAGACGGTGGTCATCCCGGGCACGCACGACAAGTTCCGTGTGGCCAACATGGAGTTGATCGACGGGGAGATCATCGCTTTCCTTTCCGCGCGAGGCGCGGCAGCCAGCGAAGTGCCGTATCGGCAATGAGTTTTGGAAAGCAGATCCTGGAGGCTTTCGCCGCCCATGGCGATCGCCTAGCCATGGTCAGCGACCGGTCGCGGATCACCTATCGACAGGCCCTGACCGAGATCGGACATCTTGCCGCCAATTTCAGCGCATCGGGTATAGGACGCGGCGATCGCGTCGGTCTGGCCATGATCGACAACATCGATGTGGTGCTCTCCATGCTTGCCTGCTGGAAACTCAGCGCCACCCCGGTCGTGATCGACTTCCGCACGCCTGGAAGCCAGCGTGCGCGGCAGGCACGAGACTTCGGCCTGAAAATGATCTTCGAAAGCCGCGCCATGCCGGGCGACGAGATCTATCCAAACGCGCTGTTCGATC
>NZ_JBAZUD010000218.1:0-5461 GCF_041661565.1 Mesorhizobium sp.
GCCTGGGCATAGGCGCATCGCGCTGCCACCGCCGGCGACGAGGAAGAGACGGCGACGCCGAACATGCCGGTTTTCGCACAACGCGCCACAATGGAGAATGTCATGTCCTGGTATCCGGCAATCAATCGGGAATGACGGCGGTACCGTCAATCTCCACCAGCCAGTTGGGGCGCGCCAGTGCGCTGACCACCAGCCCGGTCGAAACCGGATGAACGCCCTTGATATATTCGCCCATGACCCGATAGACCGCTTCCCTGTGGCGGACATCGGTGATGTAGACCACAATTTTGACCAGGTGCTCCATGCCGCCGCCGCATTCCTGCAGCAGTTGCCGGATGTTCTGCATGACCTTGTGGGTCTGCTCGGCAGGGTCGTGACTGCCTATGTCCTTCGCCGTATCGAGATCCTGCGGGCATTGGCCTCGCAGGTAGACGGTCTTGCCGCCACGCGTCACGACAGCCTGACTTAGGTCGTTGTCCAGCTGCTGTTCGGGATAGGTCTTGCTTGTGTTGAACTTGCGAATGCGTGTGTGCGTCATGCTCGGTCTCCATCTATCGGCTCGCTGACCCACGCCTCGACTGGCTTTCGCTGCCGCTTGGTCATTCGAAATCGTCTTCGTCCCTGCTGGCCACATCAGGCTTCGGGCACCAGGCTACGACCGAACGAAGGTTGCAGCCGCCGCGGTTGCGCGATGATTGGCGGCTCCATAGTCCCGGTACCGGCGCTGCGTCGAAATCCGGTCCGCGACAAATTTCGCGTCATGCCATACCCCCCAGATGAAGCTCGATCCCCGGCGCGACTGCCAGGGCAATCCGAGAAAGTAAATGCCGGGTTCCGCCGACACCCCTCGCTGATGTCTCGGACGGCCATTTTCGTCGAATGTGTCGACCTTGAGCCAGCTGTAGTCGACGGTGTAGCCGGTTGCCCAGATGATGGCTTGGACTCCGGCCTCCGCCAGGTCGAGTTCCAGGATCGGGTTGGCGATGCACTCGGCTTCAGGATCAACGATGCGCGCCGCGGGCTCCGGCGGAAGGTCGAGCCCGTTGCGGTCGACATAGGCGTCGGCCTCATCGAGAATAGCGAACAGGCTTGCATCACCCCGTTCTATATTTTCGCGCAGGTCCGGCGCGAAGGTCATGATGCCGTCGCTGTAATCATTCGTTCGTCCAACGAGGACCATCCCCTGCGCGGCCAGGCGCCGGAAATCGATCGTCTCGCCGCCCCTGGCCCCGCTGACCGCGATCGTCACATGCTCGGTGCCGGGCCCCGGCGTGTCGAGGTCCCACTTTCCCAGAACCCCAAGCCACCAGCAGAAGTCACGACCGCGGTAGCTGCGTGGTGGACGGTCGTGCGGCCCGACGGAGAGGTAGACGCGCCGTCCGGCGCGCCTCAGCTCGTCGGCGATCTGAACCCCCGATGAGCCGGCGCCGACCACCATCACGGAACCGTCTGGCAATTGCCCTGGATTGCGATAGTCGCGGGAATGGATCTGCAGCAGTCCGAAGCCGTCTGGAACGATGTCGGGTCTTGCGGGATGCTGGAAAGCGCCCGTCGCGGCAACGATATTGTTGGCCTCGATCAGGCCTCTCGACGTCTCGACCAGGAAGCCCGGCCGACCGATCCTTCTTCGCACGTCCAGCACTTCGACCCCGCAGCGCACCGGTGCCTGGATCATCGTCGCATAGGCGGCAAAGTAGTCCGCCATTGCTTCCTTTCCCACGAACGAGTCCGGATCGGCGCCAGGGATTTCCATTCCGGGGAATCGGTCGTGCCAGGCCGGGCCGTTCGCAACCAGTGAATCCCATCGCTCGGAGCGCCACCGCTCGGCGATGCGGCCGCGCTCGATGACGATATGGGGCACGCCGCACAGACCAAGATGCTCGCTCATCGCGATCCCGGCCTGGCCCGCACCGACCACCAGCGTGTCGATCTCCTCAACCGCCATTCAAATTCCTCTGCTGCGTCACCGAAGCGGATCATGGCCGCGTGCTTCCGATGCAGCCGTAGTGCCGTCCGCCGCCCGGCACATGCGCCGTCCTTCGGGGAGACCTAACCGCATCAAATGGCTGGCGCACATAACGAATCTCCGAACCCATGCGTCATCATTTCCGAATTTCCTGTCCTGCCCGACAACCATACTGTCGGCGGCGTCGATCCGACCGCAGGGCAAGCAGGGGGACGCGGCATCGCGTCGCGCGCCAGTCCGCTGGTTTGCGGCGGCATTCCAGAGGGATTGCGTATGAGGGCGGAAAGCTTCGACTACATCGTTGTCGGCGCCGGCTCCGCGGGCTGCGTCGTGGCCAACCGGCTGAGCGCGGACCCGTCGGTGAGCGTCTGTCTCGTCGAGGCGGGTGGCAGCGACACCAGCATGCGGGTCAAGATGCCGGCGGGCATTCTCTCGCTCTACGGCAATCCGAGATATGATTATCGCTTCGTCGGGGTGCCGCAGGCCGGCCTCAACAACCGCCGCATCCCGGTCAATCGCGGCAAGGCGCTCGGAGGATCGAGTTCAATCAACTCAATGGTCTATATCCGCGGCGCCGCGGAGGACTATGACGGCTGGGAGCATCTCGGCTGCACGGGCTGGGCCTACAGGGACGTCCTGCCGGTGTTCAAGCAACTTGAGCGCAACCTGCTCGGTCAGGACGCCCGCTACCATGGGACGACCGGCGAGCTGCTCGTCGACAATCCACGCGACCCGAACCCCGTTTCACGCCTTTTCGTCGAAGCCGGAGCCCAGGTGGGATTGCCGGCGAATGCCGATTTCAATGCGGAAAGCCAGTTCGGTGTCGGCATCTACAATGTTACGCAGGACCGAGGTCAACGCTTCAGCAGCTTCACCGCCTTCGTGCGGCCAGTGCTCGGACGCAAGAACCTCACCTTGATGAGCGAATGCGAAGTGATCAACCTCGTCTTGGCCCAACGTCGCGTGACCGGAATGCACGTCGACCATCGTGGCGAGAAGAAGCAGCTGCTCGCCAAGCGCGAGGTCATAGTGTCGGCGGGCGCCATCAACTCCCCGAGGATCCTGATGACGTCCGGCATCGGCCCGGCCGATGAGTTGAAGCAGATTGGAATCGACCCCGTCCATGATCTTCCCGGCGTCGGCAAGAACCTGCAGGATCATGTCGACGGCATGATTACCGTGCGGTCATCGAGCACCAAGACGCTGGGCCTTTCCTTGCGCAATGCCCCTCGCATCGCAGCAGCTCCCCTGAGATATTTCGCCAGCCGCAAGGGCATGCTAACCACCAACTACGTGGAAGCCGGCGGCTTCGCGAAAACCAGCTATGCCGGTCACCTCCCCGACATCCAGTTTCATTTCGTGCCGGGCTACCGCAGCCACCGCGGCAGACTGATCGAATATGGCCATGGCTATGCCATCCACACGTGCGTGCTTCGGCCGAAAAGCGTTGGAGAGATCCGCCTATCGCGCGACGCGGCCAGGCCAGAGGTTCTGATCGACCATCGCTTCTTCTCGAACGAGGATGATGCCAAGGTGCTTGTCGAAGGCATAAGGATAGCGCGCGGCATTTTCTCCGCGCGCCCGTTCGACGGCATTCGCGGCGAAGAAATCCTCCCCGGAAAAGACATCGTTCGCGATGACGAGATCCTCGCTTATCTTCGCGCCGAAGCGCTCACCGTCTATCACCCTGTGGGCACCTGCAAGATGGGCGTCGATGGCATGGCCGTAGTGGAGCCGGCGACCCTCAAGGTGCGTGGCCTCGAGGGGATCAGGATCGCCGACGCGTCCGTCATGCCGACGCTCATCGGCGGCAACACCAACGCGCCCTCGATGATGATCGGCCAGAAGGCGGCGGATATGATCCTGGGTTCAACCCGCACCTGATCAACCCAAGGGCGGCCAGCCCCGGAAGTTCGAGTGGCGTCAGGCGGAGGCTTCGGCTGGCGTCGGCGCTTTCGCCAGGCGCCGCAATGTCGAGGCGGCGGATCGCATGGTGAACTCGCGCGCGACTGCGTAGCAGGCAGCCCACACCCAGTGTCCGCCCGCCATTCCGGCGAGCATGGTTCCACACATCCACCACCAACCGTAGACGCCTGCGACCTGAGCTGGCATGAGCAGGGCGCCGCCCAGAACCATGCCCGCGGCCATGAACACGAACCGGCCGCCACCGCGGAGCCCCAGTCCAAGCCGCGTTCGCCAGTCGCGTCCGCCCATGTCGACCACGCCGATCAGCATGGCAAGATGCATGGACGGCAAGAGATCCAGATGGAGCACCATCGTATCGTAGATGCCAGCGGCCCCGCCGCATATATCCGGCGACAGGGGAGCGTGGGTCAGGTCGACCAGAAATCCGACCAGCATCGCCACGGCGCAGAAGCGAGGTCCACCCAGGGGGTGCGGTCGACCCAGGGCTGGCCCGGCAGGCATCTTGTCAGCCTTTTGCCGACGAACCGAGGATCCGCGTCAGTCGCGCCGCTATGTCTTCAGCACCGGAAACATCCGCGAAATGGGTGACGTAATTGCCATCTTCATCCATCAGGAACGTCATCGCCGTATGAGGCACGTCGTAATTGCCTTCCGCATCGGCCGCCTCCTGCTCAGCATAAACCTTGTAGGCCGACTTCATCCCGGTGACCTGGTCACGGTCGCCGGTGAGCCCCAGGAACCTTGGGAAACGGCTTTCGAGGAACGCCTTCATGACCTCCGGCTTATCCCTGTCGGGATCGACGCTGACATAGAGCGGCTGGAGCCGGTCGGCCAGCGGGCCCAGAAGATCCAGCACCCGAGACAGTTTCGTGAGATTTTCGGGGCACACCACCTTGCAGTGCGTGAATCCAAAAAAAATCAGCTGATGAGAACCGCGAAAGGTCTGCTCCGTCACCTGCCGGCCGTGGTGATCGACCAGGGCGAACGACCCTCCGATCTTCACCATGGGACGAACGACGTTGTTCATTCTGGCTTCCCCGATCTATGACCAGCGCAGGACGATGTCGGTCTGGCGCTCGATGGAGCATTCGACGACCAGCAGATCGCCCTCGAACCGGGCCATCGGGGCGTCAGTCTTGTTGACCTCTTTGCCGCCGCTGGCCACCTCGACACCGTCGATTTCCAGCCGCCAGCTCTGGCCACAGGAATGAACGTTCGCGAATTCGAAGCGGGCGGGACCGCCAGCGTCGCCATGCGCGGGCCGTGCGGTGACCACCAGGACATTGCGGTCGGGCAGGAACACCGCCCGGGCGATGTCAATGTGCCGCGAGACCTCGGCGAGGTTGGGCTGCGCCAAACGCGTTTTGGCCCAGTCGGCAAAATAGAGCTTGTTGAGGCCGTCCTTCCGATTGAGCCGGGCGTAAGCGAAGTTCGCATTGCCGGACAAGGGCGTCACACCGACAAACTTGCCGTCCACCCAAGTCTGCTCGTTGCGCGGATAGTAGAGGCCGCCATCCTTCCAGGTGGGGTTCATGTTGCGATCGACGTAATCCAGGATTTCCGGAAGCC
>NZ_JBAZUD010000219.1:0-5447 GCF_041661565.1 Mesorhizobium sp.
GCTTGCGCTGCACAATGCCGGCATGGTCGAGGAAGACATGCTGATGGAGGCGGTCGGGTTTCGCAGGCTCGAGCCGAAATCAGCGTGACGCAGCGGTAGCGCCAAGCGTGCCGGCGATCCGTTTGGCGATCGCCTTGGCCAGGATGGCGGCATTGGCGAAGCAGCCGCGAATGCTGGGACGCATGCCGGTGAACCACAAGCCGGGCAATGCCGGATCGCCTTCGCCGCCGTTGAAGAGCGGAACACCTCTGCCGTCGAGCACACCAAGCTTGCCGACCATCGCCTCGAGACCGGTGCGGTAGCCCGTCGCGGCAATGACGATATCGGGATGGATGACATTGCCGTTGGCCAGCACCACGCCGTCGGGGGTGAATTCGCTGATGGCGGGCACCACGGTGATCTTGCCGGCCTTGATGGCGCGTATGGCGCCGTCGTCGGCGGCGATGGCGGTGTAGTCCGTGGTCAGGCGGCTGGCGCCCCCCGCCGGCGCGGGCGGCAGGCCGAATTTGGTCAGGTCGCCAAAGACCAGGCGCTGCGTTGCGGCGATCGCGGCATCCGCGAGCCATAGGGGCAAGCGCGCCATCAACGGCGAAAGCCGGTGCACGGCGATCTGGCCGATGCGCTTGGGCAGGACCGCCGGACCGCCGCGGGCCGAGAGCCAGATGGCCGCCGTCTTCACGCCCGCCATATGGTTGAGTGCGTCGAAGCCCGAGTTGCCGGCGCCCACGACCAGCACCTTCTTGCCCTCATAGTCGCGCGCGTCGCCGAAATCCGCCGAATGGATGATCCGGCCGGCAAAGTCCGTCATCCCTTTCCATTCGGGAATGAAGGGCTGCCTGTCACGCCCGGTGGCGATGATGACATTGCGGGCCAGGCGCTGGCCGGCGCTGGTCTGCACGGCCCAGTGATCGCCCTTGAACGCGATATCCTCGACGGCGACGCCGAACCGCACCGGCAGCCGGTTGGTGTCGCTGAACGCGTTCATGTGGCGGATGACCGCCGTCCTGTCGGGAAAGGCGGGAGTGCCGGGGGGATAGGCGGCGCCGGGCAGCGCCGACAGGTCGCGATGGGTGTTGAGATGCAATTGGCGGTGCCGTCGATGCCAGGGTTCGCCCAGCCGGGCTTCCTTTTCCAGGATGACGGTCGGCACGCCTGCCTTGATCAGGGCGTGCGCGGCGGCGAGCCCCGCCGCGCCGGCGCCGATGACGATGGCCGGCTCGACAGGCATCGGGTTTTCCGACGGCGGTTGGCCCAGCCTTGCCTCGATTGTCATATCCGCCATGCCCTTCACGTAACTCATTCCACTACGGCGCCTCCTTGCAGGCACCGTGACGCGATCCCATTTTGGGGCGTCGCGCCCGACGCGGTTGCGCTTTATATGGCATATGCGCGATATGGGCGATAATCAGGTCGCGGCAATGTGATCGATTCGAGGCCCGGGGCTGGGGGTCTCTGTTGTCCCTCGCGCGCATGCTGGAATCCCGTTTGATTTCACGCTCATGCGCAGAACAAAAGTGTTAGGGCACTTCGCGCATTCAAGGCGCGTGGCGCCGTAGGCGGCCCCGGAATTTCGACCATGCCCTCCTTGCGGATCTATTTCGACAAAATCCTCGAGGGTGCCGCGCCCAAGGTCGAGCGCCAGGAGCTGACGCATGTCGAACGATTGGCGCTAGTTCGTCGTCATGGCGACTTCTCGCTCGCCTATTCCGGCGCGGTCCAGAGCAAGCTGTCCTATTTCGGCGACGCCGATGGCTACATCGCCTTCGGCACCAAGATGAAGCACCATTTCGCGCTTGGCGATCCGGTGGTGGCTCCGGCGCGGCGGCCCGACTACATCAGGCGCTTCGTCGAGACGGCCGGCAGCCCGTGGTTCGTCCAGATCGGCGAAGAGACCGCGCGTGTACTGGCCGGACTGGGTTACAGGATCAATCGCCTCGGGGTCGACACCCGCCTCAACCTGCCCGAGCATGATTTCTCCGGAAAGCGCAACGAGACGGTGCGCTATTCCGAACGCTGGCTGTTGAAGAAGGGCTTCTCCTTCGACGAGGACAAGCGCACGGTCTTCCTCGATGAGATCAGGCGACTGTCGGACAACTGGCGCGGCGACCGCATCGTCAAGCGCTGGGAGATGGGCTTCCTCAACCGGCCCTTCAACGATCAGCTCGGCACCGACATGCGCCGTTTCGTCCTGCACGGCCCGGACGGCGACCTGATCGCCCTGCTCGACTTCGATCCGATCTTCCGCGATGGCAAGGTGATCGGCTACACCACCGCCTTCAAGCGCAAGCATCTCGACGCCTCGCCGCATGCCGAGATCGGCTTGACCAAGTTCGCCGTCGACCGGTTTCGCGAAGAAGGCGTCTCCGTGGTTACCCTCGGCCTGTCGCCGATGCTCGATATCGGGCCAAGCGGATTTGCCGAAAGCGATTTCTGGCGCAACGCCTTCCAGCGCGCCTACGACTCGCCATGGGTCAACCGCCGCCGGTTCAACCTCCAGGGCCAGGCGGCCTTCAAGCGCCGCTTCCACGGTATAGAGGAGCCGGTCTATATCGCCTTCCGCAAGGGCACCTATGTCGAGATGCTAGGGTTGCTGCGGCTGATCAAGGCGATCTGACGGTTCGGTTTCCGGAGCGACCCTGCATTCAGGTCGACCTTGGTATGCTGGGTCAATGGAATATCTGGTAGACTGCGCTCATGATATGTCGCGGCCAGCGATGCAAATGGACTGGTGGATCATGACGCCGGTCGGCGTCGCCATACTTGTTGGCATGGCCGCGGTATTTTGGTCAGGACGCAAATCCTGAATTGGAGGTCAATCGGGCGGTCGCTTAGTTCCTGAGCCGGTAGCCAGTCCTGAAGATCCAGGCGACGATGGCGATGCAGATCAGCAGGAAGACGACGGTCATGCCGAGGCTGACGCCGACCGAGACGTCGGACTTGCCGTAGAAGCTCCAGCGGAATCCGCTGATCAGGTAGACGACCGGGTTGAACAGCGTCACCGTGCGCCAGACCTCGGGCAGCATGTTGATCGAGTAGAAGCTGCCGCCGAGGAAGGTCAGCGGCGTGATGATCAGGAGCGGCACCAGCTGCAACTGCTCGAAGCTCTTCGCCCAGATGCCGATGATGAAGCCGAACAGGCTGAAGGTGACCGCCGTCAGCACCAGAAAGGCGACCATCCAGAACGGGTGCTGGATCGTCAGCGGCACGAACAGCGAGGCTGTCGCCAGGATGATCAGCCCGAGGATGATCGACTTGGTCGCCGCGCCGCCGACATAGGCGATGACGATTTCCAGGTAGGACACCGGCGCCGACAGCAATTCGTAGATCGAGCCGACGAATTTCGGAAAGTAGATGGCAAAGGAGGCGTTGGAGATCGACTGCGTCAGCAGCGACAGCATGATCAGTCCCGGCACGATGAAGGCGCCGTAGCTGATGCCATCGATCTCGGTGATGCGCGAGCCAATGGCCGAGCCGAAGACGACGAAGTAGAGCGACGTCGAGATGACCGGCGAGACGATGCTCTGCAGCACGGTGCGGAAGGCACGGGCCATTTCCATCCGGTAGATGGCCCATACGGCGCGAAAATTCATGGCCGCCATCGGGTTCATGCGTCTTTCCTCACCAGGTTGACGAAGATCTCCTCGAGCGAGCTGTTTTGCGTGTCGATGTCGCGGAACTGGATACCGCCGGCCTCGAGGTCGCGGATCAGCGAGGCGACGCCCGGCCGCTCGGCCTGGTTGTCATAGGTGTAGGTCAGCTGCCCGCCATCCGGCGACAGCTCCAGCGCGTAGCGCGAGAAGGCTTCCGGAATGGCCGTCAGCGGATTGCGCAATTCCAGCACCAGGCGCTTGCGGCCGAGCTTGCGCATCAGTTCCGCCTTGTTCTCGACCAGGATGATCTCGCCGCGGTTGATGACGCCGACACGGTCGGCCATCGCCTCGGCCTCCTCGATATAGTGGGTGGTGAGGATGATGGTGACGCCGTCCTCGCGCAGCTTGCGCACCATTTCCCACATGTCCTGGCGCAGCTCGACATCGACGCCGGCGGTCGGCTCGTCGAGGAACAGGATGCGCGGCTCGTGCGACAGCGCCTTGGCGATCATCAGCCGCCGTTTCATGCCGCCCGACAGGGTGATCGCCTTGGCGTCCTTCTTGTCCCACAGCGACAGATCGCGCAGCACCTTCTCGACAAAGGCATGATTGGCCGGCTTGCCGAACAGGCCGCGGCTGTAGTTCACCGTCGCCCAGACGCTCTCGAAAGCGTCGATGGTCAATTCCTGCGGCACCAGGCCGATCAGGCCGCGCGCGGCGCGGTAGTCCTTGTTGATGTCGTGGCCGTCGACGGTAACGGTGCCCGACGAGCGGTTGACGATGCCGCAGACGATGGAGATCAGCGTCGTCTTGCCGGCGCCGTTGGGGCCAAGCAATGCGAAGATCTCGCCACGCTGGATGTCGAGGTTGACTTCCTTGAGCGCGGTGAAACCGGTGGCGTAGGTCTTGGAGACCCCGGAAATGGACAGAATGGAGGGCATGGCTGACGGCTGCCTGAATGAGGTCCTCTCATATAGGCCGAATGGCCGCGCGTGCAACCGCGACGCCGGGAAGCTGCCGCCAGCTCCCGACAGGTTGCGGGTGGCGCTCGCCGTCAGATGGTTCCAGCCGGATGCGTGAAGCGACAGTCCGAGGCCGGGGGATGGCCATCAGCCCATCGTGAACACGGTTCGGCGACGACTGTCATCCTTGGGCCACGCCTGTTGGATGTCGGCCAGCGGAACCGGCGTGGTGGCGATTTGGAAGCCGGCCGGCGGGGTGGCGCGCAGCAGATCGCCGATGCAGGCGAGCATGCGGTCGAGCGGGACGCTGCCGATGCCGCTGCCCATCAGCGTGATCGCCGACGACCGGAGCACGGCGCTCGGCAGGCTGATCTCCTGGCCGCTGACGGAACCGACCTGGACGAAGCGGATCGGCACGGCGTCGGCTCCGGCCTTGGCGGCGGCGGTCAGCAGGTGCTCGGCGCTGCTGCCCCAGAGATAGTCGATGACGACGTCCACCCCCTTGGCGAACCAGGGTTTGAAGCTGTCTTCCAGGGCCGTCCCGTCCTCGACCAGCGGGATCGTCCCATCGGCCCCCAGGGCGGCGACGGCGTCGAGCGCGGCGGCGTTGCGGCCGGTGGCGATGATTTTCCCGGCGCCGAGATGCCTGGCGATCTGGACGGCGAGGCGGCCGGACGTGCCGGTGGCGCCGTTGACCAGCACGGTCTCGCCGGGCTTCAGCATCGCCCGCTCGGTGTAGGCCGCCCATGACGACATGCCCGGATTGGCGATTGCCGCGGCGGTCACGTCGTCGAGGTCCTCGGGCAGCGCCACGCACTGCGCCGCAGGAACGACCGTCCGCTCCGCCATGGCGCCGTTCGGCGCCCTGGGCAGGACGAAATAGACCCTGCTGCCG
>NZ_JBAZUD010000220.1:0-5446 GCF_041661565.1 Mesorhizobium sp.
TTCCAGCCCGGCGCCGGGCCGGTGCTGGATATCGGGCCGTATTACATCACCAATCTGATCCAGCTGATCGGACCGGTGAAGCAGGTTGCGGCCTTCGCGACGACGCCGGCGAAGGAACGCACCATTTCATCGAAGCCGCGCGCAGGTGAAAAGGTTACGGTCAACACCCCCACGACGATCCACGGCATGATGGAATTCGAGAACGGCGCTGTGATCTCGCTCAACGCCAGCTGGGACGTCTTGCCGCATGGTCACGCGCCGATGGAACTCTATGGCGAGGCCGGAACGGTGTTCGTGCCGGATCCGAATTTCTTCGGCGGCGAGGTGCGCTTCACCGAGGAGGGCAAGCCGGTCAAGAAGCTGCCGAAATGGAAGCATCCGTTCAGCGTGCCCAACGAGATGCATGGAAACGGCATGATGGCCAACTATCGCACAGCAGGACTCGCCGACATGGCGCTGGCGATCATGGAGGACCGCCCGCACCGTTGCTCGATGGAACTGGCCTTGCATGCCGTCGATGTCATGACCGGCATCCTGCGCTCCGGCGAGACCGGCAAGTTCGTCGCCATGCGAACGACCTGCGAGAGGCCGGCGGCCCTCGGCGTCAGGCAAGCCAAGGAGTTGTTGGCAAGGAAGAATTAGCCGATGTGTCTCAGCCCTCTCCCGGTTCCTGCCAGGAGAGGGTAAAGGGAGAGAAACAGGACCGACTCGCCGCGCTTCGTCGGTCTGCGCCAACCGGCTCGCTCCATTCAAGGATTTCCGATGCCCTACAGTCCCGCCGAAAACCGCTACGAGACAATGATCTACAATCGCTGTGGCCGTTCGGGGCTGAAGCTGCCGGCGATCTCGCTTGGGCTATGGCACAATTTCGGCGACGACACGCCGCACAAGACCAAGCAGGCCATCGTCCGCAAGGCCTTCGATCTCGGCATCACGCATTTCGATCTCGCCAACAATTACGGCCCGCCGCCCGGCTCGTCGGAGGCGGCTTTCGGCGAGATCCTGCGCACCGATCTTGCCGGCTATCGCGATGAACTGATCGTCTCGACCAAAGCCGGCTATGGAATGTGGGCCGGCCCCTATGGCGAATGGGGCGGCCGCAAATATATGCTGGCCAGCCTGGACCAGAGCCTCAAGCGGATGGGTATCGACTATGTCGACATCTTCTATTCGCACCGTTTCGACCCCGACACGCCGCTGGAAGAAACGATGGGCGCCCTCGACCACGCCGTGCGCTCGGGCAAGGCGCTCTATGCCGGCATCTCGTCCTACAATTCGCAGCGCACGCGCGAAGCCGCCGACATCCTGAAGCAGATGGGAACGCCTTGCATAATCCACCAGCCGAGTTACTCGATGCTGAACCGCTGGGTCGAGGATGACGGCCTGCTCGATACGCTGGACGGACTGGGCGTCGGCTCGATCGTGTTCTCGCCGCTGGCGCAAGGCATGCTGACCGACAAGTATCTCGGCGGGATCCCGGAAGGCAGCCGCGCCATGCAAGGCAAGTCGCTGCGGCAATCCTTCATCAACGACAAGACCATCGCCAACATCAAGGCGCTCAACGACATTGCCGGCAGGCGCGGGCAGACGCTGGCGCAGATGGCGCTGGCCTGGGTGCTGCGCAGGGGCAAGGTGACCTCGGCGCTGATCGGCGCCAGCCGGCCCGAACAGGTCGAGGATTGTGTTGGCGCGCTCAAGACGCTCGAGTTCACCGACGCCGAACTCGCCGAGATCGATACCTATGCGCGCGAGTCCGACATCAATCTCTGGGCGGCTTCGGCCGAACGCACGGGTCCGGCGAGAAAGTAGGCTTCGTCAGGAGCCGGCAAACAAAACGGCGGGAAAACCTCCCGCCGTTTTCATGCGCATGCGAAATGGTCGCGGCTCAGGGCGTTTTCGGCTTCTGGGCGGTGCCGAGGCCGGGCTTCGGCTTTTCCGGCGCCGGAGCGGACGACTTCATCTTTCCTTCGATCCAGCCGGTGTAGTTGGCCAGCCGCGTGTAGATGCCATAGGCATCCTTGTGGCCGCAGGCAGCACTTCCGTCGGCCGGGCCTTCGCCCCAACTGACGACGCCGACCTGCACCGGGCCGTCCTTTCCTGTCATGAACAGCGGGCCGCCGCTGTCGCCGTTGCAGGCATCGCGCACGCCGCTGGTGGTGCCGGCGCAGATCATGTTGCTGGTCAGCGGATCGGTCATATCGGCGGCGATCGCATTGGCGGCAGCTTCGATGCCCTTTTCCGAATAGCGCATGCGATGGGACAGATCGCCCAGTGCCGCCTTCAGATCATGTGCATAGATAGCCTTGATGCCGCTGTTGCAGGCGCTGTTGGGCTCCAGATCGAGATCGGCGACCATCAGCGTGGTGGGAAAGGTGCCGTCCTGCATCTTGCCCCAGCCGGTGACGGTCGTCTTGCCCTTGTCGGGCGTCGCCTCATGGGCGAGCTTGATGGTCGGCGCATCGGCGGGGCCGGCAAGCCGGAGCAGGCCCAGGTCATTGTCCAGCGTCTGCTCGCTGTAGCCCTCATTGACGATGACCTGCACCACCTTGTGGCGCTTGCCTTCGCTGAGGTCGGTGGCCCCGGTCAACACGGTGATCGAATCCGGTGAAACGGGCTCACCCTTGTCGTTGAGGCAATGCGCGGCCGTCAGCACCCATTGCGGCGCGATCAGGCTGCCGCCGCAGAACTGCGCGTTTGCCTGCGACGCCGGGCTCTCGTCCAGCCGGTCGGTGGTGAGCAGCGCGACCTGGAACGGGTAAGCGCCTTTTTCGGCCTGATAGCCGCCATAGACGCGATCGGAGCCATCGGGGTTCTCCGCCGCGGCCTTTGCTCTTGCATCGTTCACGCGTTTCATCGGCGAGACCGCGGCTTCGGGCCTGACGATGTCGTCGGCCCGGCTGCTGCCGGCGATGGCGAGGGCCGAGACAATGGCGAGCATCGACGCGGCGACGATCGGCCTGAACCGATTGGTAATGTGCACCTTGAGACCTCCTGAGACAGTGTTTCCGAGCAGGCCGGCGTCGGACATTGCGCAGCGAGGCGATGCCGGTTTCGATATCCGGACGCGCGCCGAAGTCCTTCGACGCGCGATCGGTCACAAACCGGATCCCACTTTTTGCCACCCGTGCCCGCGAGCAGAACCCGCGCAAAATCCTATAGCCCCCCACGGGCTACGTGGAAGCGATTTGTCATTGCCAATCTAGGATTATTTTAGGCAATATATCGTGGCGGGGGTTTTTTGGCGGGGGCCGTGAAATGACCTTGCAGAACAACGATCGGACTGGTGACCGGTGAGGAAACTCATTTTTCGGTCTCACCACGATCTCGACAATATTTCTGTATTTTGATCCAGTCCTTGCTGACTTTTGGGAGAGTCTCACCATGACAAAACTGACAAACGCAGTCTTTGCGTCCGCATTGCTTTCCACAGCGATGTGGGCGGTTCCGGCTTTCGCCGCCGATCCTGGCTCCGCCAGTGCCGGAAATGGCGAAAGCACACGGGACGCGACTGCAGGCGACTACAAGCCCGGGCGGGCAAAGCCTATCGCGCCGCCGAAACTGACCGACGAGGACAGCCGCGCCGCGCCGCTCGCCGACGAGGCAACGGC
The DNA here is from genome assembly GCF_041661565.1 of Mesorhizobium sp. GTDB lineage: Bacteria > Pseudomonadota > Alphaproteobacteria > Rhizobiales > Rhizobiaceae > Mesorhizobium. The sequence goes on from NZ_JBAZUD010000220.1 coordinate 3,609, forward strand.
GGTCAAATCCTATGGCATCGTCGGGCGTTCCGCCGATGGCAAGGAGATCAAGATCGAGCCGACCGAGGCACTGCGGGAGCTCATCATCAAGGAACTGAACGCGCCGGCCAATGGAACAGAGGGAGCTCCTCGCAAGACCGAGGATCCCGACCTTGGCGAAGGCGAAGCCGGCCGCCAGGTTTTCGGCGCCGACGACCGGGTGCAGGTCAAGAACACCAAGACCTATCCGTTCTCGGCGATCGGCTACCTCGAGGCCAAGTCGAAGACCGGCTTTGGCAGCTGCTCGGCGACGCTGATCGGCCCGCGCACGGTGCTGACCGCGGCGCACTGCCTCTACAGCAACGAGGACAAGGACTGGCTCTCCGACTATCTGTTCGTGCCTGGCCTCAACGGCAGCACTGCCGATGACGCGCCGTTCGGCGCGTTCGAATATGAAAGCGCCTATGTGCTGCAGGGGTTCATCGACAACTACCAGGGCTATTATGGTTCGGTCATCCCGTGGGATCTCGGCATCGTCACCCTGAAGCAGGATGTCGGCACCAATCTGGGCTGGCTGGGCTATGCCAACTATGACGACCTCGGCGACTTCACCGCCAACCTCGTCGGCTATCCCGGCGACAAGCCGATGGGCACGATGTGGAAGGCGAGCTGCGAAGTGCACGCCGAAAACATCGCCCCGGAATATTTCCAGTATGATTGCGACACATTCCCGGGGTCGAGCGGCAGCTCGGTCTATGCCTATGACAACAACTCCAAGCAGCGCATCATCACCGGCGTCAATGTGGCGGAAAGCCCCGACGCGAACACGGCGGTGCGCCTGAACGCTGCCAACGTCGAGTGGATCAACAGCCTCTATAAATAAGCGCCGCGGCTACGCGGTGTCAGGCAAGGGCGGCGGATCGATCCGCCGCCCTTTTTCGTGGCGATGCTTCCCGTGCGGCTTCTCTTGCACGAGGCCGGATCGCCGACTACGCTTGGTAGGCCAAGGGGTTGGGCATCCAGAGGGGTTTGGGGGATGGCGCGGGCAAGGGCAGTGTTCGGGATAGCGGCAATGCTGGGCGTGCTGGTGCTTTCGCCGGGCTTCGCCGATCCGCTCGCCGCGCCCGTCGGCGGCGCCTGGGCGCAACGGGTCCAGATTCTCTACCAGTCGGATACGCGCTCGGTGCTGCGCAGGACGGTCCGTGCCTGGGATTTCCACCCGGAAAAAAACCTCGACTTCATCTGGGAGCCGGCGGCAGGCCAATCACCCGACCGGACGATCGGTGACGGCGGCACCATCAACGGCAGGGGCAGGCTGGTCTGGCGCGTGCGCGGATCCGCGAGTTACGATCCCAAGACCGTCTATTCCAGCTATTTCGGCGAGGTCAGGAATGGCCGGCCCGACGGGCAAGGCCGGCTGGAGCTGCGCTCGGGCGAGGCTTTCGAGGGGCATTGGCTCGCCGGCGTGCTCGACGGCACCGGGATCCATGTCGACGCTGACGGCAATCGCTATGAGGGACAGTTCGTCGCCGGCGTACCGAGCGGGCAAGGCCGGCTGACTATGGCCACCGGCGAGATATTCGTGGGGCCGTTCCTAGACGGTCAGAAGAACGGCACGGGCCAGACCCGGCTCGCCGGCGGTACGGTCTATACGTCGCAATGGATCCTGGGCAAGGAGGTTGGCGGCTCTCGCCCCGACGTGCTGGCGGATGCGAAGGTCGGTGGCCTGCTCAAGGCGCGGACCGGCGGCGGCGCCGCCGACAAGGTCGAGATCGGCGTCGCGGTCGACCAGCGCATGACCCAGCAGTCCGACATGCAGTACCAGCACCTGGTGCGCGACGAGGACATCGCGATCTATC
>NZ_JBAZUD010000221.1:0-5350 GCF_041661565.1 Mesorhizobium sp.
TGCCGACACCACGGCCGGACCCGGCGATTTCGGCCGGCAACGATCAAGCCGGCCCGCCACCGAGCGGACCTGTCATCTCGCCCAGCGATCTCATCACCGTCCAGCCGCCGCGTGCCGTGGCTGGCGATTTCGTTCCCGACGAGGTGCTGGTAACGGTCGATGGCGATGCCGGCGCCGTGCAGCAGATCGCCGCCTCCTTTGGCCTGCAGGTGCGCTCGCAGCGCCAGTCGCTGCTGCTTGGCACCACGCTGGTGCGCTTCGGCATTCCAGATGGCCGTCCGGTCGGTGTCGTGCTGGCGCAACTGGCGGCCGACGGTAGGACGCAACGGCGCGAACCCAACCACATCTACTCGCTGCAGCAGGCCGCCGGCATCGTCAACTATGCCTTCGACCGCATCGCGCTCGATGCCAAACAAGCCAGCGGCGAAAACGTCCGGATCGCCGTCATCGATACCGGCATCGACGACACCAATCCGGCGCTGGCCGGGGTGATCGCCGGACAGTTCGACGCCATGCCCGACGTGCCGATCGAAAAACGCGATCACGGCACCTCGATCGACGGGCTGATCGCCGGCGTCGGCGCGCTGGAGGGCATGGCGCCCGGGGCGAAAATCTACCACGCCCGCGCCTTCGAGGGCGGCAAGTCGACCACGGACGTCATCCTGTCGGCGCTCGACTGGGCGGCCGAACAGAACGTCGCCATCATCAATATGAGCTTCGTCGGGCCGAAGAACGACCTGCTTGGCGTTGCCTGCCGCAATGCGCGCGCACTCGGCATCGTGCTGGTCGCGGCCGCCGGCAACAATGGGCCGAAGGCCCCCTATGGCTACCCGGCCGCCTTCGACGGCGTCATCGCGGTGACCGCCACCGACGCCCGGGATGGGCTGATGCCGCAGGCCAATCGCGGCGCCTATGTCTTCATCTCGGCGCCCGGCGTCGAGATGGTAGCGCCGAGCGGCGCCGGCTCCGATGTCGTCACCGGCACCTCGTTCGCGGCGGCGATCGTCAGCGGCGCCATCGCCAATCTCATCCATGCCTCGCCCGGCCGCTCGGCGGACGATATCGAGAAGGCCCTCGCCGCCACGGCCAAGGATCTCGGCCCCAAGGGGCGGGACAATGATTTCGGCTACGGCCTGCTGGACCTCAAGGCGGCTGCGGCGAAGGAGTAATCCCTCGACGTGCCGCTACAAGGCTGGACCCGGCCGAATGGCGCTTCCATCATGGAATCGCGACAGCCGAAAGCGGCCGAGATCATGTCCACTCCGGTTTCCCTGGATCAGGTCGGAAACGATCCGACCGATTCCAGGCCCGATACCGAAGCCGTGGCCGCTCATTCCCGTCGCCACGAAAAGACCGCCGACGGCCTCCACACGATCTACCACAGGGACGACATCGGGCATGGCGTCGATCATGCCGCCCCAGGCCGCCTTCAGCCGCACTGTTTCGAACCGTGGGAAGAGGTGTTTGAAGTTGCGCTCTATCGAACGCAGTTTGGCGGTTTCAGGGACCGGGTCAAGCACCCGCATCCGCTCGAAGGGACTGCGCGTATCCGGCGCCCAAGCGCGCGGCGTCGACCACGCATCGGGGTAGCCTGGCGGAGCGAACGGAAAGTAGCGTGTCCCGAACGGATTGTCCCTGAGGGCGGGAAGGTATCTGGTGACGTGCCGGAATGCGTCGGGGCCGAGGTAAAGCAGGTGGCTGCCGCCGGCGGCGAGCGTGTAGCCGCCATCCTGCCGTCGCCTGAAGGCGATGTGTTCATCGGCTGCCGCGCCCGCATAGATTTCAGGCAGGGGTTCCGTCGCGGCCACGGTTACCCGGACGCTGAGCTGGGGGATGGACACGCCGTGTCTTTTCAAGAACAGGGACGACCAGGCGCCGCCCGCGACCAGCACTGTGGAGGCCTCGATATATCCCGCCTCGGTCCACACGCCCTTGACCCTGCCGCCTGAGATTTCGAGGGTTCGTGCCGCGCAGTTCTCGACGATCTTGACGCCTTCTCGAACGGCAAGCCGGGCAAATGCCGGCATCGCCAGCCAGGGCTCCGCACGCATGTCGGACGGCGTCGTCATCGCGCCCTTGAACTTGCGCGACATGCCTGTGATGAGCTTGCCGGTTTCGTCGCCGTCGAGGAGGCGCGTGTCGAGATCGTAGGCCGCGGCGATCTTCATGAACGCTTCGAAGCCGGCCATATCCTTGTCCGAGTTCGCCAGGTAGGTCACGCCCGCCTGGGTCAGCCCGATGTCTTCGCCGCATTCCTCGGCCAGTTGCCGCCAGAGGCGAATAGCCTCGATGACGATGGGCAACTCGTCGGCGTCCCGTCCCTGCTTTCGGATCCAGCCCCAATTCCGGGAGGACTGTTCGGCCGCGATGCGTCCTTTCTCCAGAAGCGTTACCGGGATGTTCCGCTTGGCCAGGAAAAGCGCGGTCGTCACGCCGATAATGCCGCCACCGACAATGACCACCTCGGAAGTCTTCGGCGGCGGGCCAGGATGTTGGATTGGATCCGCTTCGGAGAACGGGAATGTGGGCAAGTGGCGTATCCTGCAGGACTGTTCGAGGGCTTTGGCCTGCTGGTTGACCACCCTGCGGACGGTAAATCAAGAACAGGTGCAGACAGATCGTTATCCCACGGCCTTGTCATCGATCGTTCGACATCGTCAGCAAGAGGTCGAGGGGCTTCTCGAAGGGGCCGGGTTCCGAACCCTAGCCCGGCGCTCCAGCGACGGAGCCCCTGACCACCAGGTCGACCGGCCAGACCTCGCCGCGCGCGCCCTCCTCCAATCCCGATATCCGCGCCGCCAGCCGCTCGGCGATGCGCGCGCCGGCGAGTCGGATCGACGAGCGCGTCGTCGACAGCGGCACGGAGAAATTCTCCGGCCTGAGCCAGGGGAAGACGTCGTCATGGGCGATCAGCGACACATCGCCGGGAATGGCCCGGCCGAGGTCGCGCACGGCGCGCACGACGCCGAGCGCCATGATCAGGCTGGAGCAGGCGATCGCCGTTGGCGCGTCGTCCTGTTCGAGCAGGCGCCGGGTGGCGCGATAGCCGTTCTCCTCAGTCATGGCCACCGAGCATATATGACGCTCGTCCAATGTCAGCCCGCTCGCTGCGAGCGCCCGGCGCACGCCGCGCTCCCGATGGATGGCAAAGGTCTCGCGGTTGTCGCCATTGATCAGCGCCAGTCGCCGGTGGCCGAGTTGGACAAGCAGGCGCGCCGCCTCGTGGAAGGCGCCCTCATTGTCTATGTCGAGATAGGGATAATCGAAATCCAGGTTCTCGCCGCGACCGTGGACGATGAAAGGAATGCCGAGCGCGTTGACCAGCGCGATGCGCCTGTCTCGAGGCTTCGGCGACGAGATATAGACGGCGTCGACCTGGCGGTTGGCGACGATGCGGCGGTAGGTCGTCTCCTGATCATCGGCATCGGCAGGCGACAGGACGAGGTCGAGATCGTGCGAGCGGGCATAGTCGCCCAGGCCGGACAGGAACTCGACGAAATGCGGATCGATGTCGACTGCGCTTCCCGTCGGCAGCACGTAGCCGATCATGCCGGATTTGCCGGTCGCCAGCCGGCGCGCGCTCGGATTGGGGCGGTAGCCGTGGCGCTTGGCGGCGTCGACCACCCGCCGGCGCGTTTCCTCATTGACCTCGGGATAGCCGTTCAAGGCCCGGCTCACCGTGGTCTGCGAAAGCGCCAGCATATGTGAGAGTTGCTTGAGATTCACGGAGGCCTCCCGCCTCAAAGCGCTTTTAATTGCAGCGAAGCCAGCGCCGGTCCGGCCGCTTCGACAGTTTGCACAAGCATAGGCGGCATTCGAGCGGGTTTGAAAGATGAATTGCTGCTGCACTGCCACAAATGCATGCTGCGACGCACATCATTGCTTTGTCGTACGATCAACTTAAATCGATTAGTTGCCCGCCCTCTTGACTTCCGGCCGATTCAATGGCGAGATCAAAATAGCCAAAGCGCTTTGGAATTCTCTTTGAAAGGTTGTTATTCCTTTCCAACTGAGTCACATTCCCGAGGCGTCGGCGGGCGGAATGGAGGTTCCGTCCGGTGTTGTTACCCATTGGGAGGAATACCGATGAAAAAGACGCTTTTGCTGGGCGCCGCGCTTGCGATGCTCGCCCTGAACGTACCCGCGCAGGCGGAACTCAAGTTCAAGCCGGGCGAGGATCCCCGCTTCAACTGGTCGAATTACGAAGAGCTCAAGAAGGTCGATCTCAAGGGCGAGACGCTGACCATCTTCGGACCCTGGCGCGGCGAGGACGAGACCCTGGTGCGCACCGTGCTGGAATATTTCCAGGAGGCGACGGGCGCCGAGATCAAATATTCCTCGTCGGAAAATTATGAGCAGCAGATCGTCATCGACACGCAGGCCGGCAGCCCGCCCAACATCGCCGTGCTGCCGCAGCCGGGCCTGATCCAGGATCTGGCATCCAAGGGCCTGCTGACGCCTCTCGGCGACGACACTGCAAAATGGGTCAAGGACAATTACGGCGCCGGCCAGTCATGGGTCGATCTCGGCACGTTCAAGGACAAGGACGGCAAGCCCGGCTTCTTCGCCTTCCCCTACAAGGCCGACGTGAAGTCGCTGGTCTGGTACTCGCCGGACAATTTCGAGGAAGCCGGTTACACCGTGCCGAAGACGCAGGAAGAACTCGCCGAGCTCGAGAAGAAGATCATCGCCGATGGCGGCACGCCATGGTGCATCGGGCTCGGCTCCGGCGGCGCCACCGGCTGGCCGGCGACCGACTGGGTCGAGGACATCATGCTGCGCACCCAGTCGCCCGAAATCTACGACAAATGGGTGAAGAACGAGATCCCGTTCAACGATCCGGCGGTGGTCAATGCCATCGACATATTCGGCAAGATCGCGACCGACGACAAGATGGTCGACGGCGGCGCCAAGGCGGTCGCGGCGACCGATTTCCGCGACAGTCCCAAGGGGCTCTTCGCGGTGCCGCCGAAATGTTACCTGCACCATCAGGCATCGTTCATCCCGACCTTCTTCCCGGAAGGCACCAAGATCGGCCAGGACGCCGATTTCTTCTACTTCCCGCCCTATGCCTCCAAGCCTGAACTCGGCACGCCGGTGCTTGGCGCCGGAACGCTGGCCATGATCACCAAGGACTCAAAGGGCGCGCGCGCCTTCATCGACTTCCTCAAGATGCCGCTGGCGCATGAGATCTGGATGGCCCAGGGCGGCTTCGTGACGCCGTTCAAGTCGGTCAACAAGGATGCCTATGCCAGCGACGCGCTGAAGAAGCAGGGCGAAATCCTCGCCAACGCCTCGACCTTCCGCTTCGACGGCTCGGACCTGATGCCGGGCAAGATCGGCGCCGGCG
>NZ_JBAZUD010000222.1:0-5320 GCF_041661565.1 Mesorhizobium sp.
GGTATTTTCGGCGGACGTTTCGTCGCCGAGACGCTGATGCCGCTGATCCTCGACCTGGAGAAGCACTGGACATTCGCCAAGAACGATCCGTCGTTCAAGGCCGAGGTCGAGTATCTCAACAAGCACTATACGGGCCGGCCCAGCCCACTGTATTTCGCCGAACGCCTGACCGAACACCTCGGTGGGGCCAAGATCTATTTCAAGCGCGACGAGCTCAATCACACGGGCTCCCACAAGATCAACAATTGCCTGGGCCAGATCCTGCTGGCCAAGCGCATGGGCAAGACGCGCATCATTGCCGAGACTGGCGCCGGACAGCACGGCGTGGCATCCGCCACGGTCGCTGCGCGTTTCGGCCTGCCCTGCGTGGTCTACATGGGCGCCACCGACGTGCAGCGCCAGGCGCCGAACGTCTTCCGCATGAAGCTGCTCGGCGCCGAAGTGGTGCCGGTGACGTCCGGCCATGGCACGCTGAAGGACGCGATGAACGAGGCGTTGCGCGACTGGGTGACCAATGTCGACGACACCTATTACATGATCGGCACCGCGGCAGGCCCGCATCCCTATCCCGAAATCGTGCGCGACCTGCAGTCGGTGATCGGCCGCGAAACCAAGGAGCAGATGCTGGAGGCGGAAGGGCGGCTGCCCGACCTGCTGGTCGCAGCCGTTGGCGGCGGATCGAACGCCATCGGCCTGTTCCATCCGTTCCTGGACGACAAGGATGTGCGGATCGTCGGCGTCGAGGCGGGCGGCAAGGGGCTCGAGGGCGAGGAGCACTGCGCCTCGCTGACCGCCGGCTCGCCGGGTGTGCTGCACGGCAATCGCACCTATCTGCTGCAGACATCGGACGGCCAGATCATGGAAGGCCATTCCATCTCCGCCGGCCTGGACTATCCCGGCATCGGACCGGAACATTCCTGGCTCAAGGAAATCAACCGGGTCGAATACGTGCCGATCATGGATTCGGAGGCTCTCGAGGCGTTCCAGCTGCTCACCCGGCTTGAAGGCATCATTCCAGCACTGGAGCCGGCGCATGCGCTGGCCGAGGTGATCAAGCGCGCGCCGAAGATGGACAAGGACCAGATCATCGTGATGAACCTGTGCGGCCGGGGCGACAAGGACATCTTCACGGTGGGCAAGATCCTGGGGATGGAGCTTTAGGATGACCACGCGCATCGACCGCCGCATGGCGCAGCTGAAGACCGAAGGCCGTCCGGCTCTCGTCACCTATTTCATGGCCGGCGACCCGGACTACCAGACCTCGCTGTCGATCATGAAGGCGCTCCCGCGGGCGGGCGCCGACATCATCGAGCTCGGCATGCCGTTTTCCGACCCGATGGCCGACGGCCCCGCCATCCAGGCGGCCGGCCTGCGCGCCCTGAAGGGCGGCCAGACACTGGTCAAGACGCTGAAGATGGCGTCCGAGTTCCGGGCCGCCGACAACGAGACGCCGATCGTGCTGATGGGCTACTATAACCCGATCTACGTCTATGGCGTCGACCGTTTCCTCAAGGACGCGATCGCCAGCGGCGTGGACGGACTGATCGTTGTCGACCTGCCGCCTGAGATGGACGAGGAACTCTGCATTCCGGCGCTCAAGGCAGGCGTCAACTTCATCCGCCTGGCGACGCCGACCACGGACGACAAGCGCCTGCCCAAGGTGCTGCAGAACACATCGGGCTTCGTCTACTATGTCTCGATGACCGGCATCACCGGCTCGGCTCTGGCCGACACCGGCAAGGTGGCGGCGGCAGTCGAACGCATCAAGAGCCATACCGGCCTGCCGGTCTGTGTCGGCTTCGGCGTGAAGACCGCCGAGCAGGCGCGTGTGATCGGAGCCAATGCCGACGGCGTCGTCGTCGGAACCGCGATCGTCAACGCCGTCGCCAATGTGCTGGGCCCGAATGGGGAAAAGACCGCCGACCCGGCCGAAGCGGTCGCCACCCTGGTCAGCGGCCTTGCCCAAGGCGTGCGCGCCGCCCGCCTTGCTGCCGCCGAATAGTTTCCCTACCTCAGGTCTTGTGCATGCAATTCCAAAACATGGCCGCATTTTTGGGCATGCACTAACTCTTCGTCAGGACAGGAGCCGAAGCGATGAACTGGATCACCAACTACGTTCGCCCGAGGATCAATTCGATGCTCGGCCGGCGCGTGGACATGCCCGAGAACCTCTGGATCAAGGATCCCGAGACCGGCGAGATGGTGTTCCACAAGGATCTTGAATCCAACCAATACGTCATCCCGTCGTCGGGCCATCACATGAAGATCTCGGCCAAGGAACGGCTGAAATTCTTCTTCGACGACGGCAGATACGACACTTTGGAAAACCCCAAGGTGATGCAGGATCCGCTGAAATTCCGCGACGAGAAGCGCTATGTCGACCGGCTGAAGGACGCCAAGGCCAAGACCGGCCTCGAGGACGCCATCATCAACGCGCTGGGCACCGTCGAAGGCCTGCCGGTGATGGTCACGGTACAGGATTTCGCCTTCATGGGCGGCTCGCTCGGCATGGCCGCCGGAGACGCGATCGTGCATGGTTTCGAAGTGGCGCTGCAGCGCAAGCGGCCGCTGATCCTGTTCGCCGCGTCGGGCGGTGCCCGCATGCAGGAAGGCATACTGTCCCTCATGCAATTGCCGCGCACCACGGTCGGCGTCGACCGGCTGAAGGAAGCCGGCCTACCCTACATCGTCGTCTTGACCAACCCGACCACCGGCGGCGTCACCGCATCCTATGCCATGCTTGGTGACGTTCACATCGCCGAGCCCGGCGCGCTGATCGGCTTTGCCGGGCCGCGCGTCATCGAACAGACCATCCGGGAGAAACTGCCCGACGGCTTCCAGCGCGCCGAATATTTGATGGAGCACGGCATGGTCGACATGGTGGTGTCCAGGCTGGAATTGCGCCAGACCATCGCGAGGCTGCTGAAAATGCTGCTCAAGCTGCCGGAAGAGCAGAAGCCGCTTGAGCCGGAAATCCTGCCGCCGGCGGTGATTTCGGCGGAAGCCAGGCCGCAGGCCTGACTCGGCACGAACCGGCGCCCATGACGTTGCGGCGGATGCCGGCGCGGCATGGCCCATATTGCTCCGAAAACCGATCCCGATTTTCGGGGCCTTGCGCTAGGACCCTTTCATGACGACGCTCGCCGCCGACCGCGAAATCGAAGCCCTGATGGCGCTGCATCCGAAAGGTTTCGACCTTTCGCTCGATCGCATTTCGCGGCTGCTGGAACGGCTGGGCAATCCGCAGGACAAGCTGCCGCCTGTCATCCACATCGCCGGCACCAACGGCAAAGGCTCCTGCGCCGCCTTTTCGCGCGCCCTGCTCGAGGCCGCGGACTACCGCGTGCATGTCCACACCTCGCCGCATCTGGTGAACTGGCACGAGCGCTACCGCCTGGCCGCCGATGGCGGCGGCAGGCTGGTCGACGACAAGGTCTTCGCCGACGCCATCGGCCGTGTCGCAAGAGCCAATGAAGGCCAGACCATAACCGTCTTCGAGATCCTCACCGCCGTAACCTTCCTGCTGTTTTCCGAACATCCCGCCGACGCCGCCGTCATCGAGGTCGGGCTCGGCGGCCGTTTCGACGCCACCAATGTCATCAAGGCGCCTGCCGTATCGGTGATCATGCCGGTGTCGCTCGACCACGAGGCTTATCTCGGCGACCGTGTCGAACTGATCGCCGCCGAGAAGGCCGGCATCATCAAGCGCGGCCATCCGGTGGTCATCGGCGCGCAGGAAAGCGAGACGGCGCTGCAGGTGCTGATCGAGACCGCCGAGCGGCTCGACTGTCCCACCCTCGTCTATGGCCAGGATTTTCTCGCCTTCGAGGAAAATGGCCGAATGGTCTACCAGGACGAGGACGGGTTGATGGACCTTCCGCCGCCAAGGCTGCCCGGGCGCCACCAGTTCGCCAACGCGGCAGCGGCGATCGCCGCGGTCAAGGCGGCCGGCTTCGAGATCAGCCACCGCGCAGCCGAAAAGGCGATGACCCAGGTCGCCTGGCCCGGCCGGATGCAGAAGCTGCTGCAGGGCAAGCTGGCCGAACTGGCGCCGAAGGGCGCCGACATCTGGCTCGACGGGGGCCACAATCCGGGCGCAGGCGTGGTCGTTGCCGAGGCGCTGGCCGAGCAGGAGGAGAAGAACCCGCGTCCGCTGTTCCTGATCTCGGGCATGATCAACACCAAGGACCAGAGCGGCTATTTCCGCGCCTTCAAGGGCCTCGCCCGGCATGTCTACACCGTGCCGGTGAGCATGAGCGATGCCGGTGTGCCCAATGACGAACTGGCGATCCGCGCCGCCGAGGCCGACCTTTCGGCGGAGCCGGTGAGTTCCGTCGCCAATGCGCTGATGCTGCTGCGCGACACCTGGGACGGCCCGCCGCCGCGCATTCTGATCGGCGGGTCGCTTTATCTGGCCGGCGCAGTGCTGGCGGAGAACGGGACGCCGCCGACCTGAACGCGCTTACGACTTCACCGTAGGCGAGGCTCGCGGGCCCTGGAAATGCTCTATACTCTGGCTTCGCTTCAGAAATCCCACGTGAGACCTGATCGCTTCGCGGCCGTCACGGATCACGTCATCGAGATCGATGTCGGTCCCCAGCGGACGCAGGCTCCCGCCCCGCTTCACGAATCTCGTACGACTCAAGCGCCCGACGACCACGTCTGCGATCGAACGATTCTCGCGGCGCGCAAGTCGATGTGCCAGATCGCGTGCCTTTGCGCTCCGGACTAAGTGCTGCGGCTCGGCCATTTCAGATCGCTTCTTGGGAATCATTGGCCAACTGGTCTTTGCCATCAGATGGCAGATAGCTTGACATCAGATATCCGAACCAGGACAAGAGAGCTACTTCAGCTCGATCTCGATAAAAGCGTACTCGCCCTCAGTGGCGCTGATGACGTCGTGTTCGACGCCTTCCTGGCGGAAATAGGGGGCGCCCTTCTTCATCTCGGCGAAGGTTTCACCATCCTTGGTCAGCAGCTTCACCTTGCCGTCCATCAACGGCACGACGACATAGTCGTGGCCGTGGCGATGCCAGCCGGTGTTGTCCCCCGGCTGGAAGCGGTATTCGGTGACGATGACGCGGTCATTGTCGATGAAGACGGTGGCCTTGGCGGATCCGGTCATGGTGTCGCTCTCCCTTTATCTGTCGCCAACAGAAGACATGGGATGCCCGCGCGTCAGGGCCAGCGCGGCTAGAGCGTTTCCTTCTTTTAGAGAATCGTAGGATTCCCATCGAGGCTTGATTGTGATTCAAGATGCTGGCTGGATTGGAGGCCAGCATCTGATGACGCGAGCGCTTTCAAATGATCTTCGTGAGCG
>NZ_JBAZUD010000223.1:0-5257 GCF_041661565.1 Mesorhizobium sp.
CTGGGCGACGGCCATTCCCGTTCGGCCACCCAGCGTCCCGGTCTTTCCGGGTGCCAGCGCGCGGGGCGAACGCTGTCCATGACATAGGCGCGATAGGCCGGGTCCGCCTCGACGCCGGTGTCGATGTCCTTCAGCCAGCGATCCCACCAGCGCAGGGCTTCCTGCAGGAAGCCGATGGCGGGCTTCGGCCCTGCGTAATGCGGGTATTTATGGATCCACGGCCCGATGATCCCCCTGACCGGCGCCTCGATGTTGGCGACCAGATCGGAGACGGTGTTGCGGTAGCCGTCATGCCAGCCGCCGATCGACAACACTGCTGCTTTCACGGCCGAAAAATCCTCGCAGATCGAACCGCGTTTCCAGTAGGCGTCGCGGTGTTGATGGCCGAGCCACAAGGGCAACAGGAAGGGCTGGTGCTCCAGCCGTGTCAGCCACAGATCGCGCCAGCGGTTATCGCCCGCAATCAGCGGATCCGGGGGCCGCGACGAATAGGAAAGCATGGTCGAGGCCCAGCCGAAATTCTCGGTCAGCAGGCAGCCGCCCTTGTAGTGGATGTCATCGGCATAGCGGTCCACCGTCGAACACAGGCTGATCACCGCCTTCAGCGCCGCCGGCTGCCTGGCCGCCACCTGCAGGCAGTTGAAGCCGCCCCACGAAATGCCCATCATGCCGACATTGCCGTTGCACCAGGGCTGGCTAGCCGCCCAGGCGATGACGTCGCAGGCGTCCTGCAATTCCTGCTCGGAATATTCGTCGTCCATCAGCCCTTCGGAATCGCCATTGCCGCGCATGTCGACGCGGATCGAGGCGTAGCCGTGGCCGGCGAAATAGGGATGTGTCAGCTGATCGCGAAAGATGGTTCCGTCGCGCTTGCGGTAGGGCAGATGCTCGAGGATGACAGGCACCGGGTCGGCGCCCGCGTCTTCCGGCATCCATACCCGCGCCGACAGCCGGCAGCCATCCGGCATGACGATCCCCATGTCCGGGAATTCAACGACCTTGCGGGGAAATTCGGTGATGGTCTTCATGACCCGCATAACGCCCGCTGGCGGGACGACTTTCAATCATCATTCGCGACTGGAGCAGCGAAAAAAGCGACTTGTGCCGCAGCCCGCTTCATAACCTCAGTTCAGGGGAATGTCGTTCTCGGCCTTGTTCGCCTGATAGGCGCTTGAGAGCTCGTCGTAGCGTGTCGAAATTTTGCCGATCCGCGCCTCCAGCCGATTGCGTTCCGCCTCAGGCAGTTCCCGCACCAGCCTGCGGATCGAAAAGCTCTTCCAGTAAGCGTTCTCGGCATTGTAGCCGCCGGGGTCGAGGGTGAAGACCTCCTTGAGAATCCTGAGATCATGCGGAATGGCGAAGCTGTCGCGGGAATCCTCGTGGCTGAACAGATAGTAGAAATTGTCGAATCCGGCCCAGGTGATTGCCGACAGGCACAGCGAGCACGGTTCGTGCGTGGCGAGGAAGATGGCGTCGCTTGTGTCGACGCGCTCGGCCCTGGGCATTTCGTAGAAGCGCTTCAGGCAATGCACCTCGCCGTGCCAGAGCGGGTTTTCGATCTCGTTGTTGGTCTCCGCCAACACCAGCGAACGGTCGTCCTTCCTCAGGATCGCGGCGCCGAACAGCTTGTTGCCATGGGCGACGCCATCTTCCGTCTTCGGCACAATATCGTTCTCGATGACGTCGAGCAGGCGGTCGATCAGCGAAATATCGGTCATTGCCGGAACCCGTCGGGGAGATGGATCTCGTAGGCATGCGGGAAATGGAACTCTTCGAGATTGGAGCCGTCGCCGCCGCGGTCGACGATCAGGAAATCCTGTTCCTCGCCGAGCGGGGTCAGCACGCCGTGCCAGAGATTGCGCCGGTAGTTGATGCCTTGTCCGGGAGCGGTGATGAAGGCGTGTGGCTCGCCCGGCCCCGCATTGCCGTCTTGGCAGACAACGACCAGGAACGGCCGCGGCGACAGCGGGATGAAGGCCTGGCTGCCGAGGGGGTGGCGCTCGACCATGGTCAGCCTCAGCGGCAATTCGTAAGGCGTGCCGCGCACCATCGAAATCAGCACCCGGGCATTTGGTCCCGTTGCCTCGGCGGTGGCCAGATCATGGTAGCGCTCGGCCTTGCCGGCATTGATCGGGTAGTGGTTGCCGCCGCCCATGTCGAGGACATCGCCGAAACCGGCGAAGGCCTCGCGGGTCAGCGGCCGCGCGACGATGCGGTTCACGGCGCCCGCCTCGCAATCCCGGCGCCGCCAAGCTTGGCGTGGCGGTTGACATCCTTGTAGAGGAGGTAGCGGAATTTGCCTGGGCCGCCGGCATAGCAGGCCTGCGGGCAGAAGGCGCGCAGCCACATATAGTCGCCGGCCTCGACCTCGACCCAATCCTGGTTGAGGCGATAGACCGCCTTGCCCTCCAGCACATAGAGGCCGTGCTCCATGACATGGGTCTCGGCGAAGGGGATGACAGCCCCGGGCTCCAGCGTCACGATGGTCATGTGCATGTCGTGGCGCAGATCGTCCGGATCGACGAACCGCGTCGTCGCCCAGCGGCCTTCGGTTCCGGGCATCGGCGTCGGCGCGATCTCCTGCTCGTTGGTGAAGAAGGCCTCAGGTGTCTCCAGGCCATCGACGGCTTCGTAGGCCTTGCGAATCCAGTGAAAGCGGACATCGGCCTGGCCTTCGTTGCGAACCGTCCAGCCGCTTGCCGGCGGCAGGAAGGCAAAGCCGCCGGGGCGCAACACGTGTTTCTCGCCGGCGAGCAGGACGGTCAGTTCCCCCTCGACCACGAACAGCGCGCCTTCGGCGCCGGCATCGGGTTCCGGCCGCTCGCTGCCGCCGCCGGGCGCGACCTCGACGATGTATTGCGAAAACGTCTCGGCGAAGCCTGACAGCGGCCGCGACAGGATCCAGACCCGGGTCCTGTCCCAGAACGGCAAGGCGCTGGTGACAATATCGCGCATCACGCCCCTGGGGATGACGGCATAGGCCTCGGTGAACACGGCGCGGCCCGTCAGAAGCTCGCTCTGGCCGGGGTGGCCGCCATGCGGCGCGTAATAGGTTAGCTCGGGCATTCTGGTCGTATCCATGGTTCAACCTATTGCGGCAGCATGTCCTTGAGGCGGAGCAGCGCGATGCGCTCGACCTGTTTACAAGCGGTTTCGAATTCGACTTGGCGGCTGTTGCCGATGCGCGCCTCGAACTCGGCCAGGATCTCCTCCCTGGTCTTGCCCTTCACCGCGATGATGAAGGGAAAACCGAAGCTGGTGACGTAGGTGGCGTTGAGCCTGGAGAACTGGTCCCGCTCCGCGTCGGTCAGGGCATCGAGGCCCGCCGAGGCCTGTTCCCTGGCCGATTCCGCCGTCAGCCGCCTGGCAGCGGCCAGTTTGCCCGCGAGGTCTGGATGGGCGTTGAGTACGCCGAGCCGCTCGGTCTCGCTGGCGGCGCGGAAGATACGGCAGAGCGCGTTGTGAAGGCCGCCGGCCGTGTCGTGCGCCGGACCGAGTTCCAGCTCGTAGGCACGCTCGGCGATCCAGGGCGAATGCTCGAACACGCCGCCGAATGTGTGGACGAAGGTTTCGAACTCCATTTTCGATGGGCGCAGCGCCGCCGGCTTGTAAGGATGGTTCTCCTGCCAGTGTCTGGCGATGTCGATGCGCCGCGCCAGCCAGACCTTGTCATGCGACTTCACATAGTCGACGAACCGCTTCAGTGCCGCCACCCGGCCCGGCCGGCCGACGAGGCGGCAATGCAGGCCGATATTCATCATGCGCGGCCGCCCTGCCTTGCCCTCGGCATAGAGCGTGTCGAAACTGTCCTTCAGATAGGCGAAGAACTGGTCGCCCGAATTGAAGCCCTGCGGCGTGGCGAACCGCATGTCGTTGGCGTCGAGCGTGTAGGGGATGATCAGCTGCGCGCCGCCCTCGTGCTCTAGCCAGTACGGCAATTCGTCGTCATAGGTGTCCGACACATAATCGAAGCCGCCCTCTTGCGCCGCCAGCCGCACCGTGTTGACCGACGTGCGGCCCGTGTACCAGCCGGTCGGGCGCTCGCCAGTCACTTCGTAGTGCAGTTTGATCGCTTCTTCCATGTCGCGGCGCTCGTCTTCCGCAGCATGGTCGCGATAGTCGATCCATTTCAGCCCGTGCGAGGCGATCTCCCAGTTCGCGTCCTGCATCGCGCCAACCTGATCGGGCGAGCGGGCGAGCGCGGTGGCAACGCCGTAACAGGTCACCGGAATCTCGGCCTCGGTGAACAGGCGATGGAGCCGCCAGAAGCCGGCGCGGGCGCCGTATTCGTAGATCGATTCCATGTTCCAGTGGCGCTGGCCGGCCCAGGGCGCGGCGCCGACGATTTCCGACAGGAAGGCTTCGGAAGCCCTGTCGCCATGCAGCACGCAGTTCTCGCCACCCTCCTCGTAATTGACGACGAACTGCACGGCGACATGCGCACCGCCTGGCCATTTCGGGTCCGGCGGATTGGCGCCGTAGCCGCGCATGTCCCTGATGTAACGCATCGTCCCTCCGTGCCCGGCATCGCCGGCAGTGTGATCAGGATAGCGAAAGCGCCGCTTCCGCATTCCCCCGATAATTTTTGAAAGTGTTTTTGTCGCGCTCCGCTCGACCGCGACTTATGCATTGCCTTTAATTGGCGCACAATTCATCTGTAATGTCCCGATGGGCCAATTCGGGCGTGTGGCGGAAATGGAAGGCGGCCAATGGCAGAGACGTTGAAGGCCGAGGGCGGACGTCTGACGACCCATGTCCTCGACACGGCGACGGGCAAGCCGGCGGCCGGACTGTCGATTTCGCTCTATCATCTCGATGGCGAAGCCCGGACTCTTCTGAAGACCATGGTCACCAATGCCGATGGACGCTGCGACGCGCCGCTGCTGGCCGGCGCGGAATTCCGCACCGGCGAATACGAACTGGTGTTTGCCGCCGGCGACTATCTGCGCGGCCTGCAGACGAAATTGCCCAAGCCGGCCTTTCTCGACCTGATCCCGATCCGTTTCGGCATGGCAGATCCGGTGCATTATCATGTGCCGCTGCTTGTCTCGCCCTATGGTTACTCGACCTACAGAGGGAGCTGAGGCATGGCCACTGTCACAATCCGCAACGAGCTCCGCTTCATCCTGAATGGCAAGGATGTGGTGCTGTCGTCGGTGGCGCCCGACGCCACGCTGCTCGACTGGCTGCGCCTCGACCGCTCGCTGCGCGGCACCAAGGAAGGCTGCGCCGAAGGCGACTGTGGCGCCTGCCCTGT
>NZ_JBAZUD010000224.1:0-5248 GCF_041661565.1 Mesorhizobium sp.
GACCGGATATACCTTCGGCAAGGGTCGCGACGCCCATCCGCCGGAGCCGCTGGAAGATTGAGCGGTCAGGTGCGCGTCAGGTCGATCCTGCTCGTCACCACGCTCTTGCCGGTTTTGGGATCGGTGTCGATGACCGTCAGCCGGATGCCGTTCTCGCCTCGCTTCTCGACGGTCATCCGAGCCTTCTGATCACCGTTGACCTCCTTCGCCCAGCGGATGCCGAGATTGATGGCGTTGCCTGACCGGCTGCCGTTCAGCTACGCGGGTCCGGTGCGGGAGCCGACATATACCCCGCTGTACTTCGCATTTGTCACCTTCAAGTTGGCGCTGATCGCCCGCGACACCACAATCAAACCGCGGCAATTGCCGTCCAGGGAGAGCGAGGCCGAAGTCGCATTCGACTTGAAGCTGCAGGAGACACTGACGTTCGGGACGTCCGTGGTCACCTGCACGGTGCCCTTGCCGGCGAAATTCCCGTTGAACGACTGCAGGAACTTTGCTTCATCGGCGCGGGCGGCGCCTGCCGCGACGACCAGACATCCAGCGAGCGCGAACGGCGCGAATGATCTCATGATACTCTCCTTGTCGATGGTGAAATCGCGGCACGTCCAAGAAGCACGGCGACCAATGGGCAACAACGCTGCCAGCCGTGTCGGGTTCCGCCTGCAAGGTGGCCGTTCGTGAGCCCTGTGCGTGCCACTGGCCCAGAAGAATGCAATTTCTAGCGATTGCGGCGAAGGTCCTGGCCTGCGACAAGCCCGGCATGATGCCAACCCCCTCCATTCCCAAGGCCGCCTTCTGGATGGCGCTGTCGATTACGTCGTTCCTGGCGATGTCGGTCGCCGGCCGCGCCACGACGGCCGAGCTCAACGTCTTCCAGGTGCTGGAACTACGCTCGGTGATCGGCTTCCTCATCCTCTTGCCGCTGGTTATGACCAGTGGTGGTTTCGCCGCGATGCGCACCGCGCGCCCGCTGGCCCACCTCGCGCGCAACGTCGTCCATTATAGCGGCCAGGCGGCATGGCTCTATGCCTTGACCTTGATCCCGCTGGGGGTGCTGATCTCGATCGAATTCACCACGCCTATCTGGACGGCGATCCTGGCGGTCACGTTTCTGGGGGAAAGGCTGTCGCGGCCAAAGCTCGCGGCGGTCGCGCTCGGGCTCGTAGGCGTGGTGATCATCGTCCGCCCGGGCGTCGGCCCGGTCAACCCCGGACACCTGATCGTATTGGGTGCAGCGGTCTGCTTCGGAATTTCCCTGGTGATGGTCAAGTCGCTGACGCGCACCGACAGCGTCGTGCGCATCATCTTCTGGATGCTCGTCATCCAGTCGGTGGTCGGCCTGGTCCCGGCGCTCTACGAATGGCGCAACCCGCCGCTCGAACTCTGGCCGTGGATCGTGCTGATCGCGTTCAGCGGCATGTCATCGCATTTCTGCATGGCGCGTGCCCTGACTTATGCGGATGCCACCGTGATCTCACCGATGGATTTCCTGCGCGTGCCTTTGTCGGCACTCATCGGCTGGCTGCTCTATCAGGAGCAGATCGATGCCTTCACCGCCGGTGGGGCGCTGCTGATCCTGATGGGCAACCTGTTCAATCTGCAGCGCAGGCCGGTAAAGCCCGCCGAAATCGCGGCGTCCTGAGCCTGCCGTCAGTTCCCGTCGTCGGGTATGTTGAGGATATGGCCGCACGCCTTGCAGTGGACGGCATCGGGTTCATGCCTCTGCAACCCGCATTGCGGACAGGGAAAGAAGACCTTGGTCGGCCGGAAGATGGCCTGCGCCAGCCTGACAAACAGCGATATGCCGATGATCATGGTGAAGATCGCCGTGAGCTTGCCGGCGATGCCCGGCAGCACGATGTCGCCGAATCCGGTCGTCGTCACCGTGGCGACGGTGAAATACAGCGCGTCGATATAGTTTTCGAGCCCCTGCCCGCTGCGGAAGAAGAAGCTGTAGACGAAACCGGTGATGACGAAGAGAAACGTCAGCAGGTTGATGACCGCCTGGCTTGCCTCGCGCCAGGGTCGCAGGCCGCGCATCTCGAAATGCCTCCACAGCGTACCGCTGCGCGACAGCGACCACAGCCGCAGGATGCGCAGGAAGCCGAGGTTTGCCAAAGCGGTCGGCATCAGCAGTGTCAGCAGGATAAAGACATCGACCCACGAGGTCGGCTGCTTCATCAGGCGCAGCATGTCGTTGGAGGCCAGCAGCCGGGCAATCAGGTCGGCGGCGACGAGCGCGGCAACGGTATAGTCGAGCCACAGGAACGAGGACCATTGCTGAAGGACCGGCGTCGCGACGAAGAAGCCGATTATGGCGAGGTCGATGATGATGGTTATCAGCTGGAACCGGAAAGCCGCCGGCGTGCGCCCGTGATAGAGCTTGCGCAGCCTGTCGCGCAGGCCACCGACCGCTGAACCATCCTTTGAACGGTCCACGGGAGTCATGGCAGCCGTGCAAAAGATCGGCAAGACAGCCGATCGCAGGACCGCAACCGGCCGGGCGATGCCGTGATCACACCAGTTCCACTTCGACCACGCCCGGCACGGCACGCATGGCCGAAGCGATCTGTGGCGAAATCCGGTAGCGGCTGGGCAACTCGATCTCGATCTCCCCCTCGCCTTCTTCCTTGATCAGGACGAAGCTTACCTGGCCTTCGCCCTTGACGGTCAGTTGGCCGGCAAGCGTGTTGATGGGCGCGGCGTTTCGCAGGAAAATCCGCAGCGCCTTCTGGATCCGGCTGGCCTCGTCCTCCAGCGATTGGACGGAATTGATGCGCAGATTGACGCCTTCCGGCCTGTCCTCGGCCGCAACGGTGATAACCACGGACCGGCCGGGCTCGAGCAGGTCGCGATACTGCGCCAGCCCTTCCGAAAACAGCACGGCTTCATACTGTCCGGAAGTATCGGAAAAGGTCACGACACCCATCTTGTTGCCGGTGCGCGTCTTGCGCTCCTGCTTGGTTGTAACGGTACCAGCGAGCCGGCCAGCGGTGGCGCCACGCTTTACGCCAGCGGAAAATTCGGCCCAATTCTGCACCCGCATCTTCTGCAGCGCCGACTTGTACTCGTCGAGCGGGTGGGCGGAGAGATAGAAGCCGACCACCTGGAATTCGCGGTGCAGCCGGTCGGCGGCGAGCCACGGTTCCGATACCGGCAAATTGAGCGCCTGTGACTGCGCCCCAAGGGATGCTCCGAAGATGTCGTGCTGCCCGGAGACCGCGTTCTGCTGCGCCAGCGATGCCAGTCCCATCATGCGCTCGACACCCGCCATCATCGCCGCACGGTCGTGGCCGAAACAATCGAGCGCACCGGCCATGATCAGGCTTTCGAACACGCGCTTGCCGACAATCTTGGGATCGACCCGCTCGCAGAAATCGGCGAGCGTCTTGAAAGGCCTTTCGCCACGCTGGGCCACGATGTGCTCCACGGCGGCATCGCCGACACCCTTGAGTGCCGCCAGTGAATAGTAGATGCGGTTCTCGCCAACCTCGAAAGCCCGGAAACTCGTCATCACCGACGGCGCCAGCACCTGGATTCCCAGGCGCAGCGCGTCCTGACGGAAGTCGGCGAGCTTGTCGGTGTTGCCCATGTCGAGCGTCATCGACGCCGCCAGGAACTCGACAGGATAATGCGCCTTGAGATAGGCGGTCTGGTACGAGACCACCGCATATGCGGCCGCGTGCGACTTGTTGAAACCATAGTCGGCGAACTTGGCCAAGAGATCGAAAATGAAGTCGGCTTGCGGCTTGCCGACGCCCCGCTCGACGGCGCCTGAAACGAAGCGCTCGCGCTGCTTGTCCATCTCGGCGCGGATCTTCTTGCCCATGGCACGGCGCAGAAGATCGGCTTCGCCGAGCGAATAGCCGGACAGCTCCTGCGCGATCTGCATCACCTGTTCCTGGTAGACGATGACGCCTTGCGTCTCCTTCACCAGATGGTCGATCTTGGGATGGATCGAGGCCATCTCCTCCTCGCCATGCTTGCGGGCATTGTAGGTCGGGATGTTCTCCATCGGCCCCGGCCGGTACAGCGCAACCAGGGCGATGATGTCCTCGATGCAATCGGGCCGCATGCCGATCAGTGCCTTGCGCATGCCGGCACTTTCCACCTGGAACACGCCGACCACTTCGCCGCGCGACAGCATGGCGTAGGTCTCGGGGTCGTCGAGCGGGATCGTCGCCAGATCGATCTCGATGCCGCGGCGGCGGATCAGCTTGACCGCCGTCTCCAGCACGGTAAGCGTCTTCAGGCCAAGGAAGTCGAACTTCACCAGCCCGGCCTGCTCGACATATTTCATGTTGAACTGGGTGACCGGCATGTCGGAGCGCGGATCGCGATACATCGGCACCAGTTCCGACAGCGGACGGTCACCTATGACGATGCCGGCGGCGTGCGTCGACGCGTGGCGGTAAAGGCCTTCCAGCTTCTGTGCCATGTCGAGCAGCGTCTGGACGATCGGCTCGCGTTCGGCCTCTTCGGCGAAGCGCGGTTCGTTGGCGATGGCGTCGGCGAGCTTGACCGGGTTGGCCGGATTCTGCGGCACCATCTTGGAGAGCTTGTCGACCTGGCCGTAGGGCATCTGCAGCACGCGGCCCACGTCGCGCAGCACAGCGCGGGCCTGCAGCGTGCCGAAGGTGATGATCTGGCCGACCTGGTCGCGACCGTATTTCTGCTGGACGTATCGGATGACTTCCTCGCGCCGGTCCTGGCAGAAATCGATGTCGAAGTCGGGCATCGAGACGCGGTCGGGATTGAGGAAGCGCTCGAACAGCAGCGAGAAACGCAGCGGATCGATGTCGGTGATGGTCGTCGAATAGGCGACCAGCGAGCCCGCGCCCGAGCCGCGGCCGGGCCCGACCGGAATGCCTTGCGCCTTGGCCCATTTGATGAAGTCGGCGACGATCAGGAAATAGCCCGGAAACTTCATCTTGGTGATGATGCCGAGCTCGAAATTCAACCGCTCGCGGTACTGCTCGACCGTATAGCCGGCTGTCGGCCCATGCGCCGCCAGCCGCGCGTCGAGCCCCTCATGCGCCTGCCTGGCCAATTCGTCGGCTTCCGCCTGCACGGCGGCATCATTGTCGGCGACATCGCCGCCGGTGAAGCGCGGCAGGATCGGATTGCGGGTCTTCGGATAATAGGAACAGCGCAACGCGATCTCGACAGTGTTGTCGATCGCTTCCGGCAGGTCGGCGAACAGTCTGGCCATGTCGGCCTGGCTGCGCAGGAAATTATCCGGCGT
>NZ_JBAZUD010000225.1:0-5189 GCF_041661565.1 Mesorhizobium sp.
CCCTTGACCTCGATCATGCCGATCTCGCCCTGGGCCAGTGGCCGGCCACTATCGGGATCCGCGATGCGCAGCGCGACCCCCGGCAAGGGGAAGCCGACCGTCCCGGCCCGCCTTTCCCCCTCATAGGGGTTGGACGTGTTCATGTTGGTCTCGGTCATGCCATAGCGTTCGAGGATGGCGTGGCCGGTCCGCTCACGCCAGGCCGTGTGCGTCTCGGCCAGCAGTGGCGCCGAGCCGGACACGAAGAGACGGATGTTTTTCGCCGCCTGGCGTTCGAGACCCTCCTGCCGCAGCAGGCGCACATAGAAGGTCGGCACGCCCATCAGCGCGGTGGCGCGCGGCAGGAGCGAGACGATGCGAGCCGGATCGAACTTCTGCTCGAACAGCATCGAAGCGCCGGCCATCAGGACGACATTGGTGGCGACGAAGAGGCCATGGGTGTGGAAGATCGGCAGTGCGTGGATCAGCACGTCGTCGCGGGTGAAACGCCAGTGGTCGACCAGCACCCGCGCATTGGAGGCGAGGTTCTCGTGGCTGAGCATCGCGCCCTTCGAACGGCCGGTGGTGCCGGACGTATAGAGGATCGCCGCGAGATCATCGGGTCCGCGCGCCACGTCGTGGAAGTCGGACGGCAGCCGCGAGGCCTGGTCCGTCAACGATCCCTGGCCCCTGCCATCCAGCGTGACGGTGACAGCGCCGGATTTCTCGGCCAGCGCGCCGATCTCGGCTGCCCTGGCCGGATCGCAGACCACCAGCAGTGGCTCGGCGTCGCCGAAGAAATACGCCAGTTCGCTCAGCGTGTAGGCGGTGTTGAGCGGAAGGAAGACGGCGCCGGCACGCACGCAGGCAAGATAGAGCAGCAAAGCCTCGGGGCTCTTCTCGACCTGGACGGCGACGCGATCACCGGGTTCGACATCCAGTTGCAGGAGCGCGTGGGCCAACTGCGCCGACCGCGCCAGCATGTCGCCATAGGTAAGCCGGCATCCATCGTCCGCTTCCAGCAGGAGACGCTCAGGGGCGGGCATCCGCGAGCGGAAAGCGTCGAAGAGGTGATTGCTCATCTTGCCCCCCGACCGCGTGTCAGCGGCCAGCGCTGTCGGCCGCCGACCTGATGGCCTCGATGTTCGCGCGATAGGCCTCGACGCTGCCGCCCTTGAAGACAGCGGCGCCCGCGACCAGCACGTTGGCGCCGGCGGCAGCGACAAGCGGCGCGGTCTCGGGCGAAACACCGCCGTCGATCTCGATATGGATGGGGCGATCACCGATCATCGCCTTCACCCGCTTCACCTTGTCGACGATCCCCGGAATGAAGGCCTGGCCGCCGAAGCCCGGATTGACGGTCATGATCAGGATCAGGTCGAGCCGGTCGAGCACGTATTCGATCGCGCTTTCCGGCGTTGCCGGGTTGAGCGACACGCCGGCCTTCTTGCCCAGGTTCCTGATCGTCTGCAGCGAGCGGTCGAGATGCGGTCCGGCCTCGGCATGCACCGTCATGCCGTCGCAGCCGGCCTCGGCGAAGGCAGCCAGATAAGGGTCGGCCGGCGCGATCATCAGATGGCAGTCGAAAAAGGCCTTGGTGCGATTGCGGATCGCCTTGATCACCGGCGGACCGAAGGTGATGTTGGGCACGAAATGGCCATCCATCACATCGAGATGGACCCAGTCGGCGCCAGCCGCCACCACTGCCTCGACCTCGTCGCCGAGCCTGGAAAAGTCCGATGCCAGCACCGACGGTGCGATCAGGGTCTTCTTGCTCATCTCGCGGCCTTTCCGGGCGCGCTTTCATCCCGCTCGCCCTGGATGGACTGCCTAATGCGCGGCGGGTGACTTGTCGAGAGTGCTGGCACGGCGGCTCCACAGGCTTGATGGTGCGGCCTCCGCGATCCTGTTGAAGCCAATTCCCGCTTTCCCCGGGATGAAGAAAACCCGCCGGATTGCTCCGGCGGGTTCGTGTTCTGATATTGCGCAGACGATCACTGCTGCGGGAGCTTCAGGATCCTGTTTGGAACCGCATCCTGCTGGTCGGGCTGCACCCGGCGGCGCGGCAGGACCTGTTGCAGCAGCAGCCCCGGATTGAGCTCCAGCGACGGCTGGCCGCGGATCGGCCGGCAGTTCGGGTAGCGCCCGATCGTGCCTTCCGGGCAGCGCCGCCTGATGATCGGCTGGCACTGGCCATCGACCATCTGCGAGCCCGGCGCGCATTGCGCATCCTGCCGGGGCTTGCGGCATGCGCCGTCGATCACCTCGGTGCCACGCGGGCAGACGCACTCGCCGCGCTTGTTGTGGACCTGGCCGCGTATGTCGCACTGCTGCTGTGGCGGCTGCTTGCGCCGGCAGGCATTGCCCTGCAGCTCGGTACCCCTCGGGCAGACACAATTGCCGTCGGAGTCGTGGACCTGGCCACGGATGGTGCACTGGTCAGGCTTCGGCCGGATCGGCCGGCAGGCTCCATTGCGTATCTCTGTTCCTTGCGGGCAGACGCAGTTGCCATCGGCATTGTGGATCTGGCCACGAATGGTGCACTGCTCAGGCTTCGGCCGGATCGGGCGACACGCGTTGCCCCTGACTTCCGTACCCCGCGGGCAGACGCAATCGCCATCCGAGTTGTGGACCTGGCCACGGATGGTGCACTGCTCGGGCTTGTCGGTCCTGACGCACGCGCCGTTCTCCAGCCGCGTGCCGCGCGGGCAGACACAGCGTCCGTCCTCGGTGCGGATCTGGCCTTCGAGCAGCACGCAGCGCTTCGGCGGTGGCGGCGGAGGCAGCACGTCGGTTCCGCCGCCGGTGCACTGGCCGTTGCGGAAGGTGGTGCCTTTCGGGCAGACGCAGCGGCCGGCATCATTCATGACGAAGCCCGCCGAGCATTCCTTCTTCACCTCATGGCTGATGATGAAGGGATGGCAGGCATAGGCCTTGCCGCGATCGCCCTGCACGTTGGTCTTGTCACCGCCCAGCACGTCGCCGCCGCCCTGTACCCGTGTGTCGGGAGACAGGACGCCAACGCAGTTCTGGCCGCTAACGTTGCCCTGCAGATTGGCCAGGCGGCCATCGTCGGGGATGACCACCGTCACGTGGTGCGACTGGCTTTCGCCCGCGCCCAGCGACAGATTGGCGATGCAGGAGGCAGGCAAGGTCGTCGGCTCCGGCGAGCAGCCGAAGGGCGGATCGATCGAGGTGATCGCAACGCCGTCCAGCCGGCCGAGACCCTCCACGCCGATCGCATCGCCGATGCGAACCGGCCCGGAGAAGAGGCTCGTCCCGTCATTGGTGATGGTGATGTCGAACGAGCAGGGCTGGCCGAGCCGGCATTCGCGGTCGCCGGTCTTTTCGACGCGGATGGTCGAAGGACCTCCGCCCTTGGCGCAGGCCTGGCCGATCGGATAGACGATGTCGCCTCCCGGGGCCGGACCATACGAGCCGCGCGCGCAGTTTTCGAACGCGCCGTTCGCCGAGACCGTCACGTCGAAGTGGCGGCTGGTTCCAGGCGTCATGACGGTACCGGGGATCTGGCAGGACAGCGCATTGGCCGGGACCGGTCCGCATGCCCATTCCGCGCCGTCGGGGGTGACGGTCTGGATCTGGACGGGCGCGCCGCCCGACACCAGCGTGGCGGCATCGCTGACCCGCACCGGACCGGTGGGGGCGGCCGTGCCGGCGTTGGAAACGGTGATGCGGCAGGAGACAGCGGCAGCACCGGCGAGCGAGCCGTTGCAGACCTTGGTGATGCGCAGACCAGGCTTGCCGCCATTTGGATGACGGATGCGTTCCTTGGCGCAGGCCTTGTTGTTGGTGAGGTCGACCTCACCGGGGATCGCCTTCACCTCGGCGCAGTTCTCGACCATGTCCGACTGGTAGCCAGCCGGCATCACCGCCTTGACGACAATCGGCGTCGAGGCGCCCGCTGGCAGCGAGATCCCCGCATGATCGCAGCGGAACTGGCCGGGGCCGTTCGGTCCGCAAGTCCAGGGCGGGCTCGGCCCGAAGGTCGACGAGGCCGGCGCACCGCCGGGATAGGTATCGATCACCGTCAGCGGCCCGTTATAGGTCGACGTGCCGTTGTTGATGATGTCGATCACGAAGAAACAGACGCCGTCGGCCGTGCAGGTTTCGGTGCGGGCGCGCTTCTTCAGGATCAGGTCGACCTTCTTCTCGACCGGCGGCTGGCAGTCGCGGTCACGATCGCCACGCCGGCAGATCGGGATCGAGGCGCAGCCCCTGTCGTTTTGCTGGCTGCCGAACAGCGGCTTGCCGCTGGCCGGATAATTGTAGGTGGCGCAGTTGCGCAACACCTTGCCTTGCCAGCCCGCCGCTGGTTTGAAGCCGAGCTTGAGGTCGACAAAGGCGCCAGGATTGAGCGTGGTCACCGGATGGGTGCAGGTCATCGGGGTGGAGCCCGGCGCGCAGACCCAGGGCGGATTGGGCCCGGAACTCAGCGTCGATCCGGCCGGCAGCGTCACCTCGTCGAGCACGATCTTGCCGTTATAGGGCGCGGTGCCGGCATTGGTGACCCTGATGGTGAAGTCGCAGCCGCCGGCCATCGTGCAGCGCGCGACATCGGCGCGTTTCTCGACCTTGAAATCCGGCTCCTTGTCCCTGGGCGGACATTTGAGGTCACGCGGGATTACTATGTCGATGGTCTGCGTGCAGCACAGGCCCCAGCCCTGCTTCGGCCCGGCATAGGTCTCGATCCCGGTGACGATGAGGTGGATGACGTCGCCGGGCGATGCGCCGACGATCTTCCAGTTGAGCACGCCGCCGCCCGGAGGCACCTTCTGGGTGTCCGGGATGATGGTGATGCCGGGTGTCGTCGATGAGACCTGCACCCACTTGCCGCCCATCTGTGGGCCGACCGGCATGTGGTAGATGAAGGCGCCACCGCCGGGCACGCAGTCGACCGTGCCACGTTCCACCTTGAAGCATTCCTTGCCGGGAGGTGGCGGCGGCGGTTCGCACTTGGTGACGTCGATCTTGATCGAGGTCTTCACGCCGGTGAGATAGTTGCCGTCGTCGGGCTTGCCCGGATCCTGCGACGGGATGATGGTCCCCGTGCCGACGCCTTCCGTCACCTTGATCAGGCCCTGGTTGTCGACCATTGCCGGCGCAGGGAATGCCGCATGGTCGATCCTGGCGGTGATGCGAAAAGTGATGATGCGTTCATTCAGTTCGCCCGAACCGTCCAGGTCGGAGGC
>NZ_JBAZUD010000226.1:0-5111 GCF_041661565.1 Mesorhizobium sp.
TGCTCGCCGATGCGCTCGAAGCCGTGCGCGCCGAAGAAATCGCGTTGCGCCTGGATCAGGTTGGACGTGCCGCGGCCCTGGCGATAACTGTCGAAATAGGCCAGCGCGGACGACAGCGCCGGCACCGGCGTGCCAGCCTCCGACGCCTTGGCCACGACGCGCCGCAGCGATGGATGCGCCTCCTGCATCAAAGCGATAAAGGCCGGCGCCATCAGGAGGTTGGTGGCTGCACCGCCCGCGCCGAAGGCGTCCGCCATGGTGTCCAGCAATTGCGAGCGGATGATGCAGCCGGCCCGCCAGATCTTGGCGATGGTCGGCATCGGCAGGTTCCAGCCGAACTCCTTCGAGGCGCCGCTCATCACCGCGAAACCTTGGGCGTAAGCGGCGATCTTGCCGGCGAACAACGCCAGTTCGAGATCTTTCAGCAGCGCGTCCCTGTCCCCGGAAATCTTCGTCACGCCGATATCGCCATAGGCCTTTTCGGCCGCCAGCCTTTCGTCCTTGATCGACGACAGCACGCGCGCTGCCACCGCCGCCTCGATCGCGGTCGCTGGGATGCCCAGCTGCTGCGCCTCGATGACCGACCATTTGCCGGTGCCTTTCTGGCCGGCGCGGTCGAGGATGATGTCGACCACCGGCTTGCCGGTCTTCGGATCGTCGGCTGCGAGGACCTTCGCGGTGATCTCGATCAGGTAGGAGTTGAGCCGGCCCTTGTTCCAGTCTTCAAAGACGGCGCCGATCTCCTTCGGCCCCATGCCGAGCCCGTCGCGCAGGATGCCGTAGATCTCGGCGATCATCTGCATGTCGGCATATTCGATGCCGTTGTGGATGGTCTTGACGAAATGGCCGGCGCCGTCGGTGCCGAGCCATGCCGCGCAGGGTTCGTCCTTGAACTTGGCGGAGATGGCGGTCAGCACGTTCTCGACGCGCTTCCATGAGTCTTCCGTGCCTCCAACCATGATCGACGGCCCGTGGCGCGCGCCCTCCTCGCCACCGGACACGCCCATGCCTATGAAAGTCAGGCCGGAGCTGGAAAGCTCGGAGAAACGGCGCATCGTGTCGCGGAAATTCGCGTTGCCGGAATCGATGACGATGTCGTTGGCCGACAGAACGCCGCGCAAGGCCTCGATCTGCTCGTCGACCGGCTTGCCGGCCAGGACCATGATGATGACCGGGCGGGGCGGTTTGATCGCGGCGGCGAGTTCCTCCAGGCTGTAGCAAGGCACAACCATGTCCCTGAGCGCGCCGGCATTGTTGAGAAACGCGTCGGTCCGTGCCTTTGTGCGGTTGAAGACGGCGATGCGGTGGCCATGCTCGGCTATGTTGAGCGCCAGGTTGGAGCCCATTGTGCCAAGGCCGATCAGGCCGATTTCGGCTTTTTCCATCGTTCTTTCCTACCTTCGGATTTTGTGGTTGAAGGCCGCGATCTCGCGGATGCCCATTGGTCGCGAGATGATTGACGGGCCTTTCAGGTCACGTCAACCGCCTCGCCGAATTGTGTTGCGGCCAGACACGGACTGAGCGCCTTCGCCAACATTCCCGCATGGGATCATGGCGTGGGTCGATTACGGCCTGATGTCGACAGGCGCCTCGATCTTCACCATCTCGAAATCGGAGACCAGTATGTCGATGCGCGCCGTCCATCGGCCTGGAACCGGGATGACGAGATTGTCGACACGCCAGCTGCCGTCGCCGGGCTTGGTCGCCGCGCGCTTGAGTGGCTCGATGCCGGAATCGGGTTTGGACAGCTCCAATGTTACTTCCTTGGCGTCGAGCGGCCCGAAATCGCCGGTCATGATGACCATCGAGGCGGCGACCGGTCCGGCATGGCCGGGCGTGATTGTCAGGTCCGCCATCGCCTGCAGTGCATGGACATGGATCGACACCGGTTGCGCCGCCGCGATGGCCAGCGCCCGTGGCGGCGGCGTGAAGCGCCAACCGGCGGCAACGCCGAAGATCGCCAGCACGATCAGCATCTCGACGCCGATCGAACGGGCGAGCCTGCGTTGCACTTCCGTCGCCCCGGCCTCGGCGGATTCAGTCAGTCTCCAGCGGTTGAGCGCCGCGAGCGTGAACAGGAACACCAGCAGCCCCAGCTTGATCAGCAGCAGCCGGCCATAGGCGGTGGCGACCAGCGCGGCGGGCGTCTGCACCTGGATGACGGCAAGGACAACACCGGCAACGGCAAGCACGGCCACCACGGGCATGATCAGGCGCGAGAATCGCCGCAGGAATGCCCCGGCCTCGGCCGATCGACCTTTCAGCGCCAGACCGAGCGGCGCCAGGGCGCCGGCCCAGAAGGCGATGCCGACGCCATGCAGGAACACCATCGGCCGCGTCAGCCATTGCGGTTCGGCGGCACTGGCGTGGCCGCTGGCGGCCAGCGCCGCACCCACGCAAGCCAGTCCTGCCAGGGCGAATGGCTTGGCGGTAGCGCGCGGCCCGGCCAGCGACAGCAGGCCGAGGCCCAGCGCGACCAGGGCGATCAGCACCGTCCAGCCGAAACTTGTGGCGAGCCCGGTTCGCCAGATGACCGGCTCAGCGAGATGGGAGAGCGGCGCTCCGAGCGCGTCGAGACCTTGAAAGCCCAGCGACATAGGTGCCGCGACCAGCCCGCCCAGGATCGTGGCCGTGACGAAGCGCTGACCGGCACGGCCATCCCCGGCCAACCAGGCCAAGGCGAAGGCGCCGCCGACGCCGAGAAAAAGACCAATGTAGAGAAAGACCTTGCCTATCCAGATCGCCAACCGCGGCGGCCAATCGATGGACTCGGACACGACCGGCGGCTCGGTCGGCGCGCCGATGGAAAACAGCAAGGAGCCACCAACCGGATGGCCATCCGCGGAGATGACGCGCCAGCTCAGCACATGTGTGCCTGGTTTGAGCGCTTGCGGATTGTCGATCGTGACGGTCTGGTCGCCGAGACGGAAGCTGGTCAGCGGTACCGGGGTGCCGTCAGGCCTCACCAGGGTCAGCACCAGGGGCGATACCGGCTCGCTGAAGGTCAGCGAAAATTGCGCCGGGCCCTGCGCCAGCACCGCACCGTCGGCCGGGTCGGCCTTGATCAGCGCGGCGTGGCCGAAGGCTTGGCTGGTCGAGGCCATGACGATGAGCGCGATCACGACGGCCAGCAGCCATCCAGCAATCCGCACGGCCGGTCCACCGGTCATATCGGTGCGCTGAAGGGGGCATATCGCGTTCATGTCACAGCCATCGAACCTGCGGCGCGCCCAGCAGGCAAGGCGCGCCGCGAGGAGATCATTTCTTCGGCAAAAGCTTGATGCCGGGAGCGGGGGTTTCCAGCGCGTCCTCATCTTGCCCGGCCGCCGGGATCTCGATCCAGCGGTCGACGGCGCCGTCGCATTCCTGCACCACCGGGAAGTAGAGTTTCTCGCCGATCGGGAGGTCCGCCGCCAGTGTCCCGCGAAAGACGAACTCGTCGTAGAATTCATCCGGCAGGCTGCCGCCGCTCCAGTCTACTTCCTTGACCCCGTCGGTCACCGCCTGGCCGTAGAGCTGGTAGGATTTCTCGTATTTTCCCTTCTTGGTCTGCAGCGTCCAGCCTGGCTTCGGCATGGGTTTCACCGCTATCACCCCTTCCGGGATCTGCACGCGCAGTGCGGTCGTCGCCTTGCCGTCGCAGCCATGCGGCACGCGCAGCACGGCCTTGTAAGTCGAGCCGACCGGGGCCTCCTGGGTTTCGAGAGTGATATGCGCGAAGGCGGCACTTGTCCCCAAGGCGAGAAACGCGCCCGCCGACAAGAGATACTTGTTCATGATGGTCCCTCTGACTTCAAGATTCTGAAATTGGCCTGATCAATCCGCGTGGTCGTCCATGCCGCCCATCTCGCCCATGGCTTCGACGGCGAAATCGACGCTGACGGCACCGGCCTTCTCGAAGGTCAGCGTGGCGGAGAATTTCTCGCCCTGCTTGGGCTGCCGCTTCAGGCCGACGAACATCAGATGATAGCCGCCGGGCGCCAGGGCCACCTTGCCGCCGGCCGGGATCTCCAGGCCGCCGGCAACCGGCCGCATGGTCATGACGCCGTCCTTGACGGCCATCTCGTGCAGCTCGGCCTTTTCGGAGATGTCGGACGAAATCGACAGCAGCCGGTCTGCCGTGCCGCCCTTGTTGGTGATGGTGAAATAGCCGCCGGCCACCTTGGCGCCGGCCGGCGTGGCACGCGACCAGGGATGACCGATTTCGAGATCGCCGACCTTGAACTCATGTGCGAAAACGGTCTGGGCGCCCAGGAACAGAAGGGCAAGGGTCAGCACGGCAATGCCGAGATGCTCCTCGATCCTGCGCAGGAGGGGACCGGGCGTCGGACGCGCGGCAGTTTGGAAAGAACGGGACATGGTAGCTCCATGGAATGAAGATCGCGCCGTTGCCGGCCGCGACAAGTTTGATCTTGGGTGAGTACGCCCGCGAACGGGCTGGCTGCTCAGGCGGCCAGCGGCGGCGCGCGCGGGTTCGATGGCGAGCGCTGGCGCGCAAAATCAAGATGGACGCCCGCTGGAAAGACGAAGGTGACCGTTTCGAAGGAGCGGCTGCCCAGCGCCGGTTCCGCATTGGGCGGTGGCGCGACGGCCGACGAGAACATGCCGCAGCCGAGCGCGCAGCACGCCGGCAGGTGCGAGGGCGGCGGATTGCCGCCGGGAAGCTGCGCGGCGCCCTCATGCGTACAGATCACATTGCCGAACGCGTCGAATTGCGAATCCTTCGGCCCGGTGCCGAAGGCGAACGCGCCGAGCGTCGACTGGAGCAGCAGCAGATAAGCCGCGACAAGCGCGACCGGCATGCTCCACCGTCTTCCCCTCTTGTTCAGATGACTTGGCCCTTCAAACCATTTGCCTCTTCAGCACCGACGGGGTGATATCTATCATGGCAGCGACGGGTCGAAAATCTGCAATTCGATACTGCGGCAACGCGGCATGGTCAGGATTTCATCGGCAGCCGGCTCTCCGGGATCGAGGTCAGCAATGTCTGGCGCGCCGACTTCAGATGCTTGCGGCAGGCAGCGTCGACCTTGCCGAGGTCGCGTGATTTGAGGGCCTCGATATAGGCTAGGTGCTCGCCGACCGCGACTTCGTTCCGCTCGCGCTCCTGC
>NZ_JBAZUD010000227.1:0-4957 GCF_041661565.1 Mesorhizobium sp.
CCAGCCATCCCTTCAGCGGCCGCAATGGCGGGATGCACGTCAGAAGCATGAACGGCAAGGTCGTGAACAGATGCACCCAGTAGGGCGCTTCGAAGCGCACCTCGATCCAGAGCGCGAGCACCACGCTCGGCACGCACGCAAAGCAGATCACGAAGAAAGCCGGACCATCGGCGGGATCGGCGAAGGAATAATCGAGGCCGCATACCTCACAGCCCTTGCGCAGCTTCAGGAAGCCTTCGAACAGATGTCCTTCGCCGCAGCGCGGACACCGACCCCTTATGCCCGTTTCAATCGGCGAGAGGGGAGCCCATTCACGATCCGGAGTCATCTTGCTCAGTCCTTGTCTGTGACGCCCAGGGAATGCTGCCGGGGTCGCGCCCGGCTGTCTGCGTGTGACGGCGGAGTTTGCTCATCTCCACGGGCGTCATTGATTGCACAATGTATGTGGTCCGAATACATACATTGTCAAGAGCAATCCCTACAAGATCAAACCACCATCGACGATACAGAAGGCGATTGCGACAGGAGGTCCGCAACGATGCGCAGGCTGTCGCCCAGATAGTCGCGGTTCGCGGCCGCGCCGAGACCCAGGCGGACGGCCTCGGGAGGCGACGTGATGGCGAAGGCGTCGCTTGCCACCGCGCCGATGCCGGCCGAACGCAGCCGGGCGGTGAATTCGCCCCGCGTCCAGGGTCCGGCCAGCCGCAGCCAGGCGTGGAAACCCTGCGGATCGGCCTGGCAGGAGCCGGGTGGCAGGATGGCCGTGGCGATGGCCTGCCGGCGGCGCGACTCCTCGCGGATCGCGGCAAGCACCGCATCGGCGGTTCCGTCCTCGATCCAGCGGGTCGCGATGGCGGCCGTCAGCGGGGAGGCCATGGAAGCGGTCGCCCTTATGGCGCCCGCCACCCTGGCGGCCGAGCGGCCGTCCGGCAGCACGAGATAGGCGATCCGCAACGCAGGCGACAGGCATTTCGCCAGGCCCGCGACATGATAGACGAGGTCCGGCGCCAAGGCGGCCAGCGGCGGCAGCGGGGCGGCCGGCAAGGCCCCGTAGGCGTCGTCCTCGATGATCGGCACCTGATGGCGGCGGGCAATCTCGATCAGGGCCTCGCGCCGGTCGAGGGGTAAGGTCGCCGTCGTCGGATTGTGCAGGGTCGGCGTGCAATAGAGCGCCTTTGGCCTGTGTTCCCTGCACACGGATTCGAATGCCTCGGGGACCAGCCCATGCTCGTCGATCGGCACGCCGACGAGATTGATCCTGAAATGCGCGGCCAGCGACCGGAAACCGGGGTAAGTCAGGGCTTCGGTGCAGATCGTCTCCCCGGGTTCGGCCAGCACGCCGGCGAGCGCCAGCAGCGCTCCCTGCGCTCCGGGGCAGACCAGAAGCCGCTCCGCCGGAACGGCACCCAGCCTCGGCGAAAGCCAGCGCATGCCGGCGGCCCGGTCACGTCCGGTTCCGCCCGCCTCCTGGTAGCGCAGGAGCAGGCCCAGCCCGTCATCCGCCCGCAGATCGGCAATCCCGTCCCACATCCGTGCGACCAGCGCGGGGTCGTCGAAGCGGGGCGGCAGGTTCATGCTCATGTCGACAAGGCCGGTCGATGCAGTCCGTCCTTCGGCCGGCCGTCGTGCGCGCACATAGGTGCCCTGCCCGACCCGTCCATCGATCAGCCCGCGCTTGCGCGCCTCGGCATAGGCGCGGCTGACGGTGGTGAAATCGATGCCGAGCGCATCCGCCAGCGTGCGCTGCGGCGGCAGCCTGAACCCTCCGGCCAGCCGGCCCGAGACGATATCGGCCGACAAGGCGTCGGCAATGGCGAGATAGACCGGTCCGTCGCTTTTGCGGATGACCGGCGTCCATGAAGCCTGATTGTCGTCCATTGTCTTCGCCCCGCTATCCAGATGTATGGATATTGTATGTCGCGGGTGCCAAATGCAAGGGGCCCGGCAGCGGGCTGACGGCGGAATATCTCCAGCGCCTGAACTACCTATGCTTGCCGATACGGCGGCCCCGTCTTGAGGCGCGCAGAAATGGCGATCTTAGACGCGCCGTTCGACCATCATCTTCTTGATCTCGGCAATCGCCTTGGCCGGGTTGAGGCCCTTGGGGCAGGTTTGCGCGCAGTTCATGATGGTGTGGCAGCGATACAGCCGGAACGGGTCCTCGAGATTGTCCAGCCGCTCGCCCTTGGCCTCGTCGCGGCTGTCGATCAGCCAGCGATAGGCCTGAAGCAGCGTGGCCGGACCGAGATAGCGGTCGCCATTCCACCAATAGCTCGGGCACGATGTCGAGCAGCAGGCGCACAGGATGCATTCGTAAAGACCGTCGAGTTTTTCGCGATCCTCATGGCTTTGCAGCCATTCCTTGGCCGGTTCCGGCGACACCGTCTTCAGCCAGGGCTGGATCGAGGCGTGCTGGGCGTAGAAATTGGTGAGGTCGGGCACAAGGTCCTTCACCACCTGCATATGCGGCAGCGGGTAGACCTTGATGGCGCCGGAAATGTCGTCGCAGCCCTTGGTGCAGGCCAGAGTGTTGGAGCCGTCGATGTTCATCGCGCAGGAGCCGCAAATGCCTTCGCGGCAGGAGCGGCGCAGGGTCAGCGTCGGGTCGATCTTGTTCTTGATGTAGAGCAGCGCGTCGAGCACCATCGGCCCGCAATCGTCCATGTCGACGAAATAGGTGTCGATGCGCGGGTTCTCGTCATCGTCCGGCGACCAGCGGTAGATACGATATTCACGCAAATTGGTCGCGCCTTCCGGCTTCGGCCAGGTCTTGCCCTGCTGGATCTTGGAATTCTTGGGGAGCGTCAGTTCGACCATTAGCTCGGGTCCTTTCGCATGACGAGTATCCACGCCTCGGTGGACACCACGTCTTCGATGACAGCGGTCGGCAGTTGCGATGCCGTGCCGGAATATCGCGAGACCGCCGGCGCCATCGTCAGTACACCCGCGCCTTCGGGGCGATCTTGGCGAGGCTGATGCCGCCGTCCTTCTCGGCCAGCAGCGGCTCGGTGTGCACAGGCCGATAGCTCAGCGTCACCTGGCCGTTCTCGCTGAGCCGGGCCAGCGTATGCTTGCGCCAGTTGACGTCGTCGCGGGCGGAAAAATC
Organism: Mesorhizobium sp.; assembly: GCF_041661565.1. Lineage (GTDB taxonomy): Bacteria > Pseudomonadota > Alphaproteobacteria > Rhizobiales > Rhizobiaceae > Mesorhizobium. Next base: position 3,107 of record NZ_JBAZUD010000227.1, read on the forward strand.
CTCCCGCGCATGCGCGCCGCGGCTCTCCTTGCGCGCCTCGGCGCCGTATACCGTGGTGATGGCGTTGGCCATCAGGTTTTCCAGCTCCAGAGTTTCGACCAGGTCGGAGTTCCAGATCATCGAGCGGTCGTAGACCTTGACATCGGCAAGCTCGGTCCACAGCTGCGAGATGCGCTTGCAACCGCTTTCCAGGGACTCCTGGGTGCGGAACACGGCGGCGTCTTCCTGCATCGCCTTCTGCATCTTTTCGCGCAACACGGCCGTCGGCGTTGAGCCATTGGCGTGGCGCAGCCGGTCGAAGCGGTCCATGATCTTCTCGACCGAGGCTTCATTGGGTGACGGTATGGCCGCCTTGCGATCGATCACCTGGCCGGCCCGGATCGCCGCCGCGCGGCCGAACACCACGAGATCGATCAGCGAGTTCGAGCCCAGCCGGTTGGCGCCGTGCACCGAGGCGCAGCCGGCTTCGCCCACCGCCATCAGGCCGGGCGACACCCTGTCCGGATTCTCCGGCGTCGGGTTCAGCACCTCGCCCCAGTAATTGGTCGGCACGCCGCCCATATTGTAGTGCACCGTCGGCAGCACCGGGATCGGCTCCTTGGTCAGGTCGACGCCGGCGAAGATCTTCGCCGATTCCGAGATGCCGGGCAGCCGCTCATGCAGCACGGCCGGATCGAGATGGTCGAGATGCAGGAAGATATGATCCTTGTTCTTGCCGACGCCGCGACCCTCGCGGATCTCCAGCGTCATGCAGCGCGAGACGACGTCACGCGAGGCAAGGTCCTTGGCCGACGGTGCGTAGCGTTCCATGAAGCGCTCGCCCTCGGAGTTGACGAGATAACCGCCCTCGCCGCGCGCGCCCTCGGTGATCAGGCAGCCGGCGCCATAGATGCCGGTCGGGTGGAACTGCACGAACTCCATGTCCTGCAGCGGGAAACCCGCCCGCGCGGCCATGCCGCCGCCATCGCCGGTGCAGGTGTGCGCCGAGGTGGCCGAGAAATAGGCGCGGCCATAGCCGCCGGTCGCCAGCACAACCATCTTGGCCGAGAAGCGGTGGATGGTGCCGTCGTCGAGGTTCCAGGCAACGACGCCGGTGCAGGTGCCGTCCGGCTCCATGATCAGGTCGAGCGCGAAATACTCGATGAAGAACTGCGCATTGTTCTTCAGCGACTGGCCGTAGAGCGTATGCAGGATGGCGTGGCCGGTGCGATCGGCGGCGGCACAGGTGCGCTGCACCGGCGGACCGTCGCCATAATTCATCATGTGGCCGCCGAATGGCCGCTGATAGATCTTGCCCTCCTCGGTGCGCGAGAACGGCACGCCGTAATGCTCGAGCTCGTAGACGGCGGCCGGCGCTTCGCGCACCAGATATTCCATGGCGTCGACATCGCCGAGCCAGTCCGAGCCCTTGACGGTGTCGTACATGTGCCACTGCCAGGAATCCGGCCCCATGTTGGACAGCGACGCGGCAATGCCGCCCTGCGCCGCCACCGTGTGCGAGCGGGTGGGGAACACCTTGGAGATGCAGGCGGTGCGCAGGCCCTGCTCGGCCATGCCCAGCGTGGCGCGCAGGCCGGCGCCGCCGGCGCCCACGACCACGACGTCGAACTTGTGGTCGACAAAGGTGTAGCCCGCCATGTTTGCGTCCTTGGCCAACTCAGCCTCCGAATGCCAGCTTGAGCAGGGCGAAGACCGAGGCGACGCCGACCGCTATGGTGAAAAATGTGTTGAGCGCGATCAGCGCCAGCTTCATGCCTTCGCCATGCACGTAATCCTCGATGATCACCTGCATGCCGATCCGCATATGGATGAGCCCGGAGACAAGCACCAGCAGCAGCACCAGCGCGACCA
>NZ_JBAZUD010000228.1:0-4913 GCF_041661565.1 Mesorhizobium sp.
GATGTCGCGGATCTCGTTAAGCAGGGCGGGGGCGGGGTTTGTCATAAAAATATCAAATCCATCATGCGATGACATTTGATATTGTTATAGTGCGGTTCCCTTTAGTCCAGCAAGGCGAATGAAGGCTGAAACCGCTGGAATTTCCATGTTTTCACGCAAGGTGACGATGTAAACGCCGCCGGTGCGGGGCATGCCGTGGACGGGCAGGGCCTTCAGTCGGACGTCGTGTCCGATTTCGCCATCCAGAATACAGCCGAACCCGATGCCGTGGGCGGTGGCTTCCTTAACCGCTTCACGGCTTTCGACGATGAAGCCCCTTTCCACGCTGGCGGCGCTTCGACCGAGCGCGATTTCCGTCAGGGCGCGCGTCACCGAGCCCTCCTCCCGCAGAACCAGCGGCAGACCGCCCAGCTCACGGGCTTCGATGTGAGCGCGCTGGGCGAAGGGGTGATCGACGGGCACCATCAGGTTGAGCGACTGCTCGAAAACCAGGTGGCAGGCCAGGATCGGATCGGGCTCCAGCAGCGAAATGATCGCCACATCGGCCCGACATTCCATCACATCCTGCGTCAGGGAGCGCGTATTGCCCAGCCGGGTGGAAATCTCGATATCCGGATAGGTGCGCCTGAATTGACTGATCAGCTGCATGGTCGCCGGCGGCGTCGAAAAGCCGATCGACATGCGTCCGCGCTTCAATCCACTGAATAGATTGGCGGTCATCTCGAAATCGTCGACGCGGCTGATGACCAGCCGCGCCCGCGTATAGAGCTCGCGCCCGGCGTCGGTCAGGTTCTGGTTCTGGGTGCGCCGGTTCAGCAGCCGAACGCCGCAGATCTGTTCCAGCGCGTTGATCTGATTGGAGATGTTTGGCTGGGAAACGCCCAGCACGGCGGCCGCGCGCGAGAAGGAGCCTTGATCGACGACGGTGACGAAGGCCTTCAGCGCCCCGATCGACAGGCTGCCGGCTTCACGGCGGCGGCTACGCTCGGCGCCATCGTCAGGCGAAACGGCCATGATTCTCTCTTCGACAGGTGACTGACCCGGACCATACAAATCGGGACCGGAAACTCAAACAGACCTTGGCTCGGGGGCCAGTCACTCGCCGGGAGGCCAAAGAAAAGCCCCTCCGGCGCGAGCCGGAAGGGCAAGGAAAAAGATTAAGTCTGATCAGTAGGAATAGGCGACGCGCAGGATAAAGTTCCGGCCCGGCTCCATGTAGTCCTTCTGATAGGTCGGGTTCTTACCCTTGGTCGTATAGTAACGGTGACCATCCAGGATATTCTGAACGTCGAAGTCGACCGTCAGGCCCTGGCGAATGTTGTAGCGGGTATGCAGGTCGAGCGACTTGTTAGGCTGCACCCACTTGTCGACCGCGTTGTCGCGCGTGTCTTCGATGTAAGCGCCTTGATACTGATAGCTGAGTTTGGCTTCGATACCGTACTTCTGATAGGTCAGAGAGGTGTTGTAGATCAGGTCCGGCGCCTGCAGGAACGTGATCGGATGGCCGCGACGATAGTCCAGGCCCGTTTCGGCCTCGGACGTCTGCGAGGTGACGTTGGCCTCGACGCCGAAGCCGTCGAACGGCGCCGAAAGACCTTCGAACGACTTGATCAGGTTCAGTTCCACGCCCGTCAGGGTCGCGTCCTCGCCGTTCTGCGGCTGAGTGATGGTGATCGTGCCTTCCTTGGTCGGAGCGTTGACCGAGCGGCCGTTGGTGAAGATGAAGTTCTTGATCTTCTTGTGGAAGACGCCGACGGACACCACGCTGGAGCGATCCGGATACCATTCGGCCGACAGGTCGAAATTGACCGACTCACCGGGCTTCAGGTCCGGATTGCCGCGGCTGATGGCGATGATTTCCTTGGTCGCGGGATCGCGGGTCACGCTTTCGCCGCGCGAGATGTTCGAATATTCCGGACGCGAGAAGCTGGTCCAGATCGCGCCGCGATAGACCAGGGTCTCGCCCTGACGGTAGACAGCGGTGATGCTGGGCAGGAAGTTGGTGTAGTCGCGGTTGGTCTTGCCGAAGCCCGACGTCGTGGCGTCGGTGATCCACGCGGTGGTTTCCACCTTGGTGTGTTCGACGCGGGCGCCGCCGACGACTTCGAGATTGCCCGACCTGACATGGGCCAGCGCATAGCCGGCATAGATGGTTTCCGAGCCCTTCTTGTCGTCCTTGCTGAGGTCCGCGGTCGAATAGGACACCGGATTGGCGGCGCGCGCCGCGTTCACCGCGGTGATGACCCGTTCGCGGCTCAGGATGGAGCCATAGTAGTAGCGGTTCTTGAAGAAGCCATCGACCTGACGCTCGACCAGGCCGGACGCCGCCAGCGACTTGCCGTTCAGCGGCGTGCCGGACAAGTCCCCTTCCCAGATCGGGGTGGAGTCATATTCGCGCTCTGACTTGAGATACTTGAAGCCGCCCTTCACATAGTCGATCAGGCCGTCCATCTCATAACGAGCATCGAACTTCAGCGCGGTGCGGGCGTCGGACTGCTTGTCCTTGTTCATCGACGCGCCGTCGAACGGCAGCAGATCGTCGCGGTGATCGACATTGGCCGCATAGGCCGGAAGCTGCGCCAGCGGGAAGCGCGGATCGGCCGACGACCACAGGATGCCGGTCGAGTTGAACATAGGATCGGTCGAGCACTTATCGCAGTTGTAGCCGATGCCGTAGTACAGCGGCGTGCCCTTCTCGCCATAGGAGTAGCTGAGGTCGTAGTCGAGCGTCAGACGCTCGAAGCGGCTCTGGCCCCCGGCGTTGATCGTGTAGAGCGAGGACTCCTGGTCCTGGGACTCATGGGTGCGGGCGAACTGGAACGCCTTGGGGTTCCACACGCCCGAACGGCCAAACAGCGACCAGTACGAGTTGCCCGACTTGCGGTCGGCGTCGGTGATCAGGCCGTCCTTGTCCGTGTCGACGATCTGGCCGACGGTGTAGCCGTAGATGTTGCCCTTCACCGCATCGCGGCCGGTGATCATCTGCTCCGGCTGCAGAAGGGTCGTGTCTTCCAGGTTGACCTGCGTCAGGCGCTTGGTGGGACGGCTGCGGAAGTCCGTGTAGTCATTGGTGCCCGTGCGGTTCAGCTTGGCGTACTGGCCGCGGACATAGAAGTTGTGCTGGTCGATCTGATAGTCGGCCGAGAAGTTGCCGCCAAAGCGCTCCTGTTCGCCGCGACGGAAGTCCAGGTCGATGCCCGGCAGATACATCGAGCGGCTGTCGATCGGTTCGATCGAGTCCTTGCGCCAGCGGTAGGGCTCCCACTCGCCGTCGTTCTCGGACTCTTCGTTGGTGTAGTGGCTCTTGCCGTAATAGACCGATCCGAACAAACCAAAGCGTCCATCGCCGAACTTGCGCGCGCCGTCGATCTGGATCTGGCCGCTGCCGGCCGGCTCGTCCTGCTTCTGGGCGCGGTCATTGAGGCCATAGGAGGCGAAGACGCGCAGGGTGGGCTTGCGGAAGTCGAAGGCGGTCGGGGTGACGAAGTTGACCGAGCCGCCGATGGCGTCACCGTCCAGATCGGGCGTCAGCGTCTTGTTGACCGAGATCGCCTTCAGGCCGTTGGGCGGCAGGACCGTCATCGACATCTTGCGCGAGCTGGCGTCCGTCAGCGCCACGCGCACGCCGTTGATCGAATAGGCGTTGTAGGTGCTGGCCAGGCCGCGGATGGAGACGTATTCGCCTTCGCCGGTCTCCTGATTGACGACGACGTTGACGCCGGGGATGCGGGCCAGGGCGTCGGCCACGTTCGCGTCAGGCAGCTTGCCCAGATCGTCGGCGGAAATGACATTGACGACGCCGGTGGCCTTTTTCTGATCCTGGATCGAGTTGGCGGTCGACAGGCGCTGACCGGTGATGACCACCTCGCTGACGGCGTCGTCGGCGGAGGGTTTGGCCTTGGCTTTCGGGGCCTGCGTATTGGCCGTCTCGGCGTGGACGGCCGGAGCGAAGGCGAGCGCGAAGACGCTGACGCCGGTCAGGGCCGCGAGCTTGAGACGCGATGGCGGGTCGAACATGGATAACTCCGTTGATTGTGTCCCGACGCCCGCTCAAGGCGCGCGCCGTCCCCCTCCCGTCGGCGATCACCGACGGGTTAACGCCCTGAAAAGCCCGGCAAGGAGGCGGTTCAGGGAAGAGCTGTGCGAGGCTGGATCCCGTTTGCGATGCGACGTTCGTGAAGCCCCCTTGACGAACGAAGATATAAAAAATGCAAATGAGACGCGTGTATCTATACGATTAAAGTATGACGGCTTGTTGACGCCGCGACGTGCCGACGCTGGCTTTCATCTGGGCTGGATAGGCGTCCGCGGAGGCCAGATGCGGCTGGTGTCGCCGAAGGTTCCCGGGCTCGGTCAGATCCGGCGAGCGGGTGGAGGCTCGACGGCGCGCGCGGGCGTGCTAGCGTCCTCCGCTCAAGTTGGATGGGGACGGATCGAATGCGTGAGGGGATCAAGGCCGCGGTGTTGGCGGCGGGCGTGCTGGCGGCGGGCGCGGCGAACGCGGCGCAGGTCGAGGCGGTCAGCGCCGCGCGGCTGCTGGACGTGGCCAGCGGCAAGTATGTCGACAACCCGTTGGTGATCGTCACCGACGGTCGCATCACCAGCGTCGGCAAGAAGGGCGATGCGGTTCCGACGGGGGCCAAGGTCGTCGACCTGCCAGGCGCGACCCTGCTGCCGGGCCTGATCGACATGCACACCCATATCGACGGCCTGGCCGAGATCGGCGGCTATAACAGCCTGGAATACAGCGATCGCTTCTGGAGCGTGGTGCAGGTCGCCAACGCGAAGAAGACGCTGGAGGCGGGTTTCACGACCATCCGCAACGTCGGCTCGGCCGACTTCGACGACGTCGGCCTGCGCGAGGCGATCGACGGCGGCTACGTGATCGGCCCGCGCGTCGTCACGGCGACCTG
>NZ_JBAZUD010000229.1:0-4912 GCF_041661565.1 Mesorhizobium sp.
TGGCACCCCTGGTGCCTTCGAGGAAGCCGAGTTCGACCAGCAGCCAGATGCCGCCGATCACAGGTACGAGGCCGATCAGCGTCCACCAGCCCGACTTGTCCCGGTCGTGCCAGCGTTTGGCGTAGAGCGCAATCGCGAAATAGATCGATGCCAACCCGGCGAGCGAGCCGATGATGCCGACCTTGGCGCCGCCCCCGGTGTTGAAACGCGTGCCGAGGATCGTATCGAGAATGAGGGCGACAATGCCGATAGGGATGAATACACCGATGCCGGCCCAGAACTTGGCACGGTTGATGCGACCATTAAAACTCGTGAGCAGATACGTCCAGTCCTCCCCTCCATGTTGAACCGGCGCGGCCCATTGCCACGCCGGCGGGAGGGTGCGTCCGTTTCCGGCAAAGATCAATTTCCGGCAAAGATCAATCGCGCAGCAATTCATTGATCGACGTCTTGGACCGTGTCTTGGCGTCGACGCGCTTGACGATGACGGCGCAATAGAGATTGGGGCCCGGCTCGCCATTGGGCAAGGGCTTGCCCGGGAGCGACCCGGCGACGACGACCGAATTGGCCGGCACCTCGCCATAGAAGACCTCGCCGGTGGCACGGTCGACGATCTTGGTCGACTGGCCGATGAAGACGCCCATGCCGAGCACAGACCCCTCGCGCACGATGCAGCCCTCGACCACTTCTGAGCGCGCGCCGATGAAGCAATTGTCCTCGATGATGGTCGGACCGGCCTGCATCGGCTCCAGCACGCCACCGATGCCGACGCCGCCCGACAGATGCACGTTCTTGCCGATCTGCGCGCAAGACCCGACCGACGCCCAGGTGTCGACCATGGTGCCGGTATCGACAAAGGCGCCGACATTGACGAAGGAGGGCATCAGCACGACGCCCGGCGCGACATAGGCCGAGCGACGCACAATCGACGAGGGCACGGCACGGAAGCCCGCCCTCTCGAAATCGACGGCGCTCCAGCCGTCGAACTTCGACGGCACCTTATCCCACCAGACCGCCTCGCCGGGGCCGCCCTTGATGATTTCCATCGGGTTGAGCCGGAACGACAGCAGCACCGCCTTCTTCAGCCATTGGTTTACGTGCCACTTGCCGTCGGCCTGGCGCTCGGCGACGCGGGCGGTGCCCTGGTCGAGAAGGTCGAGCGCCGACAGGATGGCGTCGCGCGTTTCGCCACGCGTCGCCGTCGAAATCGTGTCGCGTTCCTCGAAGGCCTTTTCGATGGTCTTTTCGAGGCTCGCCAGATCGGGCTTCGACATGAATTCGCTCCATTACCAAGCTGTTAAGGGGCTGCGCCCTAACGTGTTTTTGAAAGTCGCGCGGACCCCCGGCAGGCCATTGCCTTTCGCGGACCTTGCTTATGTTAAGGCTCAATGGGGGTCAATCGCGGGTGCGTCACGGGACGACGCAAGTGAAAGAATTGGACGGATAGACATATGACTCCCATGGAAAAGGCGGGCTGGACTCCGCTGCCGCATTCGGACGAGGACCTTGAGCGGTCGAAGAGCGTGCCGGATACGCCGCAGACACGGGCCGAAACCTACCGGCTGGCCTGGAACGATCCCGACTTCATGACGCGGCGCGAATTGCGCGCAGTTCGGCTCCAGCTGGAATTGCTGAAGCCGGAGATGATCCTCGCCGAGCGCGGCATCCGGTCGACGGTGATCCTGTTCGGCGGCGCGCGCCTGCCCGAGCCCGGCGGCGAAGCCTGGGCGGCCAAGAACGAGACGCAGAAGAAGAACCTCGAGGAGAACAGCAAATATTACGAGGAGGCGCGCAAATTCGCCCGGCTGTGCTCGCGGCAGTCCGCGGCGTCGTATTACCGCGAATATGTCGTGGTCACCGGCGGCGGTCCTGGCGTGATGGAAGCGGGCAACCGCGGCGCCGACGATGTCGGCGCGCCGTCGATCGGCCTCAACATCGTGCTGCCGCATGAGCAGGCGCCGAACATCTATGTGACGCCCGAACTCTGCTTCAACTTCCACTATTTCGCCATCCGCAAGATGCATTTCGTCATGCGCGCCAAGGCGGTGGCGGTGTTCCCAGGCGGCTTCGGCACGATGGACGAATTCTTCGAGACGCTGACCCTGATCCAGACCGGGCGCATGGAACGCGTGCCGGTGATCCTGTTTGGCAAGTCGTTCTGGAAACGGGCGATCGATCTCGACTTCCTCGCCGAGCAGGGCACGATCAGCCCCGGCGACCAGGACATCATCGATTTCGTCGATACCGCCGACGAGGCCTGGGGCATCATCAGCCGGTTCTACAAGCTAGGAGAGTAGGGCGGGAACTGGAGAATTGATGAATTGATGAATTGATGAACGGAAGAACGATCCGACCCTCCTTTTCGTAAATTCCTCAATTCTCCAATTCCTCTGCCCCCTCCACAATCGCCGTCAGGAACCCCGCCAGATCGTCGGTGACGAAATCGACGTCGTCTTCCTGCGCGGCATCGCGCTCCCATATTTCGGAGAAGGTCGGCTCGAAATTGCGCGGCACGATCAGCACCGTGGTCATGCCGAGCGTCTTCGGCACCGACAGGTTGCGCGCAAGATCCTCGAACATCACCGCATTGTGACCGGTGACGGCGTGGAGCTCGGCAAACTTCTCGTAGGTCTGGCGCGCCGGCTTGGGATTGAGCCCGGCGGCGACGATGTCGAAGATATCGTCGAAATGATCGAGGATGCCGAGTTGGCGCGCGGTGCGTTCGGCATGCTTTCGGTCACCATTGGTGAAGATGAACTTGCGGCCGGGAAGCTGGCGGATGGCGGTGCCGAGAACCGGGTCGGGCACCAGCCACGAATAGTCGATGTCATGCACCTTTTCTAGGAAATCGTCGGGGTCGATGCCATGGCGCGTCATCAGCCCGTTCAGCGTCGTGCCATAGTCGCGATACAGCTCCTTCTGCAGCTTGCGCGCATCGTCACGCGACAGCGACAGCAGCTCGCCGACATAGGCGGTCATCTTGACGTCGATCTGCGAGAACAGATTCGAATGGTGCGGATAGAGCGTGTTGTCGAGGTCGAAAACCCAGTCGGTGACATGGGCGAAGCGGGCGGGATCAGGGAGCGTCGTCATGCCATCCTTATGGCATGAAACGGATAATCCGGAAGAGGAGTTTATCCACAAGCTAGCCGGGTCCGAACCGGCTGAAATGGCTTTACGGTTCAAATTTTAGGCATTCGGGAAAGGTGGCATTCAGGGCTTGCTGGCACAGAGGCGGTCCATGGGAGCACGCGATGACTAGCATACTTCTGAAATCCGCCGCCGTCGCTTTCATCTCCGTCGCCGCCTCCCTCCTGCTGACGCTGATCGTCGTCCCCGCGATGGGATTTCCGGTCAGCCGCACAATCTGGCTGAGTTCGACGGTCTGCCCGCTGGTCCTGGCATGGGTCGCCAGCGCCAGCACCTTCTGGCAAACCGACAGGTTGAAGAGCGCTCATCGCGAGCTCGCCCGGGCGCACGCCCAGCTCGCCGCCGCCCATCGCCGCCTGCAGGAAAAGGCGAGCCGAGACGACATGACCGGCATGCTCAACCGCGAAAGCTTCTTCGCCGCGCTCGATGGCTCGCGCCGCAAGTCCGATCGCGGCGCGCTGCTGATCATCGACGCCGACCACTTCAAGAAGATCAACGACAGCTTCGGCCACCTCACCGGTGACGAGGCGCTGCTGCTGATCGCCAGCGCGATCGAGCGCGGCGTGCGCGGCGGCGACATCCTTGGCCGCATCGGCGGCGAGGAGTTCGCCGCGTATCTGATCGGCGCCACGGAACAGGAAGCCAAGCGCGTTGCCGAGCGCATCCGCCGCGAGGTCGAGCTGATCCGCTTCCGGCCCGTCGATGAGCGAACCATCCCGCTCACCGTCAGCATCGGCGGCACCCTCTGCGCAGAGGAAGCCAATGTATCGGACCTGATGCGTGCTGCTGACCGCCGCCTCTACCAGGCCAAGCACCGGGGCCGCAACCTGACGATCCTCGACGCCGACATCCCCGCGGCCGCATGACGGGGCCGCGCAATAGCACACCCCGGCTGTTAAGAAATTCCTAACCCTGTTTGCATCCGGCCGGGCCGGACACGCGTGTTTTCACTGCTTTGTAGCCCAGTCTGGCACGATATTGGCGTTCACGATCATGCGTGTGCCGTTCAGGGAATGCCATACGCGGATCGAGGCCCCTACCCGCGAGACCTGTCATGAGTTTCTTCAAAAAGAAAATGCCCCGCCGCACGATCGTGCAGGCGCTGATCGCACTGCCTGCCCTTTCGCTGTTTCGAGCGCCGCCGCATGCGGACGCCTCCTTAATTGATCGGCCCCATGCCGATCCGAACGAAATCGTCGAGGTCAATGGCTGGATCCTGAAGCGGAGTGACCTGGCATGATCTTCGACAGCTATGAGGCGTTTCGCGCCGCCAACTTCAAACCCAAGGTCTGTATCCTGGGCTCAGGTCCGGCGGGAACCACCATTGCCCGCAAGCTCGGCGCCGCCGGCATCCAGGTCGTGGTGCTGGAAGCCGGCTCGCGGGAATTCAGCGACGAATCGCAGGACTTCTATCGCGGCACCACGGTTGGCGATTTCTATTTCGACCTCGACATCACCCGGCTGCGCTTCATGGGCGGCAGCTCGAACCACTGGGCCGGCTGGTGCCGCGTCCTCGACAAGCAGGACTTCGAGCCGAAGTCCTGGGCTCCCGATACCGGCTGGCCGATCAGCCGCGCCGACATCGAGCCCTATCTGCCTGAGGTCCACGACATCCTCGAACTTCCCGCCTTCCGGCCCGATGTGCCGATCTCGGACGACATCCGCTGGATCCAGCTGATCAAGAGCCCGGCGGTGCGCTTCGGCGAGAAATACGCCGATGAACTCGACAAGAGCAGGAACATCGCCGTCGTGCTCAACACCT
>NZ_JBAZUD010000230.1:0-4911 GCF_041661565.1 Mesorhizobium sp.
GCCGCACCGCGCCGATTTTCTCGGCTGATCCCCCGTCACTGCCGAAAAGAAACCCGCGCCCCGAAAGGCGCGGGTTGTTGCCTGGGCGCTGTGGCGCCACGGTACTGGAGACATCACCGCAGGATATGCAGCGTGCCGCATCATGGTAAATATCGGCTTAACGCGCAGCACCATGGTCGCGGAGGCGGGTCACACCCGAGCGATGCCAGTGCTCAGGTGATGCGCCTGAGCAGGCTGAACACGCCCTCGAACGTCTTGCCGTAAGGCGGGCGCAGAAGACCTCCGGCGCTCAGCCGGGACTGGAGGAAAACCGGCTTTTCCTTGCTGAAGGTTCGAAACCCCCATTCGCCGTGATAGGCGCCCATGCCGCTGGCGCCGACGCCGCCGAAAGGCTGGTTCTCCTGCACCAGATGCAGCATGCAGTCGTTGATGGTGACGCCGCCGGCGACCGTCTCCTGCAAGATGCGGCGGCGATTGCCGGCGTCCCGACCGAACCAATAGAGCGCCAGGGGCCGCTCCGACCGGTTCACATGGCCGATCGCGTCGTCGACCGTGGCATATTCGACGATCGGCAGCACCGGGCCGAAGATCTCCTCGCGCATCAGCCGCAGGCCAGGGTCGGCGTTCCTGACCAGGGTCGGCAGCACCTTTCGGCTCGTCGCGCCGAGCTCTTCGCCGGCGGGGTTGATCTCGGTGACACCGGCGCCGGCATCGCGGGCTTCGGCGATCATGTCGCGCAGGCGCTGGTGATGGCGATCGCTGATGATGGCGGTGTAGTCGGGATTGTCGCGCAGGCTGGGGTAGAGTCGCGCGATCGCCGTTGCCAGCTTGGCGGCGACGATGCCGCCCTGTCCCTTCGGCACCAGAAGATAGTCCGGCGCGATGCAGGTCTGCCCGGCGTTGAGCAGTTTGCCATAGGCGATGCTGGAAGCGGCGGCGTCGAGGTCGCAGGATGGGTCCAGGATCGCGGGTGACTTGCCGCCGAGCTCGAGCGTGACCGGGGTCAGGTTGGCGGCGGCGGCAATCGCGACCTGGCGCCCTACAGCCGTCGAGCCGGTGAACAGCAGGTGATCGAAAGGCATCGACACGAAGGCCTTTCCGACCTCCGCATCGCCGGTGACGACGCTGAGCTCGTCCGGGGCGAAATGTTCGCCGGCCAGTCGCGCCAGCAAAGCCGAAAAAGCAGGGGTCAGCTCGGATGGTTTGACCAGCACGCGATTGCCGGCGGCAAGTGCCGCGGTGATGGGCGCGACAGCGAGCTGGAACGGGTAATTCCACGGCGAGACGATGCCGACCACGCCGAGGGGTTGCGGCACCAGGCGATTGCGGCCCGGCAGGAATGGCATGGTGGTGGCGACGCGGCGTTCGCGCATCCAGCCCCTCAGGTGGGAAAGCGCATGATGGATGCCGGCGCGCACGACAAACAGTTCCGCAAGGCGCGTCTCATGGGTCGATCGGCCGCCAAAGTCGGCGTCGATCGCCGCGCAGATGTCGGCTTCATGCCGCTCTGTGAGCGCCAGCAGGCGTTTCAGGCGATCCTTTCGGACGCCAATATCCGGAAAGGGCTGTGCCGCGAAGGCCGCGCGCTGCAGCTGGAACCGATCGGCCAGCGCATCCTGTCTCACCTGCAGCATCGTGTTTCTCCTGTCCTGCCTGGGCAAGCTTATATCGCGGCGCGAAGGAATCCAGCGGCAGTGATGATGTCGCCGGGGAAGCGAGGCGCGGGCGTCGAGGAATTCACGCCCGACGCAGATGTTGTGATCTCGCGAGCGAGACGACCGACGGATCTTGCGCAATCCCTGGTTGCATGCTGAAATGAGCTGGGATCAGGGGTTCTAATGGGGGTTGGAATGAACGGTAAGCTTCACATGCAGGCGGTGGCCGGCATTTTCGTCGCAATCGGCGTGGTAGGCGTCCTGGCGCAGGTCGCCCTGTTGGTCCTTGGACAGCAGCCCAGTGTCGTGAGTGGCATCTCCAGCGTGGCCTATGTTATCGGCGCCTACTACTTCCTGAAAGGGTCATGGCCGGCGAAGATATTCCTTACGGCCATGGCTGCTCTTTCCACGCTGTTGGCAGGCGCCGTTGGAATTCTCATGCTGGCGGACCGCTCGGCGCCGATCGGGCTGTTTACCCCGCTGGTGGCGGCGGCCACCGCATACTGCCTATACGTCCTGCTGTTGTCCAAGACCCTCAAAGCCGAATTCGGTCGCCGGTCGGAGAGGGCCCGGGCGGACAAGGCCAAGGTTGCTCAGCGCTATTATGACGAACTGGAGCAAGGCAGCAGCGGCGAGTGATGCCGTAGTCGGGCCGCCACGTTCCATTGATATGCCAGGCAGCCGTGAGCCGCATGCCTTCCACGCGTCGGCCACGACGACATCGAAAGGGCCGTTGTGATCGCCTGAGCGCTGGGCTACTCCAAGGGCCCATCCCCGGAGAGTCGCTTGACCGGTTTGCCCATCCGCCTTGATCCACGCAAAATCGCTTGCCCACCGGTATCTGCCTGATGCCGGCGCAGGCAGCGAGCATCCGGGCAGAGGATCCCAAGCGGCGTGTCCTGAAGGACGTGTTCGGCTTTGACGATTTTCGTCCCGGTCAGGCCGCGGCCATGGAGGCGTTGCTGGCCGGGCGCCATGTGCTGGCCGTCATGCCGACAGGCGCGGGCAAATCGCTCTGCTACCAGGTCCCGGCGCTGGTCCTTGGCGGACTGACCATCGTCGTCTCGCCTCTGGTGGCGCTGATGCAGGATCAGGTCGCCGCCTTGCGCCTTGCAGGCGTGGCCGCCGACACCATCAACTCCTCGATCGACCGCGAGGCGAACGTCGCAGCATGGCGGCGTGTGGCGTCGGGCCAGACGCGCCTGCTTTACCTCGCGCCGGAGCGGCTGATGACCGAGCGGATGCTCGAGGCGCTGGCCAGGCTCGACGTCAGCCTGATCGCCGTCGACGAGGCGCATTGCATCTCGCAATGGGGACCGGCATTCCGGCGTGAGTATGAAGATCTGTCGCGGCTGCGCGACATCTTTCCGGGTGTGCCGATCATAGCGCTGACGGCGACGGCCGACGAGAGCACGCGCAGGGACATCGAAGCCCGGCTGTTCGCCGAGCGCGTCGAAACCCTGGTGCTGGGGTTCGACCGGCCCAACATCAAGCTTGGCATCTCGGCCAAGCAGGACAGCAAGCGTCAATTGCTGGACTTCATCGAGCGTCACGCCGGCCGCAGCGGCATCGTCTATTGCCTGTCGCGCAAGAAGACCGAGGAGATTGCGGCGTTCCTCGAGAAGAACGGCGTGACCGCGCTCGCCTATCATGCCGGCATGAGCAAGGAGGCGCGTGACGCCAACCAGAACGCCTTCATGACCTTGTCCGGCGTCGTCATGGTGGCGACTATCGCCTTCGGCATGGGCATCGACAAACCGGACGTTGCCTATGTCTTCCACACCGACATGCCGGGCAGCCTGGAGGCCTACTACCAGGAGATCGGCCGCGCCGGCCGCGACGGGCGCGAAGCCGAGGCGCACATGCTGTTCGGGCTTGGCGACATCCGCATGCGCCGGATGTTCATCGACGACGAGGACGCAGCGGTCGAGCACAAGAGGCGCTCGCACAGCCGGCTCGACACGCTGATCGGCTATTGCGAGACGGCGCAATGCCGCCGCCAGGTGCTGCTTGGCTATTTCGGCGAGGAGGCGTCACCTTGCGGCAATTGCGACAATTGCCTCGACCAGGCGCCGCGCGCCGATGGCGGAGCGGAAGCGCGGCTCATCCTGGCGGCCATGGCCCAGAGCGGCGAACGTTTCGGCGCCGGCCATGTCATCGACATCCTGCTTGGCCATGAAACCGAGAAAATTTTGGCAAGGGGCCACCAGAAGCTCGCCGGCTTCGGGTCCGGCGTGGCGCACAAGAAGGATTTCTGGCAGTCGCTGATCCGCCAGCTCGTAGCGAACGGTTTCCTGGAGCCGGATCCGGGCGGCCATGGCGGCCTCGCCATCTCGCAAAAGGGCCATGCGCTGGGCCGCGACGAAGTGTCGTTCCACTACCGTGTCGAAGTGCGCGGCCGGGCCTTGCGCAAGATGCGCGGCCAGGAGGCTCTCGCAAGCGTGGCAGGATTGGATGCGTCGCTGTTGGCGGTGCTCAAGGCATTGCGGCTGCGTCTCGCCAAGGAGCGGCAGGTGCCGGCCTATGTGGTGTTCTCCGATCGCACGCTGATCGACATGGCCGAGCGTAGCCCGCGCGACATCGACGCGTTCGCCGAAGTCAATGGCGTGGGAGCGGCCAAGCTCAAGGAGTTCGGCGCGGCATTCCTCGCCGCGATCGCTGCGCATCGATCCGATGGGTCCGCCTGAAGCGCTCGCTCTCTGGGATCGTTCCGGCGGCTGTCTCTGGCGGCTCAGGCCGCGGCGTGAGCCCGCAGGGGACCTTGAAACGCGCCGGCGCTGGATGTCCACGGGCGGGAGATGGAGATGGTCGGCAGGCTTTCGACTTCCGGCTTGGCGAAAAAATAACCCTGACCAAGGAATATGCCAGCGGCCTTGATGATCTCAAGCTCGGCCTGCGTCTCGATTCCCTCTGCCAGCAACGCGATGTTGAGCTCACGCGCCAGCGTGGCGAGGCTGGCGATGATCGCCTGCTTGGCCGCCGAAGTGGCAATTCCGCGCACCAGCGCCATATCGATCTTGATGATATCTGGTTGCAGCATGGCCAAAAGGCTGAGCCCCGCATAGCCCGCGCCGAAATCATCGATCGCCGTAATGAAACCCATGTTCTTGTATGTAGCGATGATGTTTTCGAGATGCTTTGGATCGCCGATCCGCTCATCCTCGGTGAATTCGAACATCAGGCGCCTGGGATCGAAACCCGACCGTCTCGCCGCGCCGAGAGAAGCCCGAATGCACGCTTTCGGTTCATAGACGGC
>NZ_JBAZUD010000231.1:0-4696 GCF_041661565.1 Mesorhizobium sp.
GGGAAGAAAGCCAGATGAGGTTGATATTGCTTGGGCCGCCAGGGGCGGGCAAGGGGACACAAGCACAAAGACTGGTAGAGAAACACGGCATACCACAGCTCTCGACGGGCGACATGCTGCGGGCTGCCGTCCAGGCCGGTACCGAGGTCGGCAAGCGCGCCAAGGCAGTGATGGATGCCGGTGAGCTGGTGTCGGACGCCATCGTCAACGCCATCGTTGCCGAGCGCATCGATCAGGCGGATTGCGCCAACGGCTTCATCCTCGACGGATACCCGCGCACCCTTGTGCAGGCCGATGCTGTCGATGCGATGCTCGCGCAACGTGGCATGAGCCTCGACATCGTCATCGAACTTGTCGTTGACGACCGGGCGTTGGTCGGGCGGATCGTCAAGCGGGCCGATGACGCCAAGGCGGCCGGTCAGCCGGTGCGCAAGGACGACAATCCCGCGGTGTTCGAAGACCGTCTGCGCGAATATTACAAGAAGACCGCTCCGTTGATCGGCTACTACTACGCCAAGGGCAAACTCAAGGCCGTAGACGGCATGGCTGACATCGATGCCGTCACCGGCGAGATCGAAGCCGTGCTCGCGGCGACGGCCGAAGGGGCGAAGCCGGTAAATTAACGATTGTACTTGACGGCGACCGTTCGCTGCGGTATGGCGGCCCGTCTTCCTACAGGCATGGGCTTTGCTTGTCCGCAAGGGCAAGGGCAGCCGCTTTGACTGGAAACTCCCGCATGGGCCGGCCTCCACCGGACGCGGGGCAACTTAAAGATTGCGCCGTGCCTGCCTTTTCGAAGGTCGGCCGGCCCACATGGAGAAGAGAAGAATATGGCTCGTATAGCCGGCGTTAACATTCCGACCAACAAGCGCGTTGTCATCGCGCTTCAGTACATTCATGGCATCGGCAAGAAGTTCGCCCAGGAGATCGTCGACAAGGTCGGCATCCCGGCCGAACGCCGCGTCAACCAGCTGACCGACGCGGAAGTGCTGCAGATCCGCGAGACCATCGACCGCGACTACCAGGTCGAGGGCGATCTGCGCCGCGAAGTGTCGATGAACATCAAGCGTCTGATGGACCTCGGCTGCTACCGTGGCCTGCGTCACCGTCGCTCGCTGCCGGTTCGCGGCCAGCGCACGCATACCAATGCACGTACCCGCAAGGGCCCGGCCAAGTCGATCGCCGGCAAGAAGAAATAAGTCAGCGAATAGCCGGTGGCCATTAGCGAGTGGGGATTCCTATTCGCTGATGGCTACTCACTATTCGCTTTCAAAGGTGGAGCCGCTGGCATTACGGCGGTGTAGAGATCAACTGAAAGGACCATCATGGCCAAGGAAGCCGCTCGTGTTCGCCGTCGCGAACGCAAGAACATCTCGTCGGGCGTTGCCCACGTCAATTCGACCTTCAACAACACGATGATCACCATCACCGACGCTCAGGGCAATTCGATTGCCTGGTCGTCGGCCGGCGCACAGGGCTTCAAGGGTTCGCGCAAATCGACCCCGTTCGCTGCCCAGATGGCTGCCGAGGACGTTGCCAAGAAGGCCCAGGAACATGGCATGCGCATGCTCGAAGTCGAGGTCTGCGGACCCGGCTCCGGTCGTGAATCGGCGTTGCGCGCCCTGCAGGCGGCCGGCTTCACCATCACCTCGATCCGTGATGTGACGCCGATCCCGCACAATGGCTGCCGCCCGCGCAAGAAGCGTCGCGTCTAAGCATTTATCGAACGCCGCGCGAGCGCCCCACGGGCGTTCCTCCACGGCATTCCAGGTCGCCCGCCACGATTGGATGGTGGCGGGTCAACGGAAGGAAAGCATCATGATCCAGAAAAATTGGCAGGAACTGATCAAGCCAAACAAGATCGAGTTCTCGTCGAAGAAGAAGACGCTGACCACGCTGGTCGCGGAGCCCCTGGAGCGTGGCTTCGGCCTGACGCTCGGCAATGCTCTGCGTCGCGTGCTTCTGTCTTCGCTGCGCGGTGCGGCTGTTACCGCCGTTCAGATCGACGGCGTTCTGCATGAATTCTCGTCCATCGCCGGTGTGCGCGAGGACGTGACCGACATCGTCCTGAATATCAAGGAAATCGCCATCCGCATGGAAGGCGACGGCCCGAAGCGCATGGTCGTGCGCAAGCAGGGACCGGGCGCTGTTCTCGCCGGCGACATCCAGACGGTTGGCGACGTCGAGATCCTCAACCCCGACCACGTCATCTGCACGCTGGACGAAGGCGCTGAAATCCGCATGGAATTCACCGTCGACACCGGCAAGGGTTACGTGCCGGCGGACCGCAACCGCGCCGAGGATGCACCGATCGGCCTCATCCCGGTCGACAGCCTCTATTCGCCGGTGAAGAAGGTTTCCTACAAGGTCGAGAACACCCGCGAGGGCCAGGTTCTCGATTATGACAAGCTGACCATGACGATCGAGACCGATGGCTCGATCACCGGCGAGGACGCGGTGGCTTTCGCCGCCCGCATCCTGCAGGACCAGCTTGGCCTGTTCGTCAACTTCGACGAGCCGCAGAAGGAAGTCGCCGCCGAAGCCGTCACCGAGCTCGCCTTCAACCCGGCGCTGCTCAAGAAGGTCGACGAGCTCGAGCTTTCGGTGCGTTCGGCCAACTGCCTGAAGAACGACAACATCGTCTACATCGGCGATCTCATCCAGAAGACCGAAGCCGAGATGCTGCGCACCCCGAACTTCGGCCGCAAGTCGCTGAACGAGATCAAGGAAGTCCTGGCGGCGATGGGCCTGCACCTCGGCATGGAAGTGCCGGACTGGCCACCGGAAAACATCGAAGACCTCGCAAAGCGTTACGAAGATCAATATTGAGCATGAATTCCAAGGATCGGGCGGCCGCTCGATCCGACGGTCATGCGGAAAACCATCAGAGGTCTTGGCCTCTTGAACAACTGAAGAAGGAAAAGAGCCATGCGCCACGGTTTTAAAGGCCGTCGCTTCGCCAGAAGCATCAGCCATCGCAAGTCGATGTTCGCCAACCTCGCCGTGTCGCTGCTCGAGCACGAGCAGATCGTCACTACCCTGCCGAAGGCGAAGGATTTGCGTCCGATCGTCGAGAAGCTGGTGACGCTCGGCAAGCGCGGCGACCTGCACGCCCGCCGTCAGGTGATCGCGCAGATCGGCAATGAAGGCGTCGTCAAGCGCCTGTTCGACACCATCGCGCCGCGCTATGCCGACCGCAATGGCGGCTATCTGCGCATCATGAAGGCCGGCTTCCGCCATGGCGACAACGCCGCGATGGCCGTCATCGAGTTCGTCGATCGCGACACCTCGGCCAAGGGCGCCGGCGACCGCGCCCGCATCGAAGCCGAAGGCACCGACTCCGACGCCGAGGCTGCATAAGGCTCGGTTTCCAGACTAAATTCAAAGGGGCCTGCGGGCCCCTTTTCGTTGTCTGATGGCAACCAAATCGCGGACTGGCCGAGTCTGTGACCTTAGCTAAGGTCTCCCTGCCCAAAATAATCGGATTTCAGCGACTTAGCCTTTCATTTTGCACAATCGTCAGGACAATGGCGCCCGAACTCGCCTCGGAGGATTCGTGAATGCGCGCCAACAGACTGTCCCTTGTCCTGCTCTTCGCCTTGATGGCGTTGGCGGCCGCACCGATGGTCAGGCAGGCATGGGCCGAGGACACCAAGACTGATCCGGGCCTGTCCGATGTGCTGACCGATCTGCTGCATGGCGTCGAAGGTGAGAACGCCACGTCCGGCCCCGACAAGCGCGTGCCGTTCGGCCGCGAGGAAGTGCAATTGTCGTTCGCGCCGCTCGTCAAGCAGACCGCGCCGGCCGTGGTCAACGTCTATGCTTCGCAGACCGCCAAGGTGACGTCGCCTTTCGACGGCGATCCCTTCTTCGAGGAATTCTTCGGCCGCTCGCAGCCGCGCGCGCAATCCTCGCTCGGTTCCGGCGTGCTGGTCGACCCGACCGGCATCGTCGTCACCAACTACCACGTCATCAAGGATGCCGATCAGGTCAAGGTGGCGACGGCGGACGGCCGCGAGTTCGAGAGCAAGGTGATGCTCAAGGACGAGTCGCTCGACCTGGCGGTGCTCAAGATCTCCGCCGACAAGCCTTTCCCGGTCATCGCCATCGGCGATTCCGACGCGCTCGAGGTCGGCGACCTGGTGCTGGCCATCGGCAACCCTTTCGGCGTCGGCCAGACCACCACCAGCGGTATCGTCTCTGCGCTTGCCCGTAGCCATATCGGCGTCGCCGATTCCAGCTTCTTCATCCAGACCGACGCGGCCATCAACCCCGGCAATTCCGGCGGCGCGTTGATCAACATGGGCGGCCAGCTGGTCGGCATCAACACGGCGATCTACAGCCGCAGCGGCGGCTCGATCGGCATCGGCTTCGCCATTCCCTCTAACATGGTTCGCGCCTTCGCCGACGCGGCCAAGGCCGGGCTCGACTTCTTCGAGCGGCCCTATATCGGTGCCGAGTTCGAGGCGGTTACACCGCAGATCGCCGAATCGCTCGGAATGGAAAAGCCGACCGGGGCCCTGGTCTCGTCGGTAGAGGCGACCGGACCGGCCGCCAAGGCCGGGCTCAAGCCCGGCGACGTCGTGCTCCAACTCAACGGCAGGCAGATAGACAGCATCCAGGCGCTGGATTATCGCATGGCGACGCTGTCGATCGGCACCACCGCCAATTTCGCGGTCCTGACCAAGGGCCAGCA
>NZ_JBAZUD010000232.1:0-4693 GCF_041661565.1 Mesorhizobium sp.
TCGCCGGGTTGACCGGCTACCTGAAGCCGGCGAGCGGCGAGGGGATATCCGATTTCGCGGTGTCGGTGGCGGTGCCTCTCCTCCTGTTCCAGACAATGGTGAATGCCGATTTCCACGGCGTTGCGCCTTGGCGGTTGTGGATCGCTTATTTCGCGGCCGCGGCGATCACCTGGACCGCCGGTCATTTCGTCACCACGCGGATATTCGGCCGTGACGCGCGCGCCGGCGTCGTCGGCGGAGTGTCATCGGCCTTCTCCAACACGGTGCTGCTCGGCGCCCCGTTCATTCTCGGCATATTCGGCCAGAGCGGCTTCGAAGTCCTGTCGCTGCTGGTTTCCGTGCATCTGCCGATCATGATGATGGTGTCGATCGTGCTGTTCGAGATGTTTGGCCGCAATGGCGAAACCGTGCATCCGTTGCGCGTCCTGCGCAGTTTCTCGCGGCGGCTTTTCCTCAATCCGCTGATCATCGCTATTCTGCTGGGCCTGGCATGGCGGATGAGCGGTATGCCGTTGCCGGCCCTCGCCACGCGGCTGGTCGATGCACTGGCCAACACTGCCGGTCCGGTGGCACTGTTCGCCATGGGGCTCAGCCTGCGCCGCTTCGGCATCTCCGGCAATGTCCGGCCGGCCCTGGCGCTGTCGGTGCTGAAACTCTTCCTGATGCCGGCACTGGCGCTTGGCTTCGTCTGGTTGCTCGACCTGCCGCCCTTGACGGCCAAGGTCGCGGTCGTGGTGGCGGCGCTGCCATCCGGCATCAACTCCTATCTGATCGCCGTGCAATTCAACACCGGCCAGGCGCTGGCGACGAACCAGATGACCATCGCCACGGCCTGTGCCGCCGTCACCACGGCTTTCTGGCTGGCTGTTGTCCTCCACGTCTACGGGTAGGTCAGCTCAGGCTGGTTTGGTGCTGGCCCAAAGCCTATATGCCATCTTGCAATTGATTGCGTGGCTTGCCCTAGGTAAAGAGCACTGGCTCCAGCGACCCGGCCTCGATACGATCGGGCACGCTCATCGAAGAAAATCCAGACACCGGCCCGTCAGCGCGCCGAGCGGAGGCTAGACCATGCTTCAGAAAACCAGCCATTTCATGCGGCAGGCCAATCTCATCAACGGCGAATGGGTGCAGGCCGACAGCGGCCTGACTGTCGACGTCAACAACCCCGCCACGGGCCTCAAGATCGGCACCGTGCCAAAGTCGGGCAAGGCCGAGACGCGGCGCGCCATCGAGGCCGCCGATGAGGCGTTCAAGACCTGGCGCAAGACGACCGCCCTGGAACGATCGAAGCTGCTTCGCAAGCTGCATGACGCGATCATGGACAACCAGGACGTGCTGGCTGAACTGCTGACGATCGAGCAGGGCAAGTCGCTGTTCGAATCGAAGGGTGAGATCGGTTCTGCCGCCGCCTACATCCTGTGGTTCGCCGAGGAAGGCCGCCGCACCTATGGCGACGTCGTGCCGTCACCCTGGGCGGACCGTCGCATCCTGGTGACCAAGGAGCCGGTCGGCGTCATCGCCGCCATCACGCCGTGGAACTTCCCATCCTCGATGCTGGCCCGCAAGCTCGGCCCGGCGCTCGCCGCGGGCTGCACGGCCGTCGTCAAGCCGGCCTCGCAGACGCCCTATTCGGGCCTTGCCTGGGGCGCGTTGATCGAGGAAGTTGGTTTCCCCAAGGGCGTCGTGAACATCCTCACCGGCGCGGCCGGCGAAATCGGCGACGAGATCTGCAGCAACCCGCTGGTCAAGAAGATCACCTTCACCGGTTCGACCGAGGTCGGCAAGATCCTGATCCAGAAATCCTCCGTCACCGTCAAGAAGGTGTCGATGGAACTCGGCGGCAACGCGCCCTTCATCGTCTTCGACGACGCCGACATCGAGCGCGCGGTCGCCGGCGCGATCACCGCCAAGTACCGCAACTCCGGCCAGACCTGCGTGTGCACCAATCGCTTCCTTGTCCAGGCCGGCGTCTATGACAAATTCGTCGAAAACCTGGCTGCGGCCAGCAACGGGCTGAAGGTCGGCTCAGGCCTCGAGGACGGCGTGCAGCAGGGGCCGCTGATCGACGAGAAGGCGGTCGAGAAGGTCGAGGAACTGATCGCCGACGCCACTGCCAAGGGCGGCAAGATCGTTGCCGGCGGCAAGCGCCATGCGCTGGGCGGTTCGTTCTTCCAGCCGACGGTCATCTCCGACGCGACGCCCAATATGCGCTTCATGAAGGAAGAGATCTTTGGCCCGGTCGCGCCGGTGTTCAAGTTCGAGACAGAGGAAGAGGCTGTCGCACTCGCCAACGACACCGAATTCGGCCTCGCCTGCTATTTCTACACCGGCGATCTCGGCCGCGCCTTCCGCGTCATGGAAGGGCTGAAATACGGCATGGTGGGCGTCAATGAGGGCCTCATCACCACGCCGGAAGCGCCGTTCGGCGGCGTGAAGGAATCCGGACTTGGCAAGGAAGGCGGACACCAGGGTATCGAGGATTATCTCGATACCAAATATGTCTGCATCGGCGGCCTCGGCCTCTGATAGAGTGTTGCCGTGTGAGCAGGCCTGGAGCCTGCTCACACGGTATGCGACAAGCGGCCGAATTTCTCTGGTCAACTGACGTTTGCGGGCATGGCGATGAAGGATGGCGAGGTTTTCGGCACGACGCAGGCAGGCGAGGCGGTGCGTCGGTTCGTGATCAGGGGCGGCGGGATCACCGCCAACATCATCGGACTCGGCGCGATCATTCAGGATTTGCGCCTCACCGGCCACGATGCGCCGCTGGTGCTGGGCTATGACAGGCTGGAGGCCTACGAGACCAACGACACCTTCTTCGGCGCTGTGGTTGGTCGTTACGCCAATCGCATTCACGGCGGCAGCTTCACTATCGCCGGCAATCGCTACCAGGCCGAAAAGAACTTTCTTGGCAAGCATACGCTGCACGGCGGTTCGCAAGGCTATTCGCACAGGCCATGGACAGTGGCCTTGCATGGCAGGGATTTCGTCACGCTGACGCTGCACGACCCCGACGGCTCAATGGGCTTTCCCGGCGCGCTCGACGTCACCTGCACCTATCGTCTGAAGATTCCCGGCACGCTCAGCGTCGAACTGACGGCGACATGCGAGGAGCCGACGCTGTGCAATCTCAGCCAGCATTCCTATTTCAACCTGGATGATGGTGGCGCCACCGACATTCTCGATCACAGGATGATGCTGAATGCCGGCGCCTACCTGCCGGTCGACAGCGAGATGATCCCGACCGGGGTGGTCAAGCCGGTTGACGGCACGCCTTACGATTTCCGCCAGGCGCGGCCGCTGCGCATGGAGACCGAGGGCGAGCAACTGCCCTATGACCAGAATTTCTGCCTCGCCGCGACGCGTGGGCCATTGAGGCAGGCAGCGTGGGTGCAAGGAGCAAGCTCCGGTGTAGAGATGGAGGTCTGGACGACCGAACCCGGCGTTCAGCTCTATACAGGCCAGTACGTGACGCCGCGCACCGGCCTCGAAGGGCGGAATTACAGGGCTTTTTCCGGCTTCTGCCTGGAGCCGCAAGTGTGGCCTGACGCGCCGAACCGGCCGTATTTCCCCCAGGCGACGCTGTGGCCCGGCGCGATCTATCACCATGTGACGGAATATCGCTTCCGGCTGCCTTAGATCAGTTCACCATTTCACGGAAACGGCGAACTGATCTAACTCTTTGTTTTCACGCAATTCCGGACGGAAAACCGCACACACTTTTCCTGGAATTGCTCTAGTTTGCCGGCTGATTATCGAACGCTGCCCGCAATGTCTCGAACGGCGCCAGCGCGCCGCGCACTTGAACGACCGCAGCGGCGACGCGATGCGCGCGCAAGGCGGACTCGGCCGGATTGTGGCCGGCAAGGCGTGCGGCCAGATATGCGCCATTGAAAGAATCGCCAGCGCCGGTCGTATCGACAGGCGCCGCGACATGGATCGCGGGGACTTCGTGCACGGTCCCTTTTTCGGCGATGAGTGCCGGTTGCTCGCCATTCTTGACGACGACCTCGCCGACCAATTGACCCAGCCGGTCAACCGTTGCTTGCGGCGTGGCATCGCCGAAGAGCATCTGCTCGTCCGGGAAAGTGGGCAATGCGATGTCGGTGACGGCGAGTGCGTCGACGGTCGCCGCTTGCGCCTCCTCGCGCCTCGTCCAGAGCCGCGGCCGGTAGTTGGGATCGAAGGCGACGAGCGAGCCCGCCGCCCGAGCCTTGGAAACGACAGTCAGCAACGTCTTGCGCGCGGCATTGTCCAGAATTGCCAAAGTGATTCCGCTGAAATAGACAAGAGCCTGATTTTCCAGGCTTTTCGACAGCGCGGCGGGGTCGGAGGCAAGCTGCCTGGCTGCGGCATCCGCGCGCC
Organism: Mesorhizobium sp.; assembly: GCF_041661565.1. GTDB lineage: Bacteria > Pseudomonadota > Alphaproteobacteria > Rhizobiales > Rhizobiaceae > Mesorhizobium. The sequence continues at coordinate 4,366 of NZ_JBAZUD010000232.1, forward strand.
AATAGGTGAAGGACCGTTCGGCGCCGGTCAGCGTGATGGCGTAAAGGCCGGGCCGTGCGCCCGATATGACAGGGCTGGAGCCGATGCCGATGCCGTTTTCGGCGAGGAAGGCGATCTGGCGTTGCGAGAACGGGTCGTCGCCGAAGGCCGAGACATAGGTTGCCGGCCGATCGCGGCTCAAGGCGTGCAGCGCCCACAGCATGTTGAACGTGTCGCCGGCAAAACCCATGCGCCAGTCCGGGCCCGTCTGGCCCGACAGTTCGAGCATGCATTCCCCGATCGAGGCGACGCCGCTTCCCGCCATTCGCTGTCCTCCAATGACTTCGGT
>NZ_JBAZUD010000233.1:0-4520 GCF_041661565.1 Mesorhizobium sp.
CGGGCCGCCCATGTCGATCACGTTGTACACGCCGTTCGCCGACACCGTGCCGAAGTTGTAGAAACCGTTGCCGTACGCGCTGTACGTGCCCAGGTCGATGGACGCATCGTCCATCGCGATCAGGCCGTAGTTGACGATCACGTCGTCGCCCGGGCCGAAGTCCGAGTAGCCCACCGCATTCCAGACACCGCCATCGGCGTTGTACAGGAAGTCGTCGCCGTCACCGGTGACGATCGCGCCGTTGATGACGCCGTAGTTGAAGATCTCGTCTTCCGAGTCACCGCTCAGCACCGCGATGCTGCCGGCCGCGGTCGAGTTGGCCGTGATCGTGCCGTTGTTGACCAGCGTCGTGTAGTACGCACTGGACAGATACACACCCACCGCGTAGTCGGCGTCGGTCGCGGTGATCGTGCCGTCGTTGGTGAAGGTCACGTCGCCCCCGACGGAATACAGCGTTACGCCGTAGGTGTCGCCATAGGCGCCGACGAACTCAGCGGAGATGTCCCCGGAGTTAGAGGCGACCACGTCATAAAAGCTGGCGCCCAGCATGCCAATTGCCACGCCGTAGGTGCCCGTGGCAGTGGCGTTGATGTCGCCGGCGTTGTCAAGCCCCAGGTACAAAAGGCCGGAAGCAACCAGGCCCTCTGCCGCCGCGTAGTAGCCGCTGGCGTCGGCAGTGATCGAACTGCCATCCGCGGTGCTGACATAGGTGAAGTAGCCGCTGGCGAATGCGCCGATGGCCGCCGAACCGCCGTAGACCGCATCCGACTCCGCCGAGGCTGAGGTATCGCCTGCGTTGGAGAAGGTGGCGACCGGGCCGACCACGGCCGCGCCAATGGCAACCGCTTCGAAGTAACCGGTGGCCGAGGCAGAAGTGCTGCTGCCGGCCGCCCCGTCAAAGCTGGCGTAAGTGCCAGTGACCAGGGCGCCGACCGCCTCGCCACCGTCGACGCCGTCAGCGCTCGCGCTGATGTTGCCCGCGTTGTACACGGACGCGTAGTAGCCGTCCGCCAGGACGCCATAGGCCGACGAATAGACTGCGCCGCCCGCTGTCGCCGTGATGTCGCCGGTGTTGCCGACATAGACGTCGGCGAAAGCACCGGTCGAAACCGCGTAGACGCCGTAGGCGTCATAGTCCGCGGTGGCAGTGACGCTGCCGTTGTTGACTACGCTGACGTCGCCAGCAGACGTGTAGGCATTAATGCCCTTCGACAGGTAGACCGAGTCGGCGGCGATGTCGCCATCGTTGGTGATGGAAATGTCGCCGGCCTGAGTGAATACGCCAATGCCGTAGGCGTCTTCGGCGCCGTTCGCCGTGATCGAGCCAGCCGCGGCGTTAACCACCGCCACGTCGCCGTAATCCCCGAACACGGTGATGCCGGCCGCGTAGTCGTAGGTGGCGGTCGAGGTGATCGAACCGCTATTGCCGACGTAGGTATAACCCTCGCCGTTGACCGCGAGGATGCCCCACGCATCGTCATAGCCGTCCGAGGTGATCGTGCCGGAATTGGAGACCGATACGTTGCTGTAACCGGCCACCTCGGCGCGGATGCCGTAGGAGCGGTCGTTGTAGGAATAGGCCGAGATCGTGCCGGAACTGGTTACCTCGATGTCGCTGTAGTCCTCGTCAGTGGCGGCGCGGATTCCATAGGCGTTGTCATAGCCAGTGCTGTACGTGGTGGCGCTGATACTGCCGGAGTTGTCGACGTACAGGTCCGAGTCGTAGCCGCTGGTTTCCGCCTCGATGGCGACCGCGTAGGAATCCTGGGAGGTCGCCGAAATGGTGCCGGAGTTGTCTACGTAGATTTCGCTGTAGTCGCCCGACGTGTCGGAATAGATACCGAGTGCGTCGGAGTAAGCGTCGGCCGTAATCGTGCCTGAGTTGTTTACGGTAACGTCCTGGTAATTGCCATTCGAGTCGGCGTAGATACCGTAGGCGTCGCTGTAAATGGACGTAGCGGTGATGGCGCCGGAATTGGTGACGACCATGTCGCCGTAGGTGCCATCGGTGTTGGCGTGGATGCCGACTGCCAGTTCGTTGTAGGAATAGGCGTTGATTGTGCCTGAAGTATCCACGTAGACATTGCCATCGCCGTTGGCGTAGGCATAAATGCCATAAGCGTCGCCATCCACCGAGCTGGAGTCGATGTCGCCTGAATTGGTAACTGAAACGTCTCCGTTACCCTCGACATACGCGTAAATGCCGTAGGCGTGAGAGTCCGTACTCGCTACAGTGATTGCGCCGGAATTGCTGACCGTTACGTCGCCGCCGTAAGAATAGGCATCGATGCCGGTGGCAATCGCGAAGTAACTGTAGGCCCCAATACTTCCGGCGTTGGTCACCGTCACCGAGCCGTTGTATGAACCGGCATAGATGCCCGTTGCGTCATCAAATTCGGAGTAGGCGTAGACACTGCTGGTGTCGGTCGTGGTGACCGTTGCGTCACCATTGTAAGAGTAAGCGCTTACACCGGTGGCGTATTCAAAGACAGATTCTGCCGCGATGCTGCCGGAATTGGTGACTGTTGCGCTGCCGTCATAGGAATAGACGTCTACGCCGGTGGCGAAGTTGAAGACGGAGTAGGCGTCAACACTGCCTGCATTGTCCACCGAGGCCGAGCCGTTTTCGGAGCCGGCATAGATGCCTGCTACGGCTGTAAAGACCGAGTAAGCCGAGATGCTGCCGTACGCAGTGTTGGTTACCGATGCGTTGCCGTTGTAGGAATAGGCGCTGACGCCGGTCGCATCACCGAAGACCGACGCGGCGTCGATGCTGCCGGAGTTGGTGACAGTCGCATCGCCATCGTAGGCATAGGCATCGACGCCCAGGGCACTGGAAAAAACGGAATAGGCGGAGATGGTGCCGGAGTTGGTGACGCTGGCGTTGCCGTCGGCATTGGCGTAAACACCAGTGGCTGCGCCGAACGTGGAATAGGCGGAAACCGTGCCCAGGTTGTTGTCCACGCTCACATCGCCGTCGGACGCGGTGGCGTAGATACCCCATGCCACACCCGAGTCTGCATTAGCGTAGATCGCGCCGGAATTGACTACCGTGGTACCGAAGTCACTCTCGGCTTCCACGCCGGCTGCCCAGGTGTCGCCGTTGGCAGTAATCGAGCCGGAATTGTCGACTGCGACATAGTCGCCAAAGGCGCCGATGCCGTCGGCAAGCGCGGAATACGAGGTTGCATCGATGGTGCCGGAGTTCGTCACGGTTACGGTGCCATAACTGGCGTATGCAAGTACAGCGACCGACTGGCCATCGCCACCCGAGGCAACACTGCCCGAATTGTCGATGGTCACGTTGCCAGAGTCGGCTACTGCGGACACACCGTAGCTCGTGCTGGTGAGCGAATAGGCCTCGATGGTGCCCGTGTTAGTCACGGTAACGTCGCCCTCATCAGCATAGGCATAGACCGCGGTGGCGGTGTTATTGAATGAGCTGGCCGAAATCGTCCCGTCGTTGTTGATATCGACATCGCCATAGGCGGTCGCGTAAACCGCAGTCGCGATGCCGTTGTAGGCGCTGGCGATGATGCTGCTGTAGGCCTGGTTGTCGATCGAGACATTGCCGTCTATCGAGTCCGCGGTCAGGGCAACGACGTCGTAGGCTCCGCCGTCATAGGCATAAATGAGGCCGCCGTTGACTACCGTGACATCGCCGTAGGCGCTGATGTCGACGGCGTTGGCGCCAGCCGCCGAAACGTTGGTGACGATGTCGCCGTAGGTGTTCAAGGTCGCCGTGGTCGAACCGTACTGGTTGACGCCATCGGCGCCGTCGGTGGTGATGTCGGCATAGCTGATCACCGTGACGATGCCGCCCCAGGTCGCGTCAATGCCTACACTGCCGGCCGCGGGGGTCACGCTGGTCGGCAAGGTGTCGCCCAGGACCAGGGTCATGTCGACGGTGGGCACGAACTCGACGCCGGGGATGGTGTCGATGAATACGCCATTGCAAGACACGGTGTTGAGCGCGGTGATCGCGCAGGTGCCGGCCAGGGCGGCGCCGCTGCCCGACAGCGCCAGCATCGTGGCCGAGACGGCCAGGGCGGCGCGGATGGCGCGGGTGGTGGGGGCGACCTTGATGGTCCGATTGATGCGGGTTTTACCACCGCTATTCTTGTTTCCGTTCATTGTGAACCCCTTTCTTATTGACTGTTATGGCGCGGTCCAGCCCCCCCCTACTCCGGGCGGCTAGCCAGCATTTTCTGGCGCAGCGCGCACCTTTTTAGCACTCTCGTAACATTCCCGCAAACGGGAGGATTCAGGTGTATGTAGTTCACCGGCCCGCAGAAGCCACGGTCGGCAGACCAAGTTTGGTTAAACGCAGAATCCGCCCGCTGGCGGATAAGCCGCTGGCGGGCCATTGGCAGGCGGCCCGCCCTCCGAGCCTTGGCGCACAAAGAAAACCCGGCGCAGTCGCCTGCGCCGGGTTTCGGTCATCGCGATGCCGCTGCGATCAGCCGCGGAACGGCTTCGGCTCCATGACCGGCTCCGGCTCCGGAGCCGGCACCGGGCAA
>NZ_JBAZUD010000234.1:0-1727 GCF_041661565.1 Mesorhizobium sp.
CATTCCCTCGCTGGCACAGCACACGCGACTGTCCGGCCTGGAACCATTCGTCATCACGCCAGACACCAACTTCGTCAACGTCGGCGAGCGCACCAATGTCACCGGCTCGGCGCAATTCAAGAAGCTGATCCTGGAGAACCGCTACGACGAGGCCCTGACCGTTGCGCGACAACAGGTCGAGAACGGCGCCCAGGTCATCGATGTCAACATGGACGAGGGCATGCTCGACGCGGAAGCTGCGATGTCGCGCTTCCTGCGCCTGATCGCCGCCGAACCGGACATCGCCCGCGTGCCGCTGATGATCGATTCGTCCAAGTGGAGCGTGATCGAGGCCGGCCTGAAATGCGTGCAGGGCAAGGCGATCGTCAACTCGATCTCGATGAAGGAAGGCGAAAGCGCCTTCCTGCAGCAGGCGGCGAAAGTGCGCCGCTACGGCGCAGCGGTCGTGGTCATGGCCTTCGACGAACAAGGCCAGGCCGATACCTTCGAGCGCAAGGTGGAGATCTGTTCTCGCGCCTATGCGCTGCTGACCGAGAAAGCCGGTTTCGCGCCGGAAGACATCATCTTCGACCCGAATATCTTCGCCATCGCCACGGGCATCGAGGAGCACAACGACTACGCCGTCGCCTTCATCAACGCCACGCGCGAGCTAAAATTGCGTTTTCCGCTCAGCCATGTCTCCGGCGGCGTGTCCAACGTGTCGTTCTCGTTCCGCGGCAATAATGCCGTGCGCGAGGCGATCCACGCGGTGTTCCTGTACCACGCCATCCAGGCCGGCATGGACATGGGCATCGTCAATGCCGGCGGCCTGCCCATCCTCGACGACCTGGAGCCGTCGTTGCGCGAAGCCGTCGAAGACGTGGTGCTCAATCGCCGAGACGACGCCACCGAGCGCCTGCTGACCGAGGCCGACAAGCACAAATCGAAAAAGGGCGAAGTGCGCAGCGAGGATCTCAGCTGGCGCGACAAGCCGGTGAACCTGCGCATCCAGCATGCGCTGGTGCATGGCATCGACAAGTTCATCGAGCTCGATGCTGAGCAATCCCGGCAGGAGGCCGCGCGACCGCTGGACGTCATCGAAGGGCCGCTGATGGACGGCATGAATATCGTCGGCGACCTGTTCGGCGCCGGAAAGATGTTCCTGCCGCAGGTGGTGAAATCGGCGCGGGTGATGAAGCGCGCCGTCGCCCACCTGATTCCATACATCGAAGCGGAAAAACTGCGTACCGGCGACGCCGGCAAGGCCAAGGGCAAGGTGTTGATGGCCACGGTCAAGGGCGACGTGCACGACATCGGCAAGAACATCGTCGGCGTGGTGCTGGCCTGCAACAACTTCGACGTGGTCGACCTGGGCGTGATGGTGGCGACCCAGACCATCATCGACCGCGCCCGCGAGGAAAAGGCGGACATCATCGGCTTGTCAGGCCTGATCACGCCGTCGCTGGAAGAAATGAGCCACGTTGCCCGCGAAATGAAGCGACAGGGCATGTCCCTGCCCTTGCTCATCGGCGGTGCGACCACGTCGCGCGCCCACACCGCGCTGAAGATCGCACCGCATTACACCGAGCCGGTGGTCTGGGTGAAGGACGCCTCGCGTGCGGTGGGCGTCATGCAGAGCCTGCTCAGCGTGGACTTGCGCGCGCCCTTCGTGGCTGGCATCGCCGCCGACTACGCCGAAGTTCGCGCCCGGCACGCCAATCGCGGCGACGCCAAATCGCTGATCTCCC
>NZ_JBAZUD010000234.1:1737-4486 GCF_041661565.1 Mesorhizobium sp.
GCAGCCCGGCACGACGATATTCGACGACGTGCCCCTGGACGAACTGCGCGCGATCATCGACTGGACGCCGTTCTTCCAGACCTGGGAACTGTCCGGCCGCTACCCGCAGATCCTCGACGACGCCATTGTCGGCAAGCAGGCGCGCGAACTGTTTGACGATGCAACCAGGATGCTCGACCAACTCATCGCCGAAAAGTGGCTCACCGCCAAAGCCGTCGCCGGCCTCTGGCCCGCAAATTCCATCGGCGACGACATCGAAGTTGCCTTTGTAGGAGCGGCTTCAGCCGCGATTGGTTCGGGAGCTATCGCGGCTGGCTTTCAACAGACGCATGTCTGGTCAGCCGCTCCTACAACAACCATTACCCTGCATTGCCTGCGCCAGCAGGCCGACAAGCCGGACGATCGCCCAAATTTTTCGTTGGCGGATTTCATCGCGCCCAAGGACAGCGGCAAGGCCGACTGGGTCGGCGCATTCGCGGTCAATGCCGGCATCGGCATCGATCCGCATATCGCCCGCTTCGAAGCCGCGTACGACGACTACAATTCGATCCTGTTGAAATCGCTGGCCGACCGCCTGGCCGAAGCCTGCGCCGAGTGGCTGCATCGCAAAGTGCGTACCGAGTTATGGGGTTATGCGCCCGACGAAGCCCTGAGCGTGGACGAACTGGTCACGGAAAAGTACGTCGGCATCCGCCCCGCGCCGGGTTACCCGGCCTGTCCCGAACACAGCGAAAAGGCCACGATCTTCCGCTTGCTCGATGCCGAAAACGCCATCGGCCTGAAGCTGACGGAAAATTTCGCGATGCATCCCGCATCGGCAGTCAGCGGACTGTATTTTTCGCATCCACAGAGCCAGTACTTCGTCGTCGGCCGATTGAGCCGCGAGCAAGTTGCCGATTACGCCAAGCGCAAAGGCGTCAGCCTCCAGCAAGCCGAGCGCTGGCTGGCCCCCAACCTCGACTACGACCCGTAGGAGCGGCTTCAGCCGCGATGCTTCTCCAGTTCGCTGCGGCTTTCGATCTGGTTACGCATCAGATAGGGGGCTGCCGCAAACCAGCCCAGGAAGAGGACGAAGCTTGCGCGCTGTACCAGGCCCGGGGCCTGGAAGGTGCGATCCGCCATCAGGAAGATGGTGACCCCGACCACCCCGAGGAAGGCAGCGGCGCTCGCCAACGCGAGCGCTCTTGGCGTTCCATCGACGTATCGGCGAGCGATGCCGATCAAGGCCCAAAGCCAGGGAATGGGTGCCAGCATGACGAAGACCAGGTGCAGCCGGGTCAGCTTCGATCCCATGTCCGGATCGCCGTCGGCTCCCATTTCCATCGGAACCGCCGTCATCATGAACAACAATGCGGTCAGCATTATCGATTTGTAGCCGACCGCTCGCTCACCCATCCGAGCCCGATATCCGACGGCAAACAGCGCCAGGCAAACGCCGGTACCGACAAAGCCAAACGCATTCATCGCCAGCATGTACGGCGCCCCGACGGCACCCAGCTCGCTTATGGCTTTGGTTGCATGATGGTATTCAGGCCGGAGCGCCGCCAGCCCAAGCACCCATCCGAAGAACCAGGCAAAGGCGGCTGGCCCAGCCCAAACCCAGCGCACACGGTTTCGATCCGACATCGCCGATCCATTTATTTAGCTGCGCTAACTATATAGAAATTTGCTACAGTTGCAAGCCATGGCTTCCCCAGGCAATGAAGAACTGTCCGAAGAACTGGTCTTGATCGCGGTCAAGCTCATTCGGCGTCTTCGCGGCCTCGACCCATCCCCGGCGTTGACGCGGGCGGAAGCGTCAGTGCTGGCGGTACTCGTCTTCGCCGGCGAGCTGACCATGGGCGAACTGGCCCGCCAGGAAGGCGTCAAGGCACCCACCATGACCCGCCAGGTTCAGAACCTGGAGCGGCGCGGCCTGGTCAGAAGGCAGGCGGACAGCGCGGACGCGCGAATCACCCGCATCGCCATCACGGCATCCGGAAGGAAGTTGTTCGTTGCCGGCCAGAAGCGCCTGTTGACGCCGCTCGTCGAGCTGCTGAGGTCGTTCGACCGATCTGAATCGGCGACCTTGATTTCGGCAATGCCGGTGCTGCGGAAGGTCGCGAATGTGGGCGGGCGAAGGGCCGAGCCAGGGTCGTAGTTTTGGGGCGAACGACTATCGCGGCTGAAGCCGCGAAGCACATGGATGTGCGAGTGCCGCGTGAGGCAGGATGCCGAAGCGGCCTCCTACGGTTACCAGATCAGGTCGTCTGGGACCTGGTAGGCCGGATCACTGTAGGGATCGTCGGTCGGCGCGGCATTGGGATCGACCTTCAACGCGACCGCGGGTGGAAAAATCGCTTCGGCCTCGAGCAGTAAGGCGACGGGGATCAGCAGGTATCTCCCGTCCATCTGCGCCACGCCGAGTTCGCCGGCGTTGAGCGCGGTCAGCTGTGCTGCGGTCACGTAGATGCGCTTGATTTTGCCGCCGTATTCGAAATGACGGGCGATCTCCGCCGAGGGATCGTTGAGCGCCTTATCCTTCAGCAATACCGCGAGTCGAGCCTTCGCTTCGCGACGCTGTTTCGCCTCTTCCTGCTTCAGGCGCTCGGCTTCGATGCGATCGTCTTTTTCCTTTTGTGCGCGCAAGGCGTAAGCCTTGCCCAGGTCGATTTCTTCCTGGGACTTCGCCGGGGCGCGTCGCGCCGGCGAACCGCCCTCGCCGCGATGCCCCACGTCCGGCTTCCGCGATCCGGAATTATTGCGGCCT
>NZ_JBAZUD010000235.1:0-2645 GCF_041661565.1 Mesorhizobium sp.
AGCGGCGCCTGGTAGCGCGGCAGCGCCTGGCGGATCAGCAGTGCCCGCTTCTGCCAGTAGTCGCGCAGGAACTCGTCGACCGGCATGCCGAGGAAATGCTGTTTGCTGGCATGGACTTCGATCACGGCCATGGCCTCAGATGTCGTTGGCCAGTTTTTCGGCGACACCCACGTAGCTGCCGGGCGTGAGCGCGATCAGACGCGCCTTGGCCGCCGCCGGCAAATCCAGGCTGGCGACGAATTCACGCATGGCGGCTTCGTCGATGCCCTGGCCGCGGGTGAGCGCCTTGAGCTGCTCGTAGGGATTGGCCAGGCCATGGCGGCGCATGACCGTCTGCACGGGCTCGGCCAGGACTTCCCAGGCCGCGTCGAGGTCGGCCGCCAGGCGCTCCGGATTCACGCTCAACTTGCCCAGCCCGCGGGCGAGCGAATCGAAAGCGATCAGCGAATGTCCGAATGCGGTGCCCAGCGCGCGCAGCACGGTCGAATCGGTCAGGTCGCGTTGCCAGCGGCTGATCGGCAGCTTTTCTGAAAAATGCGACAACAGGCTGTTGCCGATGCCGAAATTGCCTTCGGCGTTTTCGAAATCGATCGGATTGACCTTGTGCGGCATGGTCGAGGAGCCGACTTCGCCGGCTTTCACCGACTGCTTGAAGTAGCCCAGCGAAATGTAGCCCCACACATCCCGGCACAAGTCGATGCCGATGGTGTTGATGCGGCGTTGCACATCGCAGAGCTCGGCGATGCCGTCATGCGGTTCGATCTGCGTGGTGTGGGCATTGAAGCTCAGGCCGAGCGACTCGACGAAGCGGCGTGCAAACGCCGGCCAGTCGACGTCCGGGTAGGCGACGACGTGGGCGTTGTAGTTGCCGACCGCGCCGTTGATCTTGCCGAGCATTTCCACCTGCGCGAGCTGCCGGCGCTGGCGGGCGAGCCGTGCGAGCACATTGGCGAATTCCTTGCCGACCGTGGTCGGCGACGCCGTCTGCCCGTGGGTGCGCGACAGCATCGGCAGCGCGGCGTGCTGGTGCGCCAATGCGCGCAGGGTCGCCGCCAGGCTGTCCAGCGCCGGCAGCAGCACGGTTTCGCGCGCCTGGCTGAGCATCAGCGAGTAGCTGAGGTTGTTGATGTCTTCCGAGGTGCAGGCGAAATGGACGAACTCCAGCGCCGGCGCCAACTCGGCGTCGTCCTTGAGTTTTTCCTTGATGAAATATTCCACGGCCTTGACGTCGTGGTTGGTGCCGCGTTCGATATCCTTGACCCGGGCCGCATCGGCAACGTCGAAGCCATCGGCCAGCGCGCGCAACCTGCCTGCCGCTGCGGCCGGCAAGGGCGCCAGCTCGGCGATGCCAGGCTCGTCGGCCAGGGCCAGCAGCCACTCGACCTCCACCTTGATCCGGGCCTTGATCAGGCCGAATTCGGAAAAGATCGGGCGCAGGGCCGCGACCTTGCCGGCATAGCGGCCGTCGAGCGGGGACAGGGCGAGCAGGGTGTGTTCGGACATCGGGACGTGCTCCGGGGAAGATGCGAATTCTACACCGTCGCCGGGGGCGGGCCGCCCCTGCTGGAGCCCGCCGCGCTCAAGCCGGGGCTATGATTGCGTGCGAACCCTGGAGATTGCGATGGCCGGCAAGACCCGTATGGAACACGACAGCTTCGGCGAATTGCGCGTGCCGGCCAGGGCATTGTATGGCGCCCAGACCCAGCGCGCCGTCGAGAATTTTCCGATCTCGAGCTTGCGCATGCCACGCGCCTTCATCCGCGCGCTGGGTTTGATCAAGGCGGCGGCGGCGCAAGCCAATGCCGGCCTGGGATTGCTGCCCAAGGACATGGCGCTGGCGATTACCGCGGCGGCCGAGGCCGTAACGAGCGGTGATTTCGATGCCGAGTTTCCGATCGACCTGTTCCAGACCGGCTCGGGCACGTCGAGCAACATGAATGTCAACGAAGTCGTGGCCACGCTCGCGTCGCGCCAGCTGCAAAAGCCGGTGCACCCGAACGATCACGTCAATCTCGGGCAGAGTTCGAACGATGTCATTCCAACAGCCATCCAGGTTTCGGCCGCGCTGCTCTGGCAGGAGCAGTTGCGCCCCGCGCTCAAGCATCTGAAAGCGACCATCGACCGGCGCGCCAAGGCCCTGGCGAAGGTGGTCAAGACCGGCCGCACGCATTTGATGGACGCGATGCCGCTGACCGTCGGCCAGGAATTGTCCGGCTGGTCGGCGCAGATCGCGTCGGCCATCGAGCGCCTGGACGACAGCAGTCGCCGGTTGCAGCGGCTGCCGCTTGGCGGCACCGCCATCGGCACCGGCATCAATGCCGATCCGCGCTTCGCCAAGCGCGCGATTGCGCAGCTGCACGGCAAGACCGGCGTCAAGTTTTCCCAAGCCGCGAATCTGTTCGAAGGAATCGCCGCGCAAGATGCAGCGGTGGAATTTTCCGGTCAGCTCAATGTGCTGGCGGTGGCGCTGATGAAGATCAGCAACGATCTGCGCTGGATGAATTCCGGGCCGCTGGCGGGGCTGGGCGAAATCGAGTTGCCGGCCCTGCAGCCGGGCAGTTCGATCATGCCCGGCAAGGTCAACCCGGTGATTCCGGAAGCGATGGCGATGGTTTGCGCGCAAGTGATGGGCAACCACACGACCA
>NZ_JBAZUD010000235.1:2655-4417 GCF_041661565.1 Mesorhizobium sp.
TTCCAATTGAACGTCATGCTGCCGGTAATCGCGCACAACCTCGTGCAATCGCTGGAGCTGTTTGCGACCACCTCGCGCCTGCTCGCCGACAGCGCGATCGCCGGCTTCACCGTCCGCATTGCGCGGTTGGAAGAAAGCCTGTCGCGCAATCCGATTTTGGTCACCGCCTTGAACCCGGTGATCGGCTACGAAGCCGCGGCGCAGATCGCCAAGCGCGCCTACAAGGAAAACCGCCCGGTACTGGAGGTGGCGAAAGAAATGACCTCGCTGACCGACAAGCACCTGCGCAAACTCCTCGACCCCCAAGCCCTGACCAAAGGCGGCATCGCCGACTGATGCATGTGGGAGCGGCTTCAGCCGCGAAGCTTTCGCCGTGTCGGGAGATCGCGGCTGAAGCCGCTCCTACAAAAAAAAGCGCATCGGCGAGCGGGGGGGGGGCTAGAAGCTGATGCGCTTGCGGTTATCGGTGGCTACGCGGTCGATCAGCTTGTTGTATGGATCGAAGCCCGCCTCGTAGGGTTCCGAATCGACCACCACGGTAACGCGGGATGTTGCCTCGGCGACATGCTGGCGTTGCAGGTACAGAACTTTCTCGTCGCTCTCCGTACCCGACGAGCCGCGAGCGAACACTCCGATTTCGACCCAGTCGTCAAGGCGGCCGGCAGTTTCCTTGCCCTTGCCATCGGCATACAGCTTGCTGGCTCGCAGATCCAGAGTGACATCATATTTCCCGTCGGCGCGTCTTTTCGCCGTAGCGTGTTCGAGGCGATTGTCGTAGAAACTGATTTTCTCGAACAGATCGGTGATCAGCTGTTGCTGCTTCGGCCCGGCTTCGGCGCGCAGATAGCCGAGCAGCTCGCGCGAAGTCGTGTAAGGCGGGTTCTGATAGCCCTTGTCGAGCAGGAATTTCTTCAGTGCGCGGTTCACCGCCTTCTCGCCCAGTTCCTCACGCAATCTGTAGAACACCAGCGCGCCCTTCCTATAGTGGATGTGTTGCTGGTTCTCGACGCGGAACAGCGGCTGCTCCTCAACCAGATCGCTGCCGCGACCGGACAGGTAAGCGTCCAGCTCGTACCTGAGGAAGCGGCGCATCTTGCCGCGGCCGTACTCCTTCTCCATTACCATCAGTGCCGAGTACTCCGCCAGCGACTCCGAAAGCATGGTCGAACCCTGCATGTTGGCGCCGATCACCTGGTGCGCCCACCATTGGTGCGCCACTTCATGGGCGGTGATGTAGTACACGTAGTCGATGGCCTCCTTGTCGCGCAGGTCGGCGATGAAGCCGATCGACTCCGAGTACGGAATGGTGTTGGCGAAACTCTGCGCAAATGAGCCGTAGCCGGGGAACTCGATGATGCGTACCTGCCTGAACTGGTAGGGGGTGAAATTGGCCTGGTAGTAGGCCAGCGATTTCTTCACGCTGGCGATCATGCGATCGACGTTGTAAGGATGCTTGGCGTCGTAATAGACCTCGATGGCGATGCCCTGGTAGTTGTCTTTCTTCACCTGCCAGCGCGCCGAAAGGTAGGCGAAGAACTTCTGCATCGGCCGGTCCATGGCGTAGTCAAAGCAGTGACGACCGTCGCGGCTGTACTCTTTCTGCAAATAACCCGGCGCCAGGGCAACCTGGTCTGGCGCGGTGCAGACAGTGGTCCTGAAGTCGATCCAGTCGGCGTCGTGAGCGATGTATGTGTTCGCTCGCGCCGTCTCGTCCTCGAGCTTGGGCATGCGCGACACCTCGCCCAGGCCACGCTTACGTCGT
>NZ_JBAZUD010000236.1:0-4331 GCF_041661565.1 Mesorhizobium sp.
CGCACTGAAGGCCGATATCCCCTCCGTGCGCGTCACCATCCACGTCGAGCCCGACGACGAGGCCAAGCTGCCCAAGGGCACGACAGCCGTGCCGTTTGCGTGAGGCGGGTCACCAAGTCTCGATGGCGAGACCTTTGATCCGTTCGAATTCTCGAATATTCCGTGTGATCAGCGTCAGGCTCCGAGCTCTCGCCTGCCCGCCGATCAGGGCGTCATACGGGCCAATCGGTGTTCCCGACTTTGCAAGCGTTGCTCTGATCTCACCGGCATGTCTTGCATCTTCCCGGTCAAAGTCGAGCACAGGGAATTGTAGAGCTTCGATACGCGCCGAATTTTCTACTCTCTGCTCACTTTTTTCGACACCGTAGTAAAGCTCGTGGACCACGATCGCCGATAGAGCGAAGTCATGCGGCGAATGTCGTTTCAGTAGCGCCAGCAAGCTCGCATCGCGCTTTAGGACAGTGATGACTGCGTTGGTGTCGAGCGAATAGATCACTTGAAGACGTCATCCAAAGCAGGCCTGTCCTGCTGGTCCTGATCTTCCAGCGCGGCCTCCACGAAATCGCTGTCGATTGGCCCGCCCAGCTGGTCGAGCCATCCCCAATCCTGCGCAAGCGGTTCCAGGATGACGGACTGCCCGTGACGGCGGATCGAAACCTCGTCTGTTTCGAAACGAAACTCCTTGGGAAGGCGTACGGCTTGTGACCGGCCCGACCAGAACACCTTTGCCTTGTCCATCCTGCTATCCTCAAATGAGATATAGCAAAGATATATCTTCTTTCCACGACACTGACAAGTAGCTTGCTCAAGGCGCGCAAGCTGATTGCGGCATCGGCTGAAGCCGGTAGACCTTGTCGTCGGATGTTGTCTTGCCCTCGGCGGCCTTCGAGCACAGGTCGACGACAGCCAGGCTGCTGTTGGGATTGGCCAGCATCATCGTGCCATTGGCGCCACGCTTGAGGAAGATTTCCTTTTGCGCGATATCGCAGGAGAAATTGCTCATCTTCGAGCTCGCCGCGCAGCGCCACTGGTCGGCTTCGCCCTGGCACGAATAGGTCTGCGTGACCTTGCCCGACTTCAGCCGCGTCGTGACAGAGACGGCGATGTCGGCGCCGTCGGGCCAGTTGGCGGCATCGCCGCCCGAAGCGAAGGACGCCAGTTCCACCGGCCCGCGGAAAACCCGGATCGACTGGGTCAGCTGGTTGGGATGCGAGTTGAGGTGCGATGCGTCATAGTCACGGCCATAGCAGAAGGCTTGGTCGGGCTTCAGACGCTCGCGCAGCGGAGGCCCGAGCGCCGGATCGATGGGATCGATGCGCGCGAACTCCGCCTTGCATGTCGCGGCCGGCATCGGGTCGAGGCGGAAATTGTCGTCCTCCGGACCGAGCGCCTGCCTTTGGTATTCCCCCGTGCCGAGTTCCTCCTCCGAGCCGGCGTCGAGATAGATATCGGGCTGCAGGTCGGACAGCAGCAGCCGTCCCTTGTCGTCGATCTTCAGCGATGCCAGCGTGCGGTCGCAGTCCATGCCGCAATGGATGGGACCGGTCTTGCCGTCCTCGGACCCATGGCTGCACCAGCCTCCAGCCCATTCCGGCGCCTTGGCGCCGCGCACGGTGGTGGTGACGAAGGCATTGTAGGAGGTATCGGAAAGGGCCGGCTCCTCATTCGGGCGGCTGACCGGATCATGGCCATAGTAGAAGAAGATCCGCGCCACCTTCTGCTTCGGATGTGCTTTCAGATGCGCGGCGTCGTAGACGCGGCCAAAACAGGCATCCGCCCCGTTCGGGCTGAGTTCGGTGAGCTTTGGCGCCTCATCGGCCCTGGCCGGGCCCACCGGCAACCCCATCAGCACCAAGCCAAATCCGACGCCGGCGGCTGTCTTCCATCCCCCAATCCTGAACGCCACGTGACCTCTCCTCGCATCGGCAGGACGCAGCGTCATTTTATGCTAGTATCGAGGCCGGAGCCACGCAATTCGCGGGCAAGATTGGCGGAGGAGGATGCCATGCGCCGACGCGATATGTTCCGCGCGGTTCTTGCGGCGGTTGGAGCGCTATTGGGCCAGCGGGTGGCGCAGGCCGCGACCTCCCGGGCCGCCAGGCAAAAAGTTGCCTATCACCTGAGCGATCTCGACAAGGTCAATTTTGTCCTGGGCAACATCAAGAACCACTATGAAGGCACCGGCGGCGATGTCGACATCGTGCTGGTCGTGCACGGTCCCGCCCTCGCCGCGTTCAAATCCAAGGGCATGTCAGCCGCTGTTTCGGGGCGTTTCACCGGTCTGGTGCGACAGGGGCTGGAAGCTCAAGCCTGTGCCAACACCATGCAGGGCATGGACATTTCCCTCGCCGACCTTCTCGACAGTTTCCATGCCGCCGACAGGGGCGGCGTCGTCAAACTCGCGGAACTGCAAAGCCAGGGTTATGCCTATCTACGCCCCTGAGCCCAAGAAGGACGGGCGGACATCCGGAGGACACCAATGCCAGCCACCACCAACCTCACCATACCCGATCTTGCCGGCAAGGCGGTGCTGATCACCGGAGCATCCACCGGCATCGGCGCCGCCCTTGCCCTTGCCTATGCCGCGCAGCGCTGCAAGGTGGCGCTCCACTACAACTCCAGCCGCGACGCCGCCGAAACGCTCGCCAAGACCATTGCCGACGAAGGCGGCGAGGTGTTTCTCGTCCAGGGCGATTTCTCCGTTTCCGCCGATGTCGAGCGTGTTGTCGAGGACAGTGCCGCGCATTTCGGCCGCCTCGACGGCTTGGTCAACAATGCCGGCGGCATGCTTGGCCGCGTGCCTTTCAGCGAAAAGACCGAGGCACACTATGACGCGGTGATGGACCTCAATGCGCGTTCGGTGCTGACCGCGTCGCGCAAGGCGATCCCGTGGCTGAAGAAGCAGGGTGGCTTCATCATCAACACGTCGTCGATCGCGGCCCGCAACGGTGCCGCCGGCGGCGCCGGGCTCTATGGTTCGGCCAAGGCCTTCGTCTCCAACGTGACCCGCGGCTTGGCCAAGGAACTGATCGGCTTCGGCATCCGCGTCAACGCGGTGGCGCCGGGCGTCATCCTGACACCCTTCCACGAACGCTACTCCACCGAGGAGCAGATCAAGCGCATGGTCGAAACCATCCCGCAAGGCCGCGCCGGCACCGCGCAGGACTGCGTCGGCGCCTATCTGTTCCTGTCGTCCGATCTCTTGAGCGGCTACATCATCGGCCAGGTGATCGAGGTGAATGGCGGCCAGTTGATGCCCTGAGCGGCATCCAGCATACTGGCCCCGCACATTCTGCCGGAGCCTTCAAGGGAGCGGACGCCAATGTACGGACTGATCGGCAAGATGCGGGCGTCGAGCGGCCAGCGCGATGCGATCATGGAGCTCTTGTGCGTCAGCACCCGCGCCCTGCCCGGCTGCCTCAGTTACATCGTCGCCACCGACCCGGCCGATGCCGATGCGATCTGGGTCACCGAAGTCTGGACCGACGCCGAAAGCCACAAGGCCTCGCTGCAGCTTCCGGAAGTCCAGGCGGCGATCGCCAAGGCGCGCCCCTTCATCGCCGGCTTCGAATTCCAGGTCGAGACGCACCCTGTCGGTGGCTTTGGGTTGCCTGCGGGCGGGACTGGATGACCCGAGCTAACATCTCGTAACGGCCACACCGACGGTCAATCCTTGCAAAGTCCCAGAGTATGAACTAAGTTCTGTGGACTAAGTCACTGGGAGCGACTGCGATGCAGACCGTCAACATCCACAATGCGAAGACCAACCTTTCACGTCTCATTGACCGAGCCGCCAAAGGTGAACCGTTCATTATCGCCAAGGCGGGCAAACCGTTGGTCAAGGTCGTGCCTCTCGATTCTCCGTCCGTGCAAGCGCGGAGGGTTGGCTTCATGACCGGCCAGCTTTCCGTCCCTGACGACTTCGACCGCATGGGCAGCGACGACATCGACCAGCTGTTCGGTGCCATCCCGTGAAACTGTTGCTCGACACCCATTTGCTGCTGTGGGCTGCTGGCGATCCGGGACGGCTGCCAATTGCGGCTCTGGGCGAGATTGAGAACCCAGAGAACGAATTGCTGTTTAGTGCTGCCAGTCTCTGGGAGATCGCAATCAAGCGAGGACTAGGGCGCGATGATTTCCAGGTTGACCCGCGTTTGCTCCGGCGAGGCCTCTTCGACAACGGCTACCATGAATTACCGATCACCAGCGAACACGCCGTCACCGTTGATGGACTTCCGGCGATACATAAGGACCCTTTCGACCGAATCCTGGTCGCGCAGGCAATGGTGGAGGGAATTCTCTTGCTGACCATGGACGATTTTGTGGCCCGC
>NZ_JBAZUD010000237.1:0-4201 GCF_041661565.1 Mesorhizobium sp.
GGGACGAGCGGAATCCGTTCGTCCCGGTCGATCACGGCGCTGGATCGACGACAGCCGGCTTCAGCCTGGCAAACGGCGCCTTGTCCCGGGCTCGGTGAATGATGCGGCGCACGTTGGCGCCCATGTCGTCGAGAATCGCGTAGATGGTCGGCAGGAACAGCAAGCTGACTACCGTCGAGAATGCCAACCCGCCAGCGACGGCTCGGGCCATCGGATAGTACGGCGGACCGTCGCCGCCCATCTGCGTGCCGGCCAGGCACAGCGGCAGCATGCCGAGGATGGTCGTGGCCATGGTCATGAGGATCGGTCGCAGCCGCTCCTTGCTGCCTTCGACCAAAGCATCGGTCCTGGCCAATCCTCGCCGACGCAGGGCGTTGATGTGTTCCACCATCACGATGCCGTTGTTGACCACCACGCCCATCAATACCAGCATGCCGATCATCGACATGATCGAGAAGGTCGTGCCGGTGAGCGCAAACAGCCAGAACACACCGAGGAACGAGAACACGATGCTGCTCAGGATCGCCATCGGGAACAGCATCGACTCGAACACCGCCGCCATCACCACCAGGATCATGAAGATGGCAATCAGCATGTTGAAGCCCATTTGCGCACCCGCCTCGTCGTCCTGGAAGAACGTCTGGCCCCAACTCCAGGCGTAGCCGGCGGGATAGTTCGCGCTGCGCATGATTTCCTCAACCGCCTTGCGCGCTTCATCCTTGGTCGAATTCTCCGCGACATTGGCGGTGATCGCCTGCGAAGTCAGTCGGTCCTGCCGTGAAATTTGCGAAGCCCCGCGACGCAGGTTGACATCGACCACGGACAGCAGCGGAACCGTAGAGCCGTCGTCGCGACGCAGGTTCAGGCTGGACAGGTCCTCGACCCGGAACTTTTCCGAGCCGGAGAAGCGCACGTTGACCGGAACTTCGGCATCGCCACGACGAAATTCGCGCAACGGCGCGCCGCGCAGCGCGATGCCGATGTACTGCGCCACTTCCTGTGCGCTGAACCCGTACAAGGCGGCGCGCTCACGATTGACGGTGACCTGGATCTCGCTGTTCTCGTCGCCGGAATTGACGCGTACGTCGCGCAATTCCTTGCGCTGCGCCAGCAACGGCACCATGCCCTCGGCCAATTCCACCAGCGCCTCGCTGGAATCGCCGTTGACGTAGACGGTGATCTCGTTGCCCTCGTTGCCGCCGTCGTCGCCGCCGCCCTGGAATCCGACTTCGGCCCGGGCCAGCTTCGGCATTTCCTCGCGCATCAGCTCCTTTATGGCTTTCGGATCGCTATTGTCGTCCTTGAGCTCGATCATGATGCCGCCCCAGCCTTCCTCGGCGTAGAACACATAAATCTGCTTGAGGTGATAGCGCTCGCGGTTGGCCTCCAGGTGCTTTTCGACCTTGGCGATTTCGTCGGACATCTGCTCCAGCGTGTAGGAACCCTTCCAGTTCACGTACAGGCCCATTTCCCGCCCGGGGTCTTCGCCGAACATGTCGAACTTGGTGAACTTCATCGGCACCAGGCTGACGGCCACGATCAGCAGGATCGCCAGCAACGACTTGCCGCGGTGTTCCAGGGACCAGCGCAACAGGCCGCCGTACTTGCGGCTCAGCGCCGGGATGAAACCATGCACGGCAGTCACCGAGGGGGGCGTGGCCAGGCGGGCGCTGATCATCGGGATCAGGCTGACCGCGACCAGCCACGAGCACAACAGCGCGATGGTGATGGTCATCGCCACCTGCGAGAGGTAGATGCTGATCATGTTGGTTTCGCCGAACAGGTTCGGCAGGAACACGATGATGCTGGTCAGCGTACCGGCGCTGATCGCCAACTGCACGGCGCGGGTGCCTTCGATGGCACAGCGCATCGGATCGTTGGGATATTTCTCGCGGTACTGGTAGATGCTCTCGACCACCACAACGGCGTTGTCGACCAGCATGCCGATGCCGAGCAGCAGGCCCATCATCGACAGGATGTTCAGCGTGATGCCGAAGAAGAACATCGCGCCCAGCGTCATCACGATGCAGATCGGAATCGCCAGGGTCACCATCAGGGTGCTGGGCCAATGACGCAGGAAATAGTAAAGAACCAGCATCGACAGGAACGAACCGATCGCGCCCGCCTCGATCAGATCCTTGATGGAACCGGTTACGCTGTCGGCCTGGTTGTCGATCAGCAGGGTCTTGATTCCCTCCAGCTCGGGCGACTTCTCGATTTCTTCGATTTCGGCGGATACTTCGCGGGCGACATTGACCAGGTTCGCCGAGCGCTCCCGGAAAATGTCCAGGCCGATGGCAGGACGGCCGTCCAGCCGGCGGCCGACATCCTGGCGCTGCGCCTTGAGCCGGACTTCGGCGATGTCGGACAGCTTGAGCCCCTGGTCGTTCAGCACCAGGTCGCGCAGCTCGTCCAGGTCCTGCACTTCGCCGACCGGCTGTACGCGCAGGCGGCGCTTGCCTTCGTTGATCTCGCCGGCCGACACCGAGAAGTTGATGGCCTGCAGCTTGGCCGCCAGCTGGTTGAGGCCGATGTTGGCCGCGCCCAGGCGGGCCGGGTCGATGGAAATCTCGACCTCGGAGGGTTTCGCACCGGTGATGTCGACGCGGGCCACGCCCGGCACCCGCTCGATGCGGCGTTTGACCTCACGCTCGATCAGGTCGTATTCCTTGCTGACGTCGCGATTGCTGGAGAATCGCAGCTTGATGATCGGCTGGTCGCTGGGCGAGAAGTTCTGCACGAAATAACGCTGCAGGTCATCGGGCAAGTCGCCGCGGATTGCATCGATGCGGTCGCGCGCTTCCGTGGACGCGATGTTGATGTCCCGGTCCCAATCCTTGAACTGGATGAAGATCAGCGAGCCGTCGGCGCGGCTGGTCGAGTTGATCGCCTGGATACCAGGCAGGGTGGCCAATGCTTCTTCTGCCGGCCGGGTGATGCTGCGTTCCACTTCCTGGGGCGTCGAACTCGGGTACGGAAAGTTCACCATCAGGAACGGCACGTTCACTTCCGGAAACTGCTCCAGCGGCAGCCGGAAGGAGGCGATCAATCCGATCACCACCATCGAGACGAAGAACATCACGGCCGTTACCGGCCGGCGCAGGCTGAGTTCGGCCAGGGTCATGGCAGCGCACCCTCGACAGTGGCAGGCAGCTCGGCAATCTTGCCGCGCTCGCGGTAGGAGGCGTCCGATTTGCGATCGAGCAGGTTGTACATGATCGGAATCACGACCAGCGTCAGGATGGTGGAGACCGCCAGGCCACCGATCACGGTAATCGCCATCGGCGCCCGCACCTCGGCGCCATCGCCGCCAAAAAAGGCCAGCGGCGCGAAGCCAAACAAGGTGGTCATCGTGGTCATGATGATTGGGCGCAGGCGCGACTCGGCGCCGCGACAGATCGCTTCCTTCTTGGCGACACCTTCTTCACGGAGCTGGTTGACCTTGTCGATCAGCACGATCGCATTCTTGACGACGATGCCGACCAGCAGGATCAGGCCGATGAACACGACCACCGACACCGGCGAATTCGACAGCCACAGGGCCATCACCGCGCCGACGACGGCCAGCGGCACCGAGAACATGATCACGAACGGATGCAGCAGCGACTCGAACTGCGAGGCCATCACCAGGTAGACCAGGAACATGGCCAGGCCGAAGGCGAACAGCAGCGAGCGTATCGAGCTGTCCAGCTCTTCGCTTTGCCCGCCGAAGGCCAGCTTGATTTCCGCGCCGAGCGGATTGTTCTGCACCAACTGCCGCACTTCCGCCACGGCAGTGCCCAGGTCGATGTCGCGCAGGTTCGACGACACGATGGCAACGCGGGTCTGGTCGGCGCGATGGATTTCGCTCGGACCCACCGTCTCCACCACGTCGGCGACCGACTCCAGCGTCACCGGCCGATCGCTTTGCGGGTTGACGATAATGCGGCGGATATCGGCGACCGACGCGCGGTCCTTTTCGCTGCCGCGCACCAGCACATCGATCTTGCGATCACGGAAGCTGTAGCGCGTGGCCACTTCGCCGCGCACCTGGCGCACTACCTGGTCGGCGATCTGGCGCGAGGTCAGGCCCAGATCGGCAGCGCGCTCCTGGTCGAAATGAATCTGGATTTCGGGATAGCCCTGCTCCACCGACGATTTGACGTCGGCGAAATGCGGCGAGGATTGCAGTAGCCCGGCCAGCTTCCTGCCCGCACGCTGG
>NZ_JBAZUD010000238.1:0-4140 GCF_041661565.1 Mesorhizobium sp.
CGCCCTGCCTCCAGTGCCTTGACGCCGTGCACAAGGCCGGACGGCACGATGAAGCTGCCGCCGGCATCGAGGATCTCAGTCCGGCCGTCGATGGTCACCTCGAAGCGGCCTTCGGCGACATAGCTTGCCTGGACATGCGGATGCGAATGCAGGGCGCCGACGCCGCCCTCGTCGAAGCCGAATTCGACCATCATCAGCTCGTCGGTGTGCAGGAGCACGCGGCGGCGGTTGCCGTCCGGCGTCGCCGTCCATTCACCCTCGCCGGCATGCGCGAAAACCTTGGCTTCTGTCATTGTTGGCTCCTCATTGCGGATGCCTTGGGCAAGGATCGAATCGCCCAAGCAGGCTGCCCGCGTCACAGCCGATAGGCCTTCTTGGCCAGCGTATAGGCCAATTCGGCGGCCAGCTCATGCGCCTCGTCTTCGCGAAGCCTGTGTTCGGCGACAAGTTTGGCCAGGAAAGCGCAGTCGACCCGGCGCGCCACGTCGTGGCGGGCTGGGATCGATGGAAAGGCACGGGTGTCGTCGTTGAAGCCGACGGTGTTGTAGAAGCCCGCGGTCTCGGTGGTCATCTCGCGGTAACGGCGCATGCCTTCCGGACTATCGTGGAACCACCAGGCCGGCCCGAGCTTCAGCGCGGGATAGACGCCTGCCAAAGGCGCCAGTTCGCGCGCGTAACTGCTCTCGTCGAGCGTGAACAGGATGATGGTCAGGTCGCGCTCCAGCCCGACGCAATCGAGCAGCGGCTTCAGCGCCGTCACATAGTCGGTGCGTGTCGGGATATCAAAACCCTTGTCTCGGCCGAATGCCCGCAAGATCGCGGGCGAATGATTGCGAAAGGAGCCGGGATGGATCTGCATCACCAGCCCGTCGTCCCTGCTCATCTTGGCCATCTCGGTCAGCATCTGGGCGCGGAACAGTCGCTTTTCGCGCTCGTCGTCGGACCCTTGCCGTATGCGATTGAACAGTTCCTCGGCCGCAGCGTCCGAGAGATTAGCGGTCTCGGCTGTGGGATGACCGTGATCGGACGAGGTCGCGCCGAAGCTCTTGAAGAAGGCGCGGCGCTGGCGATGCGCGTCGAGATAACCGGCCCAGCGGCCGGTATCGCTGCCGGTGATCTCGCCAAGCCTGTCGAGATTGGCCGAAAATCCCTCGAAGTCCGGATCGACGACGGCGTCCGGCCGGTACGCGGTGACGACCCTGCCCTGCCAGCCGCTGTCCCGGATCATCCGGTGCCATTCGAGATCGTCGAGCGCGCCTTCCGTCGTCGCGATCACCTCGATGTTGAAGCGCTCGAACAAGGCGCGCGGTCGGAAGTTATCCCACTGCAGCAGGGTCGCGATCGTGTCGTAATGGCGGTCGGCCGTCGCGGCGTTCAACGGCTCCTCGATGTTGAACAGATGCGCCAGCACATGGTCGAACCACAGCCGCGTCGGCGTGCCGCGGAAGAGAAAATAGTTCTCGGCAAAGCGCCGCCAGATCGTCCTGCCATCGGTCTCGACGGCCGAACCATCGCGGGTGGCGATGCCCAGATCCTCGAGGCTCACACCCTGGCTGAACAGCATGCGGAAGATGTAGTGGTCCGGCACGATGAGCAATTGCGCCGGATCGGGGAACGGCTCGTTCAGCGCATACCAGCGTGGATCGGTGTGACCATGCGGGCTGACGATCGGCAGGTCTTTCACGCCGGCGTAGAGGTCGCGGGCAAGCGAGCGCGAATGTGCCTCGGACGGAAAGAGCAGGTCCGGATTGATCAGCGCAACCATGGGACAGCGGCTCCTTCCAGGTTGAGCAATCGGTATGTTCGGGCGCAGGCGATGTCAACGTAGCCTCGAAACGGGCATCCTTGCGGCAGGTGGGAACAGATGTTACGCCGCTTGTCATCCGCCGCGCGGTGACATCTCCATGCCACGCCGTCGAAACCCTCAGCTCTTGTGATGTGATGACCAGCACCCCTTTGTCCAACGCCACGCTGAAGCAGTTGTCCGAGCAGGTCGAAATCCCCGGATATGATCGCGCCAAGGTCTCCCCAGGCATCGTGCATCTGGGGGTCGGCGCTTTCCACCGGGCCCATCAGGCCGTCTATGTCGACGACTGCCTGTCGGCCGGCGAGACAGGCTGGGGTATCGTCGGCGTCTCCTTGCGCAGCCCCGACACGCGCGACGCGCTGGCGCCACAGGATGGGCTTTACACGCTGGCGATTCGCAGCAGCGGCGCAGAAAAGCTCCGCATCATCGGCTCTATCGGTTCCATGCTTGTGGCGCCGGAAGACCCCGGCGCGGTGCTGGCGGTATTGACCGATCCGCGCACCCGCATCGTTACGCTGACGATCACCGAGAAGGCCTATCTGCGGGCCGCCGGCGGCGGGCTCGACACCGCCCATTCTGACATTGTCGCCGATCTGACAAGACCGGAACTGCCGAAGACCGCGCATGGTTTTCTGACCGAGTCTCTCGCCCGGCGCCGCGCTGCCGGCATAGCGCCTTTCACTGTGCTTTGCTGCGACAATCTCCCGGCCAACGGCGCCACGCTGCACCGCCTGATCGTCGAATTCGCCGCCTTGCGGGATGCCAGGCTCGCCCATTCGGGCGATGCCAGGCTCGCGCATTCGGGCGATGCCGATCTTGCCCGTCACATCGCCGACGAAGTCGCCTTTCCATCGAGCATGGTCGACCGCATCGTGCCGGCGACCACCGACGACGACCGCGCGCGCGTCGCCGGCCAGCTCGGTGTGGCAGATGCCTGGCCGGTGATGACCGAACCGTTCAGCCAATGGGTGATCGAGGACCATTTTCCAGGCGGGCGGCCGGCCTGGGAACAATTCGGCGTCACCATGGTCGGTGATGTGCGGCCCTATGAAGACATGAAGCTGCGGCTGCTCAACGGCGCGCATTCGGCCATCGCCTATCTTGGCCTGCTCAGCGGTCATGCCACGGTCGACCGCGCCTTCGCCGATCCGGCGATCCGGCGATTTGTCGATGCGCTCTGGGCCGAGGCGATCCCGACGCTGCCTAGGGATGCCGGGCTCGACACGGCGAGCTACACCAGGGAGCTCGCCCAGCGCTTCTCGAACACCGCGCTCGCCCATCGCACGGCACAGATCGCCAACGACGGCAGCCAGAAACTGCCGCAACGCATCATTGCCTCAGCCCTTGAGCGGTTGGAAGACGGCGTCCGGCCGGCGCATCTGTCGCTGGTGGTGGCGGCATGGATCGCCGCTTGCGAGGCGCGCGGCAAGACTTTGCCGGCAGGCCATTTCACCGATCCGCTCGACGCGGCGCTGACCGTACCCGGCGCCAGGCAGCTATCTGCCACCGAAACCGTCGCCTCGATTTTTGATCTGGCTGGCTTCGCCAAGGGGCAGCCGGGTGGCGAAAGGTTGATGGAGCTCACAGCCAACCATCTCGAACAATTGCGCCGTGGCGGACCGGCGGCTGCACTCGCTGCATTGGGCAGCTAAACAAAAAGCGGGACAAGGCCCCGCTTTTTTACTCAGTCATTTTAATGGGTTTCAAGCCGGCAGGACGGCGCCTTCCAGCGTCGTGAGCTGGCTAAGGAACTGTTCCGCCTTGCTGCGGGACTGGTCGTCCTTGGCGTCAGCGGCATCTTCCTTGGCTGCCTGGATGCGGCGGGCAAGATCGGCGCGGTCGACATCCTTCACGGCAACCGCAGACTCGGCCAGCAGCGTGCAGCCCGACGGAACGATGTCGGCGAAGCCGCCGAACACCACATAGCGTTCTTCTTGCCCCGACACTGTCTTCAAGGTGACGACGCCCGGCTTGATCGTGGTCATGACCGGCGCATGATGCGCCATCACCGTCATCTCGCCCTCGGCGCCCGGAATGACGACCGATTCGACCTGTTCGGAGACCAGCAGGCGCTCTGGCGAGACGAGTTCGAATTTGAAAGCTTCAGCCATATTCAACTTAGCGAGTAGGGAAGAGTGAGTAGCGAGTAGGGAAGAAACTCGCTCGGCTCACCTGGCCCCTATTCGCTACTCCCTATTCGCTATTCGCTTCTTATGCCGCTTCAGCCGCGAGGCGCTGTGCCTTCTCGACCGCTTCCTCGATGCCGCCGACCATGTAGAAGGCAGCCTCCGGCAGGTGATCGTAGTCGCCATTACAGAGCCCCTTGAAGCCCT
>NZ_JBAZUD010000239.1:0-4076 GCF_041661565.1 Mesorhizobium sp.
GAAGTGCTGGCTGCAGGCCTGAGCCGGCTTTGCGGACATGTCTTCACCCATATTGAAGCTAATTGCCCAGCGCATCGCGCTGGGCATCGTCCTCCTGTTGGCCGTTTCGGTCCTCATCTTCGCCGGCACCCAGATCCTGCCCGGCGACGTCGCGCAAGCCATTCTCGGACAATCGGCGACCCCGGAGTCGCTCGCCAATCTGCGCGAGCAGCTCGGGCTCAACGACCCTGCCTATGTCAGGTATTTCCACTGGCTCGGCGGCGTGCTGACCGGTGACCTCGGCACGGCCATGTCGAGCGGCCAGGATATCGCGACATCGATCAAGGGCCGTCTGTGGAACACGCTGTTCCTCGCTTTCTGGGCCGCGATCGTCGCCGTGCCGCTGGCCATCATCCTCGGCCTCATCGCGGTTCGCTACCGCAATGGCTGGGTCGATAAGCTAATCTCGGGACTGGCGCTGGCCTCGACGTCGTTTCCCGAATTCTTCATCGGTTATGTGCTTGTCTACTTCTTTGCCGTGAAATGGCAGATCTTCCCCGGCATCTCGACCGTCTATGACGGCATGCCGTTCCTCGAGCGCATGCAGGCGATCGCCTTGCCGGCGACGGCCCTGACGCTTGTCGTGCTGGCCCATATGATGCGCATGACGCGCGCGGCGATCCTCAACGTGATGCAGTCGGCCTATGTCGAGACGGCGGAACTGAAAGGCCTCTCGGCCTTCAATGTCATCCGCAAGCATGCCTTCCCCAATGCCATCGCGCCGATCATCAACGTCGTCATGCTGAACCTCGCCTACCTCATCGTCGGCGTCGTCGTGGTCGAAGTGATCTTCGTCTATCCCGGGATGGGGCAATATCTCGTCGACCATGTGACCAAGCGCGACGTGCCGGTGGTGCAAGCGGTCGGGCTGATCTTCGCCGCCGTCTATATCAGCCTGAACATCATCGCGGACATTGCGGCGATCGTCGCCAATCCGCGTCTCAGACATCCGAAATAAGGGGGGCGGGTATGCTCGATATCAAACGTATCCCCATCCCGGCGCTGATCGGCATCATCCTGACGACCTTGTTCGTGCTGGCGGCGGTCTTCGCGCCATGGATTGCTCCGCACGGCAATGGCGAAATCGTCGGTGACGTCTGGGAGCCGATGTCTTCGACGTATTGGCTGGGCACCGACAATCTGGGCCGCGACCTGTTGTCCCGCATGATCTACGGCGCCCGCATCACTCTGTTCATCGCCGTGCTGGCGACGGCGCTGTCGTTCTCGCTTGGCGCCATCCTCGGTTTCTCGGCGGCGGTGTTCGGCGGCTGGTTCGACACGCTGCTGTCGCGCCTCGTCGACCTCTTGATGTCGATCCCGACGCTGATCATGGGTCTCGTCGTCCTCTCGGTGCTGCCGACCAATCTGGTGACGCTGATCCTGGTCATGGGCGTTCTCGACTCGACCCGCGTCTATCGCCTGTCGCGCGCGGTGGCCGTCGACATCAATGTCATGGACTATGTCGAGGCGGCGAAACTGCGTGGCGAAGGCAGCGGCTGGATCATCTTCCGGGAGATCCTGCCCAACGCGCTGTCGCCGCTGGTGTCGGAGCTTGGCCTGCGCTTCATCTATGCCGTGCTGTTCCTCTCCACACTGTCCTTCCTTGGCCTCGGCGTCCAACCGCCAGACGCCGACTGGGGCGGCATGGTCAAGGAGAACAAGGACGGCATCGTCTTCGGCATCGGTGCGGCGCTCATTCCCGCAGCGGCGATCGCGGCACTGGCGATTTCGGTCAACCTTGTTGCCGACTGGGTTCTCAACCGCACGACAAGCCTGAAGGGAGGACGCGGGTGATGGCCGATACCAAAGCAAAGCCCGGGCAGCCGAAACCAGGCGTGCTGCTCGACATCCGCAACCTGCGCATCGAGGCCACGGTATATCCGCCCGGAGAGGCGCCGAAGAACATCGTGCTGGTGCACGATGTCTCGTTGACGCTTGAAAAGGGCAGAGTGCTGGGCCTGATAGGAGAATCCGGCGCCGGCAAGTCGACCATCGGCCTGTCGTCGATGGGCTACGGACGCGGCGGCGTGCGCATCACCGGCGGCGAGGTCATCCTCAACGGCCGCGACATCCTCAAGGGCGGCAAGGACGGTTTCCGCAAATTGCGCGGCCGGGAGGTCTGCTATGTTGCGCAATCGGCCGCGGCCGCGTTCAATCCGGCACACAAGCTGATGGACCAGGTGGTGGAAGCCACACTGCTGCACGGCACCGCGACGCGGGCAGAGGCCGAGAAGCGCGCTGTCGCGCTGTTCAAGAAGCTCAGCCTGCCAAACCCCGAAACCATCGGCGAACGCTTTCCGCACCAGGTTTCCGGCGGCCAGCTGCAGCGCGTGATGACGGCG
Organism: Mesorhizobium sp.; assembly: GCF_041661565.1. Lineage (GTDB taxonomy): Bacteria > Pseudomonadota > Alphaproteobacteria > Rhizobiales > Rhizobiaceae > Mesorhizobium. Next base: position 2,382 of record NZ_JBAZUD010000239.1, read on the forward strand.
ATGGCGCTCTGCTCGGAGCCGGACCTGATCGTCTTCGACGAGCCGACCACCGCGCTCGACGTGACCACGCAGATCGATGTGCTGGCGGCGATCAAGGATGCAATCCGCGACACGCATGTAGCGGCGCTCTACATCACCCACGACCTTGCCGTCGTTGCCCAAGTCTCCGACGAGATCATGGTGCTGCGCCACGGCCGGCTGGTCGAATGGGGGGGCACGCGGCAGATCATCAAGGAGCCGCGCCAGGAATACACCAACGCGCTGGTGTCGGTGCACGAGATCGAGCACGCCGAACAGATCCCCGGCACGACGCCGTTCCTGTCGGTAAAGAACGTCACCGCCGCCTATGGCCGTAGCCATATCAAGGTGCTGAAGAACGTGTCCGTCGACATCTACCCCGGCCAGACATTGGCGGTGGTCGGCGAATCCGGCTCGGGCAAGTCGACGCTGGCGCGCGCCATTACCGGGCTGTTGCCACCCGAGGAGGGAACCGTCACTTTCGACGGACGGCCGCTGGCCAACCGCCTGGCCGACCGGCCGAAGGAGGACCTGCGCCAGCTGCAGATGATCTACCAGATGGCGGACGTGGCAATGAATCCACGCCAGACCGTCGGCACCATCATCGGCCGGCCGCTCGAATTCTATTTCGGCATACGCGGCCGCGAGCGCGACAAGCGCGTCGCCGAACTGCTCGACAAGATCGAGATGGGCAAGGGCTTTTCCGATCGCTACCCGGCCGAGCTTTCCGGCGGCCAGAAGCAGCGTGTCTGCATCGCCCGATCGCTCGCGGCCAAGCCGAAGCTGATCATCTGCGACGAGGTGACCTCGGCGCTCGACCCGCTGGTCGCCCACGGGATCCTCAAGCTGCTGCTCGACCTGCAGAAGGAAGAGAACGTCGCCTATCTGTTCATCACCCACGATCTGGCGACCGTGAAGTCGATCGCCGATTCCATCGCGGTGATGTATCGCGGCGAAGTCGTGCGCTATGGACCGAAGAGCAAGGTGCTGACGCCTCCCTTCGATGCCTATACCGACCTGCTTTTGTCATCGGTTCCCGAAATGGAGATCGGCTGGCTGGAGAAGGCGATCAAGGGACGGCGCATGGCCAGCGCGGGGAACTAGCGATGCCATCAGGAGGACGAAAGGCTTTCCGTCCGCAATTGCGTTGAAACGAGGAAGGCCCGATCGTGGGCCAGGGAGAGACGCTCGCCGTCATCCGCATGCAACACTAAAGCGCCACACGTCCTTCGGATGGACGTCGCTGGTGGCATTTTCAAAGGGGGTAGACAATGAAGACCGAACTCGATCATCTCGCTGAACTCGCCGGCCGGGGCCGCATATCGCGCCGAGACTTCCTTGGCCGCACCGCGGCACTGGGCGTATCCGCCGCATTGGCGACGACGCTGGCGGGGAAGGCCTTCGCGCAGACGCCTGTCAAGGGTGGCATCATCAAGGCCGGCCTGCAGGGCGGCGAATCGACCAACAGCCTCGACCCTGCGCTGAACCTCAGCCAGGTCACCTTCAGCTTCTGCAAGCAGTGGGGCGAGTTCCTGGTCCGCCTGACGCCTGATGGCGGCGTCGAGAACCTCATCGCCCAGGAGATCGGCGCTTCGGCCGACGCCAAGACGTGGACGATCAAGGTGCGTGACGGCATCGAATTCCACAATGGCAAGACGGTCGGCGCGGAGGATGTCG
>NZ_JBAZUD010000240.1:0-4038 GCF_041661565.1 Mesorhizobium sp.
GGTGCCAGGTCTATCTGCCCGGCGCCGGATGGGTCGAGTTCGATCCCACGAACGGCATCGTCGGCAACCGGGACCTGATCCGGGTTGCCGTGGCGCGCGATCCGGCACAGGCCGTGCCGCTGTCAGGGAGCTATTATGGGAAGGCTTCGGACGATCTGGGAATGACGGTGCAGGTCAATGTGGCGTCCGGAAAGCATCCAGGTGCGGCGACCGAAATAGGCTAGCAACCGGACGCGATCTTCGACGTTAAGACCTCCATCAACAGGGGGCATCCATGAAAATCCGCGCCGGTTTCAACATCGCCTATCAATGTCCTCAGCCAACGCAGATGCTGCTGGTTCTCGACGTCCACCCTTCCCGCCGACCCGATCTTCTGAGCGAGGCGGCCGTTGAGTTCGATCCTGCCGTGGAGGCGCGCGGTTATACCGACAGCTTCGGCAACGCCTGTACCCGCGTCACCGCGCCGGCCGGCATAATCGAGATGTCGTCGGCTTTTCTTGTCCATGACAGCGGCCGGCCCGATGTCGTCGCATGGGACGCCGTGCAGCACGATATCAAGGATTTACCGGATGAAGTTCTCGTTTTCCTGCTTGGCAGCCGCTACTGCGACACGCAACGGCTCAGCGATTTCGCTTGGGCCAACTTCTCCAACACGCCCCCGGGCTGGGCGCGCGTTCAGGCAATCTGCGACTTCGTGCATGGCCACATAACGTGCAATTATCAGAACGCGGACGCGATGCGCACAGCCTATGGCGGCTTCGTCGACAGGCAAGGCGTGTGCCGCGACTTCGCCCACCTCGCGATCACGCTGTGCCGCTGCATGAACATTCCGGCTCGCTACTGCACCGGCTATCTAGGCGATATCGGCGTGCCGCGCGTCCCGGATCCAATGGACTTCAGCGCCTGGTTTCAGGCGTATCTGGGCGGCAATTGGTATACTTTCGACGCGCGTCACAACAAGCCGAGGATCGGCCGGATCTTGATGGCGACGGGCCGCGACGCGACGGACGTGGCGATCTCGACCAGCTTCGGTCAGTCGCAGCTCATCCGCTTCGAGGTCATTACGGAGGAAGTAGCCTAGCTTTGTGCGGCGGGGCATTGCGCCCCGCAAATCAGCCGCGTCGAGCGGGCGAGATTGCCTGGCGGGCGACCGCAGGGCAATTGTCCTGCCCACGGCCGTCTACGCCACCGACAAGGATTTCACCGACGGCGTGCTGCATTCGCAAGCCGTCCTCAAGCGCGCGGCCCAGGCCGTGGAAGAGGTCGGCCTCGTGCTGGCCAACCGTGCGGCGGAAAGGATCGCCGCCGAATAGCCAGCCATCAGCGGACCGCGTCGAAATTCGCGAGGGCAGTGCTCTTCGCTTACGCGCAATTTACGACCGGCGGCTACAAACGCTCCTGTCTGATTCGGCCGGGACAGGAGCATCATGAGCAAAGCCCTCACATCCTTCGCATTGGTCACGGTGCTGGCCGCGTTGCTCATGGCGCTGAGCCTGGCGGTGGCCAGGCACGGCTACCCCTACGGAGCGGTCGGTGCAAAGCGGCTGGACAATATCGCCGATGCCGGGACGTTCATTCCGCTTGCCGCGGTCTATTTCTTCAGCGCGCTCTTGATGATGGTCCTGCCGATCAGGGCGGCCGGGATTGTCCTCACCCATGCCGCCGACGCCCTGTTCTGGGCGGTGATCGTCCTGCTCGCGGCCATCGTCGGCGGGCTTGTCGCCAGATGGGCGTTCGGCCAGGGCGGCGCCCTGTGGGCGCTGCTGAACTGGCGGTTCCTGTTTGCCGCCGCCGTGATCGGTTGTCACTTCGTCATGAACGAACTGCGCCGCAATGTGCTGCTGCGCAGCCTGTTCTTCGTGATCTTCGCCGCCGCGACTCTCGCCTGCCTGTTCTGGTCGTTCACGCTCTGAGCGTTCTAGCTAGTGTTCGGCGGCGATGTGGCCGGCGGCCTGCTCCATCCATGTCCAGAGATACGCAGCGAGACCCCGGTCGACATGGATGCGCAGTGTGTCCTCGTGGCGATAGACGATCGCGCTAATGCCGGCGAAGGACAGTGCCGCGCTGGCGCTCGCCTGGTTTGGATCGAGCGTCGCCCCGCGCGCGATGAATGCGTCGATTGCCGTACCCTCGATCTGGAACACCCGCAGTCCGGCGCTGATCGGCGTCACCGCGAAGCCTTCGGTGTGCCACCCGGCGGCGATGGCAAGCTGCGTGCCCGATATGGCGAGCAGCCGGTCACGCGCCAGCCGCGCCGCATAGCGGTCGCCCCGCGCGCTGCCGAAGGCGCCGACGTCAGCCCCCTCCAGGCCTGAGACCTTCGCCCAGGCATCGAGATCGCCGCTGACCAGCATCTGGTCGAGGCCAGCCAGCATCCGCACCGTCAGGCCGGGCGCGGTGATCTCCGCCGACTGCCAGTCAGGCGCAACGGACCATTTCTCCGCGAGATCACGCATGCAGCCGTTCTCCTGCCGGGTCGAAGGCGCAAGGGGCGGCAATCGTCGCCGTCCTAACCTTGCCGAGATGTTGAATTTCTATCGACTCGCCATGGCGGGCTCCGCCACGTTCGATCAGGGCAAGCGCGACCGGCCTTCCAAGCGTCGGACTCTGGTAGCTCGAGGTGACAAAGCCCTGGCTGCGCAATCCGCCGTCAATGCGTCTGATGCCATGCGCGCCCGTCGGCAGCGGCACTTCGCCTGGCGGTACCGCCAGTCCGACAAGCTGCATGCGGTCGCCGCGCGATGCCTCCTCGGTGAACAGCGAACGGCGGCCCACATAGTCGGTCTGGCGTTTGGCGCGGGGTGCTTCGCTGCCGAGATCATGCGGCAGCGTGGTGCCGTCGGTGTCCTTGCCGATGACGATGAAGCCCTTCTCGGCCCGCAGGATCATCAGCGCCTCGAGCCCGATGATGACGGCATCGTAGGCCTGGCCGGCCTGGCGCAGATGCGCCCATAGCGGCTCGGCTCGATCCGCGCGGATCGAGATCTCGTAACTCCTGTCGCCGGTGAAGCTGACACGGGCGATGCGGACCTCGTCGCCGGCGTAGCTGCCATCGCCGATTGCCATATGCGGCAGGTCGGCATCGTCGAGCGACAGGCCGAGGTCCAATGTTTCGAGCAGCTTCCTGGCATTCGGTCCGGAGACGGTCAGCGTCGCCATGTCCGCGGTGGCGTTGTGGATATAGACCGCGCTCCTTCCGAAACGGTCCTGGCGCCATTCCTCCATCCGCCCATGCACGGAAGCGACATGCGAGGACGAGCACGATACGACAAAGCGATGCTCGTCCAGCCGCACCAGCACGCCGTCATCGAAGACCACGCCGTTCTCCGACAGCATGAAACCGTAGCGGCAGCGGCCGGGCTTCAGCGTCGACATGGTGTTGTAATAGATGAAATCGACGAATTCCGCGGCCTTGGGGCCGATCACCTCGATCTTGCCGAGCGTCGAGCCGTCGAACAGCGCAACGGATTGACGGGCGCGCCGCGCCTCGTCCTGCATAGCGCTGTCCGCATTCGCGCTGCCGCCATAATGGGCCGGGCGCAGCCAACCGCCATATTCCTGGAACACCGCACCGCTGGCGCGATGGACGTTTTCCAGCGGCAACCGGCGCACCGGCGCCAACAGTTCGCCGACGCGCGCGCCGGTGAAGCTTGCCATCGGCACCGGCGTGAACGGCGGGCGATAGGTCGTTGTGCCGACCTCGGGCACAGTGCGGCCGGTGATGGCGGCCATCAGCGCCAGGCCGGGCAGGTTGGAGGTCTTGCCCTGGTCGGTCGCCATGCCAAGCGTCGTGTAGCGCTTCAGATGCTCGACCGAGACGAAGTTCTCCCGTGCCGCCAGTTCGACATCCTTCGCCGTCACGTCGTTCTGGTAGTCGATCCAGATGCGCCCTTTCGAACCCGGCATCGGCCAAGCGGCGGTCATGCCGCCGGTCGCCTCCGGCCCGGTGCTGCGCGGCGCTGGTATGATCGCCTTCGCCAGTGATGCGACAGCCTTCGCCGAGCTGGCGAACACCTCCGACAACGAGACCGTTCCGGC
>NZ_JBAZUD010000241.1:0-3935 GCF_041661565.1 Mesorhizobium sp.
GCGAGCAGTTCCAGCGTCTGGGTTTGCAGCCCGGCAACGGCGACAGCTATTTCCAGACCGTGCCGATGGTCGAAACCACGGTCGACCTGGCTAACAGCAATATGTCCGTGCGGGTGGCCGGAAAATCCCACGACCTGGCCTTCGGCGAACAGATGGTGCTGACCACGCGCACCGGCGCCGCTGATGTCCATGTCGGCAACGCGCCGATGGTCTTTGTCGGCTACGGCGTCAATGCACCGGAGCAGGGCTGGAACGATTACGCCGGCATCGACGTCAAGGGCAAGACCGTAGTCATGCTGATCAACGACCCGGGATTCCACAGCAACGACGCCAGCCTGTTCGAGGGCCGGCGCATGACCTATTACGGACGCTGGACCTACAAGTACGAGGAAGCCGCGCGGCAAGGCGCCGCGGCCGCCATCCTCATCCACGACACCCCGGGCGCCGGTTACGGGTGGGACGTGGTCAAGAACAGCTGGAGCGGCCCGCAGTTCGACCTGGCGCCCAGCGACGATCCGGCGCCGCGACTTCCGCTGCAAGGCTGGATCACCGGCGACACTGCGAAAACCTTGTTCGCCGATGCCGGCCTGGATGTCGATGCGCTGCGCGTGGCCGCCGGCAAGCGTGGCTTCAAGGCGGTGCCGATGACCAAGGCGCGGTTCGAAGCCAAACTCAAGAACAGCATCCGCCTCGCGGCGTCGCGCAATGTGATCGCGCGCTTGCCCGGTAGCAAGCGGCCGCACGAGGCCATCGTCTACACAGCGCACTGGGATCATCTGGGCACGCATCCTGACGAGCCGGGCGACAACATCTACAACGGCGCCATCGACAACGCCACCGGTGTTGCCGGCGTGCTGGAGATCGCCGAGCAGTTCACGGTGCAATCGCCCAAGCCCGAACGCAGCGTGCTTTTCCTCCTGGTCACGCTGGAAGAATCCGGTCTGCTTGGCTCGGCCTACTACGCGGCGCACCCGGTGATGCCGATGGCCAACACCGTCGCGGTGGTCAACCTCGACGCCATGCCCGTGATTGGCCAGACCCGCGACCTGGTGGTGGTCGGCCTGGGCAATTCGGAACTGGAAGACATCCTGCGGCCGATCGCCGCCAAACAGAACCGGACTCTGGTCCAGGAAAGCGCGCCGGAAAAGGGCACGTTCTTCCGCTCCGATCACTTCAACTTCGCCAAGGCCGGCGTGCCGGCCCTGTACGCCAAGGGCGGCATCGACCACGTGGAGCAAGGTCGCGACTACGGCCTGGCCGTGCTCGACGACTACACGGCGAGCCGTTATCACAAGGCCACCGACAACTTCGACCCGAACTGGGACCTGCGCGGCGTCGTGCAGGACCTGACGGCGCTGTACGGCGTCGGCAAATCGCTCTCGCTGAGCCAGGCCTGGCCGAACTACCGCGAAGGCAACCCCTTCCGCGCCACCCGCGACGCCTCCCGCGCCAAGAACTAGCGCCCCTGTAGGAGCGGCTTCAGCCGCGATTCCCCAAAACTTGACATATGCATAAATGTGCATCTATGCTCCACGTATGCCAAAACTCCGCACCCGCACCCAAATCGCCAACGCCAGTATCGACATCCTCGACACGGAATTCTTTCGCGCGCTTTGCGAACCGGCCCGCGTGCAGATCTTCCGGCAGCTGATCCTGAAAGGCCGCTCCGATGTCGGCACCATCGCCGCGGAAATGCCGCAAGACCGATCGGTAATCGCGCGGCATCTCCAGCAAATGGAACGGGCCGGGCTGCTGCGCTCGGAGACGGACGGTCGGCACACGTTCTATGAAATCGACGGTCCCGCCATCGTCTCCCGCGTCGACGGCATCGCTGCCCTGATTCGGGCGATGGTGCCACTCTGCTGCGATCGGACGGCGTCATGAAACCTGAAGTCTTGGTCGGCCTGGTCGTGCCCGCGGCATTCCTGGTCCTGCTCGCCATTGAATCCCGGATTGCCGTCAGGCAGTTCGAGCCAGTGCGCCGATGGGCGCTCACCGGCACACTGTTCTTCCTCCTGGTGATGGCGATCGGCGCACTGACGCCCCTGCTTCTGCCTTTGGCGGGACTCCAGACCGGCCGCTGGCTCGATCTGAGCGGCCTGGGCATGCTCGGAGTCGTGCCGGGTCTGCTGGCCGCGACGTTTCTGTTGTATTGGTTTCATCGCGCCGAACACCGCTTCGACTGGTTGTGGCGCGCCACGCATCAACTGCACCACAGCGCGTTGCGCGTGGACATATTGGGCGCGTACGTTGCGCACCCGCTGGAAGTCCTGGTGAAGGTGTCGGCGAGCACAAGCTCCAGCGTTTACTTGCTTGGCCTGACGCCGATGGCGGCTGCATTGGTGGGTGTGATCTCGGCGCTGCTCAGCCTGTTCCAGCACTGGAACATCCGCACGCCGCGCTGGTTGGGCTATGTGATCCCGCGTCCGGAATCGCATTGTCTGCATCACGAACGGGACCGGCATGCGCGCAACTACGGCGACTTGCCATTGTGGGACCAGTTGTTCGGCACATTCGAGAACCCGCGCGTGGACTTCGACGGACAAGTTGGCTTCGATCCGTCCAGCCGAATCGGCATCGTCGACATGCTGCTGATGCGCAGCGCGGCCTCGGCGCGGGCCGCCGCCTGTAGGAGGCCGCTTGCGGCATCGTGCCTCACGCGGCACTCGCACATCCATGTGCTTCGCGGCTTTAGCCGCGATTTCCCACGCTAACCGCGCCCAGCCAGGCGCTGCGCGGAGCTGCCGATAGGCGTGACTTCCGCCGAATGGGTGTCGATGAACTCGCGCAAGGCCGCGGCGACGTTGCCGGGTTGCGCCATCATCGGCATGTGCCCGCAGCCGGCGAACAGCACGGTCTGGCTCTGCGCCAGACCGCGATGGAAAATTTCCGCGGCGCTGACGTCGATGACGCGATCATCGCGGCACCAGAGCAACAGCACCGGCGCACGAATCCGGCCCATTTCGGACTCCAGCGTGAATGCCTCGGGACCCCGGCCGATCGAATCGAGCACCTTCTGTTCGAACTGCACGTCCAGCCGCCGCTTGCGCACCATCGCCTCATCGGCGGGCCAGGGCACGAATGGCGGATCCTCGAACACGATGCCCAGGTAACGATGCAATTCGGCGCGCGTGCGCACTTCGAACGGATTGCGGCCGGCCATGACTTCGCGGCCGAAGGAATTTTCCTCGAACCTGACGCCGGCCGACGACATCAAGGCGATCGGTCCGACCAGGTCCGGATGCCGCGCGCCGAGCAAGCCGAGAAATTGGCCGCCCATCGAGTGACCGACGACCAGCGCCGGTCGCTCGTTGAAGTGGCGCAGGAATTGCGCAATTCGCTCGACCTGTTCGCTGGGTCCGTAGCTTTCGTCGGCCCGGCGTTCGCTCTCGCCCCAGCCCGGCAGATCGGGAGCGATGACCCGATGCGTCCTGGCCAACTCGCGCATCAGGGGCAGCCAGTTCTCCTTGGCGCCGGTGAAGCCGTGCAACAGCACGATCAACGGACCCTGGCCTGCTTCCAGGTAGGTCCAGCGATGGTCGCCAACGCGCACGGAGTGCACGCTGGCGCCGGCCAGCCAGCGCTGCCGCGCAAACTCGGCGTCCAGAACGCGCCCAGGCATGGCCCCCGCCACGCCCAGCGTGGTCAGGGCCAGTCCCAGCGATACCGCTAACGCAACGTGCTTTCTCGCCATCAGCTCAAGGCTTGGCCTCGGCCTTGGCCTTGGCCTTGGCTTCGGCCAGGGTCTTTTCCACCGAACCAATCGTGATCGGGTGATAGGCCGGGCGCGCCTTGGCGAAAACTTCCCCGGCGAAAGCCAGCCCGTCGGGAGTCGCAACAAGCGCGCCGTAGATCGGCATGACCAGCTTGCGACGGCCGATGCGGCTGAGGAATTCGGTGATCGCCGGACGCGCCTTGGTGTAGCCGCTACGCAC
>NZ_JBAZUD010000242.1:0-3899 GCF_041661565.1 Mesorhizobium sp.
GGCTCAGCAACTGGCGCTCGATCGCCTGTTCGACGGCGATGCCGAAGGCCGGATCGTCGGTGATGAGGATCGACTGCGCCGAGGCATCGTGCTCGGCCTGAGCCAGCAGGTCGGCGGCGATCCAGTCCGGGTCGTTGCCGCCGTCGGCAACGACCAGCACCTCCGAGGGGCCGGCGATCATGTCGATGCCGACCGTGCCGAAGACCTGGCGCTTGGCTGCCGCCACATAAGCGTTTCCGGGGCCGACGATCTTGGCGACGGGCCGAATGGTTTCGGTGCCATGGGCAAGGGCGGCGATCGCCTGCGCGCCGCCGATACGGTAGATCTCCGACACGCCGGCGATGTCCGCCGCCACCAGCACCAAAGGATTGATGACGCCGCCGGGCGCCGGCACGACCATGACGACGCGCTCGACCCCGGCTACCCTTGCGGGCACGGCGTTCATCAGCACCGAGCTTGGATAGCTCGCAGTGCCGCCCGGAACATAGAGCCCGACCGCCTCGATCGCGGTCCAGCGCCAGCCGAGCTCGACGCCGGCGGCATCTGTGTAGCGATCGTCCTTCGGACGCTGCCGCTCATGGTGGGACCGGATGCGGTCGCGCGCGAATTCCAGCGCCTCGATCGTCCTTGGGTCGGCTTGCGCATGGGCCCGCGCGATGTCGTCCTTCGATACGGCGATTCCCGGGCCGCCGAGATCGAAGCGATCGAATTTGCGCGTGTAGTCGATCAGCGCCGCGTCGCCCTCGGCGCGCACGCGCGAAATGATCTGGCGCACGGCGGCGTCGACATCCTCGGACACTTCCCGCTTGGTCGTCAGGAAGGCGGCGAAACGCTGCTCGAAATCGGCGTCGGACTGGCGAAGCGTAATGGCCATCGGATGCTCAGGCCCTGTGGACCGGACGCGACGTGGCTTCCCAGGCGCCGCCGACATCGGCCAGGCGGGCTTCGATGCACTCGACGTCGAGCATGATGGTGCCGCCGCCCGAGAACACCAGCTCCACGATGCCGGCCGGCTTGCTGATCTCGATGAAGCTGATCGCCAGCAAGGACAGGACCTCTGCCGGCTTGTCGCGGGGGATGCCGTTGGTCTTGGCGCCGAGCACCCGGTCGAAATGCAGAACGGCCTGGCGCCGCTCATTGTGCTGGCTGAACAGGCCGGATTTCGCCTCCCAGACGAAACGGTTCATGGTCAGCACGAAACGCTTGGCCGATGGCAGGTATTCGAGGTCCGAGACCTTCATCACGGCGTCCTGGACATGGGCCGAGACGATGCTCAGGTCCTGGTCATCGAGCGCGATAAGCTTGAGGGCTGTCATGCGGATTTCGCACCTGAAAGTTTGCGGTTGACCCTCTGTTAGAGCATGATCCCGGAAAGTGGAAACCGGTTTTCGGAAAAGATCGTGGCCAGCCAGGAAATTCGCCGGTCTTGCCGCCCGCTGCAACCGCGCCAACAGCTTCGGTTGGCGCTGCCTCTCATCGCCCTTTGCTGAGGATTCGCCAATATCGGAAGTTGCGAGCCGGCACTGCGGGCAGCCCCTTCTCCCCGTCACTCACGGGGAGAAGATGCCGGCAGGCAGGTGAGGGGCGGCGCTGACTTCGGCGACTGGCGCTTCCCGGGCGCGATTGTTAAGCCGAGATCCGTTCGATCACCGCGCCGCAGTTGGACAGTTTTTCCTCAAGCCGCTCGAAGCCGCGGTCGAGATGGTAGACGCGGTTGACCGTGGTCTCGCCTTCCGCCGCCAGCCCGGCGATGACCAGCGAAACCGAAGCGCGAAGATCGGTCGCCATGACCGGGGCGCCTTTCAGCTTCGGCACGCCGTCGACGATCGCCGTCTGGCCCGAAAGCGTGATGTGGGCGCCAAGCCGGGCCAGTTCCTGCACATGCATGAAGCGGTTCTCGAAGATCGTCTCGGTGATGCGCGACCTGCCCTTGGCCATCGTCATCAGGCCCATGAACTGCGCCTGCAGGTCGGTCGGGAAGGCCGGGAACGGCGCCGTCGTCACGTCGACGGGTGAAATGCCGGCGCCATTGCGCCTGACGCGGATGCCCGAATTGGTCGGCGTGATCTCGGCGCCCGTCTGGGCAATCACGTCGAGCGCGGACTGCAGCAGCTCCGGCCGCGCGCCTTCGAGCACGACGTCGCCGCCGGTCATGGCGACGGCCATGGCATAGGTGCCGGTCTCGATGCGGTCGGGGATGACGCGCACGCGCGCCCCCGACAGCGATTCGACGCCGTCGATGGTGATGGTCGGTGTGCCCGCGCCAAAGATCCTGGCGCCCATGGCATTGAGGCATTCGGCGAGGTTGACGATCTCGGGCTCGCAGGCGGCGTTTTCCAGCACCGTCTCGCCCTTGGCCAGCGATGCCGCCATCATCAGCACATGGGTGGCGCCGACCGACACCTTGGGGAATACATAGCGGTTGCCGACAAGGCGGCCGTGCCGGGTTTTGGCGATGACATAGCCGGTATCGACGTCGATGTCGGCGCCCAGCACCTGCAGGCCCTCGAGGAACAGGTCGACCGGGCGCGTGCCGATGGCGCAGCCGCCGGGCAGCGACACCTTGGCCTCGCCCATGCGGGCCAGCAGCGGGCCGATCACCCAGAACGAGGCCCGCATCTTCGACACCAGCTCGTAGGGCGCCGTCGTGTCGACGATGTTGCGGGCGGAGAAGTTGATGGTGCGCGAATAGCCCTCGTTCTGCTTCTCGCGGCGGCCATTGACCGAGTAGTCGACGCCGTGATTGCCAAGAATGCGGATCAACTGCTCGACATCGGCCAGATGCGGCACGTTTTCGAGCGTCAGCGTGTCGTCGGTCAAGAGCGACGCGATCATCAGCGGCAGGGCTGCGTTTTTCGCGCCCGAGATCGGAATGCTCCCGGCAAGCTTGTTGCCGCCGACAATTCTGATGCGATCCATGGAAGAGCGTCCCTCTCGGCCAGAAGGCCGGTTCAATCGTTTGAGTATCGGCCCGTCTAGACCATTGGCCAATCCGGTTCAAGAAATAGGATTTCGCCGGCTATGGTCCAAGAGTTGACGATCCGGTCAGATTTCTTGCGGTTCCTTCGAAGCGGTCAGCCCATCCGGCCGCTGATCGGGCTCGCCGCTGCGTCGCGATCGCGCCTGCGCCTTGCGCTTCTGCAGATTGGCGCGCAATTGCTCGGCCAGCCGGCCCTCGCGGCCCTTTTTCGCTGGCCCGTTCCTTTTCGGCGAAATTGTCTTGTCGTTCATCGTCCCGTCCCGGCAGGCAACCGCCGCCCCAACAACGAGGGATAGCCAACATTGTGGCACGGCCATGTCATCGAAAGCGATCCGGCAAGGCTTTCACGGATGCGCGGTTCTTGGCCTTGCGCTTGCCGGTTCGATATGGCAGAAGCCCCGCCATCAGCGGCTGCGGTAGCTCAGTGGTAGAGCACTCCCTTGGTAAGGGAGAGGTCGAGAGTTCAATCCTCTCTCGCAGCACCATCGTTTCCTTTGAAATCACTCACTGTTCTAAGTCGCAGCGCATCTGCCTGCATACAGACAGCGAGCATCTTGCCCGTCACCTCTGGCCGGCAAGCCTCGAGAGGCTGCCCAGCAACATTGTCCTGTCCTTGCCGATCATCAGCACGCCGCTGTCGGGGGCCAGCAGCGCCGAGAATGGCAGCATGGCCGCGCCGATCGGTGACGCCTCGGGGCCGAACTGTCCCGACACGATTTCGGGCGCCACGATGCCAAGCGCGCTGGTCCGGTTGAACTGGGTCTGCACCCTCGCCAGCAGCTCAAGATGGATAGGCCGCGGCAGGATGCTGTCGAGAACGATCGCTTCGATGTCGATGACGGAGGTGATGGCGATGATCGCCTCGACCAGCGCGTTGGCGCAATCTTCGAGCCATTCGAACAATGGCTCGCGCGCCCCA
>NZ_JBAZUD010000243.1:0-3890 GCF_041661565.1 Mesorhizobium sp.
CTGAACCTATGGCCGCCGTCTTTTGCACCATCTCGACGGAGACGCGTGACGTCACGACCACGGCTCCCGAGGCGCCGTCGATACCGGCCTTGGCCAGGGCGCCGGCCAGCTTGTCGAGCGCGTTATGGCGGCCGACATCCTCGCGCGCCATGACGATGCCCTTGCCCGGAACATAGAAGCCGGCGGCATGCACGGCTCCGGTCTCGGCGTGCAACGGCTGCACTTTGGACAGCAGCCTGACGGAGCGGACGACGTCACCGGCATCGAGCGTAAGTCTTGACGCACCAACGGCGTCGACAGAGCGCATTGCTTCCTCGATCGATTCGATGCCGCACAGGCCGCAGCCGACCGGCCCGGCCAGCCGGCGACGGCGCGCCTCGAAGCGCGTGTTGGCGGTGTCCCTCAAGCGGATCTGGATATCGATGCCGGCGCCGTGATCCTCGACGTCGATCGCCTCGATTTCGTCGGGCGAGGCGATGATGCCTTCGGTCAACGAAAAGCCGAGCGCGAAATCCTCGAAATCCGCCGGGCTCGCCATCATCACCGCGTGAGTGGTTCCGGCGAAGGAGAACGCTATCGGCGTCTCTTCCGGCACCATGCGGTTGGCGGTTGCGGTGCCGCTCGCACGGTGAGCGAGACGTGAGATTTGGGAAATGGGAGGGCGTGGGCGCATCAGCTTCGCTTCATCCAAATGGGAGTCAGCTCAGGAACGTCATGTGCGATGGCTTCGAAAGCCGCATAGTGTCCATTTCCCATTATTGTGCCAACGATGCTCCGGAGCTTGTCGAAATCATCCGCAGCAGCACGTCCCTGAATATCGCTTAGAAAACGATCCAAGTCGGCGCCTTGCTTCTCACAAAGGCGAAGGAGCAGTTCGTAGGCTTCGTTACGAGTCACGCCGATCCTCCGTCGATGCAACCTCGCCTTCATTGTCCGAAGGCGAGGTTGCGAAGCTTACTCCGCCGCTTCCAGCGTCGCGATGCGGCGGCTGTGCTTGGCCTGCTCGTCATACTCGCGCTGCCATTCCGACGGACCGTTGGAGGCGCCCACCTGCACCGCCGTCACCTTGTACTCCGGACAGTTCGTCGCCCAGTCGGAGAAGTCGGTGGTGATCACGTTGGCCTGCGTGTCGGGATGGTGGAAGGTCGTGTAGACCACGCCGGGCGACACCCGGTCGGTGATCAGCGCCCGCAGCGTCGTCTCGCCCGAGCGGCTGGTCAGCCGCACCCAGTCGCCATCGCGCAGGCCACGGTTCTCGGCGTCGTGCGGGTGGATCTCGAGCCTATCCTCGCTGTGCCAGACGATGTTCTCGGTGCGCCTTGTCTGCGCGCCGACATTGTACTGGCTGAGGATGCGCCCGGTGGTCAGCAGCAGCGGGAAGCGGGGACCGGTCCTCTCGTCCGTTGCCACATACTCGGTGCGGATGAACTTGCCCTTGCCGCGCACGAAGCCGTCAATATGCATGATCGGCGTGCCTTCCGGCGCCTTCTCGTTGCAGGGCCACTGCACCGAGCCCATCTTTTCCAGAAAGTCGTAGGACACGCTGGCGAAGCTCGGTGTCGTCTTGGCGATCTCGTCCATGATTTCGGACGGATGCTGATAGTTCCAGTTCAACCCCATCGTCTGGGCGAGTTTCTGTGTCACTTCCCAGTCGGCCAGGCCGTTCTTCGGCGCCATCACCTTGCGCACGCGGTTGATCCGGCGCTCGGCATTGGTGAAGGTGCCGTCCTTCTCGAGGAAGGTCGAACCGGGCAGGAAGACATGCGCGTAGTTCGCGGTTTCGTTGAGGAACAGGTCATGCACGACCACGCATTCCATGGCGGCGAGGCCGGCCGCGACATGCTTGGTGTCGGGGTCGGACTGCAATATGTCCTCGCCCTGCACGTAAAGGCCCTTGAACGTCCCGTCGACGGCGGCGTCCAGCATGTTGGGGATGCGCAGGCCGGGCTCGTCGTCAAGCTTCACGCCCCACAGGCTCTCATAGATGTCGCGCACCGCGTCGCCGGAGACGTGGCGATAGCCGGGAAGCTCGTGCGGGAACGAGCCCATGTCGCAGGAACCCTGCACATTGTTCTGGCCGCGCAACGGGTTCACGCCGACGCCCGGGCGGCCGACATTGCCGGTCGCCATGGCGAGGTTGGCGATGGCGATCACGGTGGTCGAACCCTGGCTGTGTTCCGTCACGCCGAGGCCGTAGTAGATCGCACCATTGCCGCCGCGTGCGAACAGCCGCGCCGCGCCGCGAATCTCTTCCGGGTCGACATTGGCGAGCTTGCCGACGACTTCCGGGCTGTTTTCCGGCAGCGCCACGAAGGTCGCCCAATCCTGGAACTCGTCCCAGTCGCAGCGTTCGCGGATGAAGGCTTCGTCGAACAGCCCTTCGGTGACGATGACATGCGCCAGCGACGTGATCACCGCGACATTAGTGCCGGGCTTGAGCGGCAAGTGGTGTGCGGCCTCGACGTGCGGCGACTTGACCATCTCCGTGCGGCGCGGGTCGAGCACGATCAGCTTCGCGCCCTGGCGCAGCCGCTTCTTCAGCCGCGAGGCGAAGACCGGATGCGCCGCTGCCGGATTGGCGCCGATGACCATGACGACATCGGTGTGCTCGACGGAATCGAAATCTTGCGTTCCAGCCGAGGTGCCGAAGGTCTGGCCGAGGCCATACCCCGTCGGCGAGTGGCAGACGCGGGCGCAGGTGTCGACATTGTTGTTGCGGAAGCCCTGGCGGATCAGCTTCTGCACCAGGTAGGTTTCCTCATTCGTGCAGCGCGACGAGGTAATGCCGCCGATCGCGGTGCGGCCATACTGGTACTGGATGCGGCGGAATTCATTGGCGGTGTGGGTGAGCGCCTCTTCCCACGACACTTCGCGCCAGGGGTCGGTGATCTTCTCGCGGATCATCGGGTTGAGGATGCGGTCCTTGTGGGTCGAATAGCCATAGGCGAAGCGGCCCTTGACGCAGGAGTGGCCGCGATTGGCCTTGCCGTCCTTGTAGGGCACCATGCGCACCAGTTCGTCGCCGCGCATCTCGGCCTTGAACGAGCAGCCGACGCCGCAATAAGCGCAGGTGGTGACCACGGAGTGCTCCGGCTGGCCGATCTGGATCACCGACTTTTCCGTCAGGGTCGCCGTCGGGCAGGCCTGCACGCAGGCGCCGCAGGACACACACTCCGAGTCGATGAACAGCTCATGCATGCCCGGCGAAACGCGGCTGCCGAAGCCACGGCCCTCGATCGTCAGCGCGAAGGTGCCCTGCACCTCCTCGCATGCGCGCACGCAGCGCGAGCAGACGATGCATTTCGACGGGTCATAGGTGAAGTACGGGTTGGACTCGTCCTTCGCCATCCATTTGAAGTTCTCGGCGCCGTCGTTCTTCTTGAAGACGTGGTTGTCGCCTTCGTAGCCATAGCGCACATCGCGCAGGCCAACGACACCGGCTTGCGTCTGCAACTCGCAATCGCCATTGGCCGCGCAGGTCAGGCAGTCGAGCGGATGATCGGAGATGTAGAGCTCCATCACGCCGCGGCGGATATCCTTGAGACGGCCGGTCTGGGTATGCACCACCATGCCCGGCGCCACCGGCGTCGTGCAGGAGGAGGGCGTGCCGTTGCGGCCGTCGATCTCGACCAGGCAGAGCCGGCAGGAGCCGAAGGCGTCGACCATATCGGTGGCGCACAGCTTCGGGATGGCGATGCCGGCCTCCATCGAGGCGCGCATGATCGACGTGCCTTCCGGCACCGTTACGGTGAATCCGTCGACCGTCAGCGTCACCTGCTTCTGCGAGCTCGAGGCCGGCGTGCCGTAGTCGATTTCCTGAACGAGACCCATGGAGGCTCCTATTCTGCTGCTTCGGCGACCGGCGCCGGCTTGAAATCTTCGCGAAAGTG
>NZ_JBAZUD010000244.1:0-3842 GCF_041661565.1 Mesorhizobium sp.
CGCACCGTCCGCGATATCGGCCTGGGCCTCGTCGAACGCATGCCGCGCCTGAAGGATTTTTTCATCCGCCAGGCGTCGGGACTGTCAGCCGATACGCCACGACTGTTGAAGGGCGAGGCGATCTAGCCTTTCGTATAATCAGGCCCAACTCGTGTCGGCAGCCCGTCGGCGAGTTGCAGCCAAGGGAGCTTCTCCTCAAAAGCGACATGCAGCGTTGGCGTAAATTTTTCCGGCTCCTCCATCGCTGCGGCAAAGAAATGCATGACGTGAGACATGTTCTTTGAGCGGAAGGAAAGAGGCGTGCCACAGTGATCGCAAAATGTTCTTTCTACACCGGGAGAAGAATTGAATACCTTCGGTGGCTTGCCCAACCATCGCCATTGGCCGTCCAAGACGCCAATGTAGGTGGTCATCGGCGCGGAACATTGCCGCCTACAACTTTCACAATGACAGGCGACGCAGGACTGCGCTGAGCCAACGACCTCAAAAGCAATAGCGCTGCACAAGCAATGACCCCGCATTCATATTCTCCTCCAGTCAAATGCCTGACCATTAATCTACACTGGTCGTAATGGGGGCGTGGTGATGAAATGCGCTGAGTTGGCGCCCAATTCCGACATTCGACGCAAGCGATTGCTTCGCGCGCGGGAGGTCGCTTCCGCTGCATTCACTCCTGCCTTCGCGGCGGTCCGGACCTGTTTATAGAGGTGCGGCGCAGGGCCGGTATGACCGGTGACGATGGAACAAACCAACGGCAGGCTTCTGCTATGACCCAGGCACGTCGTAGATCGCCCGCACTTCGATGGTACCGAGTTCGGCCAGCGGAATGCCGGCGGCGATGTCCAGCGCCTCTTCGATGTCCCGGGCCTCGATCATGACGAAGCCGAGCAATTGCTCCTTGGTTTCGGCGAACGGGCCGTCCGTGACCAGCCTCTTGCCGTTGCGCCGTCGCACGGTCCTGGCGGTCTTTACCGATTGCAGCGCCTCTGCAACGATCAGCTTGCCTTGTTGGTCCAACGCCCTGTCATAGGCCAGCGAATCGGCGTCGAGCTTGGCGCCCCGCTCGGCGGTGAGCGCGTGGAGATCTTTTTCCTCGCCATAGACCAGGCACATATATTTCATTTCCAGTCTCCTTCCTGTGACAAACCATATCGGATGCGGTGACGAGCGTGCCGGCCTTGCCTTCGATCGCCGCCGCATGGTCGAGAAGCCATGCCGCGACCCCGATGGCGACAGCGGCGGCCAGCAACCTGGCGACACCGGCCGGCGGCGGATACAGCCGGAGATCATGTCGGCCGACCTCGTGGCCTGTCTCCTTCCACAGCGCGAAGGAAAGGTCGTTCATGTGAACCTCCATCCGGCCACGGGAACCATGGCGCCCCGCAGGACGGTCGAGGCCGACAGGAGCCGACATTTTCGCACCGGCATTTTTTCGAAGAGTTCGGTCTTCGGACGCGTCGTGCCAAAGGCCACGGTGGCCTTCGTGTCCGGACGCGCTATGTTGAGCGGATACCGGGCCGGGCCCGGACAACGAGCCACGACAGCTAGGAGGAATTCATGGACCGCGCAGCAAACGCCATCTGGAAAGGCAATCTGAAAGAGGGCACCGGGACAATCAACACCCAGAGCGGGACCTTGAAGGCCACGCCCTATTCGTTCAAGGCGCGCCTCGAGGATGAGAGCGGCAAATCCGGCACCAATCCCGAAGAACTGATCGCTGCCGCGCATGCCGGCTGCTATGCCATGCAGCTGTCGCATTTCCTGGCCGAAAACGGCACGCCCGCCACCGAGCTCGACGCCAAGGCGGTGGTGACGCTGGTTCCCGGCACCGGCATCACCGGCAGCGCCATCACGCTGGTTGGCAAGGTGCCTGGCATCGATGAGGCGAAGTTCAAGGAACTGGCCGAAAAAGCCAAGGCCGAATGCCCGGTCTCCAAGGCGCTCGGCGCGATCAAGCTTTCGCTCAGCGCCAGGCTTGGCTGAACCGAACGAGTGAGCAATGAGAAGAACGCCGGCCCGAACGCCGGCGTTTTCGTTGCCGATTGTAGGGACCTTGGGCGATAGCGCGTCGAACGATCGCCGACGGCCTCAGGCGCCCAGCGCATCGAGGCGGGCGCGGAGCGCGGCGACTTCCTGCTCCAGCGCCTCCAATCTTGCTTCGAGATCGGATTGAGGCATGGTTGGCGCGCTGCGTTGCGCCGACAGCGCCGCAACGTCGACCGCTCCGGCGAGGAGGTGCACGTAGCGGTCCTCGCGCTGGCCCGGGCCGCGCGGAATTTCCTGGATCAGCGGTGGCCGACGGCCGATCAGCATGTCGAGCTCGGCGCGCATATCTTCGATCGACGAGAACCGCGCCATGCGCTCGGCCCGTGCCAGGAGTTCATGCGCCGTCTGCGGCCCGCGCAACAGGAGCAGACCGAGCAAGGCGGTCTGCGGCGTGGTCAGCGAGAAACGCTGCGCCATCTGGTGCTCGTAGCGCTCGACGCGCGAGCCGAACATCTGCCGCACCAGCCCCTTCTGTTCGAGCAGCTTCAGACCCCGGTGCACCTCTGTCTGTTCCAGCGCCATCACCGGCTCGCGCGCCGTCTTCTGGTTGGCGGCGGCGTGGGCGCTGTTGAGCGTCAGCGGATAGACGTCGGGCGTCAGCTCCTTCTTCTCGATCAGGCAGCCGAGCACACGTGCCTCGACAGGGGAAAGGATGGGAAGGTCATCGCTCATTGACGCTCAGCCTCCTGGCGGTAGAACTCTGTTGCGAGCGCATTGGCGCGCGCCTGGCGAACCTTGTCGCGTACCACGATGGCAAGGTTCATCTGGTGATGGCCATAGCGCGCTTCGAGATAGTGCGCGATTGCGGTCGGGATGAGACCGGACCCCATCTCCCGCGTCCGGCTTTTTCGCTCGATCAGGTCACGGATTTCCGTCCTTGCAGGCGCGGGTATCTCGGTCTGATCGAGACATTGGCCAAGGTTCATCGGCGGCAGGCTGGTGAACTCGCTCTGCTCCATCCAGTCGAGTGCCACCAGCGGGCGGATCAGGTAGAACAGCTTCTTCAGCTTCACCTCGCCGGAGAAACTGCCGATCTTGGCGACATGCGAGCGCGCGAGCCCGAGGTAGTGATGCGCCACCTTTGCCGGATCGACTATTTGAGCCAGCACGTCGAGAAGGCGTCCGCGAAACCCTGCGTCTTCCTCATAGACGATTGGTGACTTTGCCCATTCCACGATGACGGCATTGCCACCGAGCGCCAGGCGCAGGGCTTTGCGCAGATCCCAGCCGCCAGCGTCGATCTCGCCTTCGATCGGGAACTCGATTACGTCGCGCGCCTGCTCCAGCACGAGATGGTCTGCGACAGGCCTGACATAGACAAAGCGGCAGTCGTAGTCGCTGTCGGGGGACGGGAAACCCCAGGCCCGGCTGCCGCTTTCGATGGCGCACAGGATCGTTATCCCTTGGGTGCGCGCCAGATCGAGCCGCGTCCGGATCGCCGCGACGGCCTCAGGCGAAAAATCAGCGGGCAGGGGCCATTCCATCCAGTGCCTATAGCCGTGGCCGGACCCGCCGTTCAACCCTCATCGTGGGGGCCGCGGCGACATTCGTCACCGCCTGTCGTCGCCATGCAATCCGGCTGTCGAACCGGCCGCCATGGCGGATGACGACGGGATCAGGGGCGTGACCATCCGGCCTTCCTCCGCCTTGTAGAAATACTGGCTGGCCACCAGCCATCCCTTCAGCGGCCGCAATGGCGGGATGCACGTCAGAAGCATGAACGGCAAGGTCGTGAACAGATGCACCCAGTAGGGCGCTTCGAAGCGCACCTCGATCCAGAGCGCGAGCACCACGCT
>NZ_JBAZUD010000245.1:0-3697 GCF_041661565.1 Mesorhizobium sp.
GAGCGGGTCCTCATCGACGAGGTCGGCCAGATCCCGCTCCTCTACTACAGCTACCACGACATCGTGTCCTCGAAGCTGCATGGCTTCACCGACAATGTGATGGACATCCATCCGTCTCGCTTCATCTTCAAGGACTGATCCTTGGCCGGACCGCGGCTCACCCGAGTGCGCTGCGGTCTGGTTTGTCGTCGCATCGGCCCGGAAGCGAAATCGATTTTCCGAAAGCCGGCGCGAGGATTTGCAGACTGGAATGCAATCGCCCAAATGGGCGAGCGTCCTCCGGATCAAGCGGGGCACCGATGCTGCGATACGTATTCCGGCGGCTTCTGACCGCCATTCCGACGCTGTTCGTCATCGTGACGATGGCGTTCTTCCTGATGCGCGTCGCGCCAGGAGGGCCATTCAACCAGGAGCGAGGGCTGAGCCCCGAGATCAAGGCCAATCTTGAAGCCCAGTTCGGCCTCAACGATCCGCTCTGGCTGCAATTCGTCCATTACCTCGGCAACCTGCTGCGCGGCAATTTCGGGCCCAGCTACAACATGCCCGATTTCACCGTCACCGAACTGTTCGCCAAGGGCCTGCCCATTTCGGTCCAACTCGGCGCCTCGGCGCTCATCCTCGCGCTGTTGCTGGGCAGCGTGCTCGGCACCATCGCCGCGCTCAACCAGAACAGGGTCGGCGACTATACGGTGATCGCGCTGGCGACCGCCGGCAGCACCATCCCCACCTTCGTTATCGCTCCGGTGATCCAGCTTGTGTTCGGACTGACCTGGAGGCTGCTGCCGATCGGCGGCTGGGGCGATGGCGCTCTCATTAACAAGATCGGCCCGATCCTGACGCTCGCACTGCCGCAGATCGCTATCGTCGCTCGCCTGATGCGCGGCTCGATGATCGAATCGCTGCGCTCCCATCATATCCGCACGGCGCGCGCGCTCGGCCTCTCCGACTGGTCGGTGGTGGTCAAGCATGCGCTGCGCGGCGCCATCCTGCCGATCGTGTCCTTCACCGGACCGGCTGCCGCGGCCCTGTTGACCGGCTCGGTGATTGTCGAGACGATCTTCTCGATCCCGGGAGTTGGCCGTTATTTCGTCGATGCGGCGCTCAACCGCGACTACACGCTGGTGATGGGCACGGTGGTGGTGATCGCCATCTTCACCATCGTCTTCAACCTGATCGTCGACGTCATGTACGCGGTCGTCGACCCGAGGGTGCGCTATGACTGATATCGCAGCCACGGCTCCCGCCATCGTTGGCCGCTCGCTCTGGGGCGATGCCTGGGCGCGCCTCAAGGCCAATCGCGCCGCCATGTTCAGCCTGTGCTACCTCGCGCTGATCGCGCTGATCAGCGTCTGCGGTCCCTGGTTCGTGCCGCATCAATACACGACCATCTATGCCGACTATGTGCGCATGCCGCCAAGCCTGTCGGCCTATCCGAAGCCCGAGATGATCCAGGGCGCACTCACGGACGCCATCAAGCGCATGCGGGTCGACATCAAGGAGTGGCACCAGCAAGGCAGCCAGGTTTTCGTCACCGTCACGTCGACCAAGCCGATCGACGACCGCAACATCCGCTACCTCGACCGGTCCGATGCCTTCGACGATACCAGGATCGAGAAAAAGTCGCCCGACGGTCTGGAAGTGACGATGAGCGCCTCGATCAAGCAGCAGTATTTCCTGTTCGGCACCGACAACACCGGTCGCGATCTTCTGTCGCGCACGCTGATGGCTGGGCGGATCTCGCTTGCCATCGGCCTGCTCGCCGGCGTCGTAGCCGTCGTCATTGGCGTGCTCTACGGCGCCGCCGCCGGCTTCGCTGGCGGCAAGGTCGACGAGGTGATGATGCGCATCGTCGACGTGCTCTATTCCTTGCCCTTCATCTTCTTCGTCATCATGCTGGTTGTGTTCTTCGGCCGCGACTTCGTGCTGATGTTCCTGGCGGTAGGAGCCGTGCTTTGGCTCGACATGGCGCGCATCGTGCGCGGCCAGGCGCTGTCGATCCGCCGCCAGGAATATGTCCAGGCGGCGGAGGCGATGGGCGTCGGCCAGCGTGGCATCCTGATCCGCCATGTCATCCCCAACCTGCTCGGCCCGGTGGTGATTTACATGACGCTGCTGGTGCCGCAGGTCATTATCCTGGAGAGCTTCCTGTCGTTTCTGGGGTTAGGCGTGCAGGAGCCGATGACCAGCTGGGGTGTGCTGATTTCGGTCGGCGCCAAGAACATCGGCACCGCCAACTGGCTTTTGCTGTTCCCGGCTTTCTTCCTCGTCTCGACGCTGTTTGCCCTCAACTTCGTCGGCGACGGCCTGCGCGACGCGCTCGACCCGAGAGATCGATAATGGGGATCGCCGAGATGGAAACTCCCGAAACGATCCTCAGCGTCAAGGACCTGCGCGTCCGCTTTCGCACCCTCGATGGCGCGGTCGAGGCGGTCAAGGGCATCAACATCCATGTCAATGCCGGCGAAACGGTCGCGGTGGTCGGCGAATCCGGCTCCGGCAAAAGCCAGACGATGATGGCGGCGATGAGCCTGCTGGCCTCCAACGGCGAAGCGACGGGCACTGTCGACTACCGTGGCCGTAACCTTCTGACGCTGAGCAAATCGGAGCTCAACAAGGTCCGCGGCGCCAGGATCAGCATGATCTTCCAGGAACCGATGACCTCGCTCGATCCCCTCTATTCGATCGGCAACCAGCTGATGGAGCCGATCCGCCGGCATCGCGGCCTGAATGCCGCAGAGGCGCGGGAAGAGGCGCTGAAGCTGCTGCGCCTGGTGCAGATTCCCGACCCCGAACGGCGGATGAAATCCTATCCGCACGAAATGTCGGGCGGCCAGCGCCAGCGCGTCATGATCGCCATGGCGCTCGCCAACGACCCTGATATCCTGATCGCCGATGAGCCGACGACGGCGCTCGACGTCACCATCCAGGCGCAGATCCTGATGCTGCTGGCCGAATTGCAGCGCAAGCTCGGCATGGCGATCGTCTTCATCACGCACGATCTCGGCATAGTCCGGCGCTTTGCCGATCGGGTCTATGTCATGCGGCAGGGCGAGGTCGTGGAGGAGGGCGAGGCGGAAGCCATCTTCGTCAATCCTCAGCACGCCTACACCAAGATGCTGCTGGCGGCCGAGCCGACGGGCACCAAAGCCCCGCCGCCCGCCAATGCCCCGGTTCTGCTCGAAGGCAGGAATGTCGAAGTGACGTTCAGAATCGGCGGCGGCTTTCTCGCCGGCGAGCCGCTGATGCTGCGTGCCGTCGACCACATCTCGATCCGGCTGCAGCGCAACCAGACCATCGGCATCGTCGGCGAATCCGGCTCTGGCAAGTCCACCCTTGGCCGCGCGCTGCTAAGGCTGCTGCCGAGCGACGGGCTGATCCGGTTCGGCGACCGTGACATTTCCACCGCCGATCGCCAGGCGATGCGGCCGCTACGCCGCGAGATGCAGCTGGTGTTCCAGGATCCGTTCGGCTCGCTGTCGCCGCGCATGACCGTCGGCCAGGTCGTCACCGAAGGGCTTCTGGTGCACGAGCCTCATTTATCAGGCAAGCAGCGCGATCAGCGCGCGGTCGAAGCGTTGCTGGAGGTTGGCCTGGACCCCAACGCCCGCAACCGCTACCCGCACGAATTCTCCGGCGGACAGCGGCAGCGCATCGCCATTGCGCGGGCCATGATCCTGAAACCCAGGCTGGTGGTGCT
>NZ_JBAZUD010000246.1:0-3654 GCF_041661565.1 Mesorhizobium sp.
GCGAAACGCACGGCGGAATTCCTGTCGGCAAAAACGCCGCCGGTCTGGCCCTCCTCGTCACGCGCGATCCAGTGGCCTTCGCCGTCCCGCCCGACGACGAAGCGGTGAAGGGCGGTTGCGTCAAGGAGAATGGGGAAACTTTGCATGGTCATCTCCTGCCTTTCAGGAGAGCTGGGCAGCGATCGCTGCGGCGGCCACCAAGGCGCCGGCAACCAGGAGCCACCATGTCGGCGTGAACGGCGCAACCAGGCTGACGGGCCGGCGATTGTTGTTGGCCGAGCGCCTGATCCGTTCGACCTGCGACGCCGGCAAAGGGCGATGGGTGGGCAGATAGAGCCCGTCTGAGAGGAACATCGAAGACTTCCTTCTTTCTGGTACCGCCACGAGGTGGCGGCTGCCTGCAGCGGCTCAGGACCGGCTGCACTCAGAAAGATAAAAGCATCCGCATTTGTATTCGAGGCGGGCGAAATCTGGAAAATATAAAAAAGTCATATGTTTATGGCCCGGGCGTATAGGACCAAGGCCGCCAGCGGGGCGTATTTTACGCCACCGTACGGGCAGCCGCCCGGCCGGCGCCGCGGCCGGAAAAGATGCAGCCGCCGAGGAAGGTGCCTTCGAGCGCCGCATAGCCATGCACGCCGCCGCCGCCGAAACCGGCCGCTTCGCCAACGGCGTAGAGCCCAGGCACCGGCTCGCCATCGGCACCCAGCACGCGGCTGTCGAGATCGGTCTGCAGGCCGCCCAGCGTCTTGCGGGTGAGGATGTTGAGGCGCACCGCGATCAGCGGCCCATTAGCCGGGTCGAGCATCTTGTGCGGCTTGGCCGTGCGGATGAGCCGGTCGCCGAGATAGGCCCGCGCCCCGCGCAAGGCGGTGATCTGCATGTCCTTGGAGAACGGATTGTCGAGCTGCCGGTCGCGGGCGCGGATCTCGCGCTCGACCTGGGCAAGCTCGAGCAGCGGCTCGCCGCCGGCCAGCGCGTTCATGCGGGCGACCAGCGCCGGCAATTGGGCCTCGACGATGAAGTCCTCGCCCTTCTCCATGAACGCCTTGACAGGCCCCGGAATGCCTGATGTGGCGCGGCCGAGCACCTGGCGCCAGCTCTTGCCGGTCAGGTCGGGGTTCTGTTCGGAGCCCGACAGTGCAAACTCCTTCTGGATGATCTTCCTGGTCAGGATGAACCAGGAATAATCGAAGCCGGTCGCCATGATGTGGCTTAGCGTGCCCAGCGTGTCGAAGCCGGGATAGAGCGGCACCGGCAGGCGCTTTCCACGCGCGTCGAGCCAAAGCGACGATGGGCCTGGCAGGATGCGGATTGCATGGTCTGTCCAGATCGGCGCCCAGTTCCTGATGCCCTCGACATAGTGCCACATGCGGTCGCGGTTGATGATCGAGCCGCCGGCCTGTTCCGTGATCGCCAGCATGCGTCCGTCGACATGGTCGGGCACGCCGGTTATCATGCGCCTGGGTGCCGTGCCCAGCCGCCTGGGCCAGTTTTCCCGGACCAGTCGATGGTTGGCGCCGATGCCGCCGGAGGCGACGATCACCGCTTGCGCATGCAGCTCGAAATCGCCGGCCACATCGCGCGAACTCTTGCGGCCGCGCTCGACAATGCTTGGCTCGAGGACGTCGCCGCGTACACCGGTCACGACCGCGCCAGTGCGCGTCAGTTCATTGACCCGGTGGCGAAACCTGAAGCTAACCAATCCACGCTTCTGCGCCTCGCGCACGCGCAGGACAAACGGTTCGAGCACGCCCGGGCCGGTGCCCCAGGTGATGTGGAAACGCGGCACCGAATTGCCGTGGCCGATCGCATTGCCGCCGCCGCGCTCGGCCCAGCCGACCACGGGAAAGAATTTCAGGCCACGTTGCAGGAGCCAGGAGCGCTTCTCGCCAGCGGCGAAGCCGACATAGGCTTCGGCCCATTTGCGCGGCCAGAAGTCCTCCGGCCGGTCGAAGGCGGCCGTGCCCATCCAGTCCTCGAGCCCCAGATCATGCGAATCGCGGATGCGCATGCGCCGCTGCTCGGGAGAATCGACGAGGAAAAGCCCGCCGAACGACCAAAATGCCTGGCCGCCCAGCGACTGCTCCGGTTCCTGGTCGACGATGATGATCTTCTTGCCGGAATCCGCCAGTTCCACGGCGGCGACCAGCCCGGCCAGGCCGGCGCCGATAATGATGACATCCGCGTCGTCAGCCATTGTTCCTCCCCAGGATTAGCCGGCTAATTTTATGCAGAGATCAGACGGTCTCCCAGCTGCCATCCTTGTCGCCGGCGCGGAAGATGGCGTCGATGACCTTCTGGTTGAGGACCGACTCCTCCAGCGTGAAGACACGCTCCTTGCCGCCCTGTGCCGCTCGCGCGAAGGTCTCGACCTCAAGCCGGTATTGCTGCGTGCCGGGGAAGCGGAACACTTGTGCTTCGCTGTGGTTTTGATTGTGCAATTCGATCCTATGATGGTCGTAGAGCCCGGCATTGAAGGGCGAGAACAGCTCGATGAAACCCTTCTCCCCGTGGAACACCATCACCTGGCGCGCGGCCATCTGCGTCGACAGATAGAAGGACAGTTCGAAATCGCCGAAATCGGCGCGGATCGAGGAATAGATGTCGGTGCCGAATGTCTTGTCGCGCTCGATCGTCGCCTGTACGCGCAGCGGCTCCTTGCCGGTGGAAAAGCGCGTCGACACGGTCGGGTAAACACCGATGTCGGGCAGCGCGCCGCCGCCGAGATCGAGCTGGTTGCGCATGTTGTTGGGGTCGACATTGTAATAGGAGAACGCGCCCTGGACATGGCGCAGCCGGCCGATGGCGCCGGCGGCGATGAGGTCGCGCACCTTGATCCATTGCGGATGGTAGATGACCATGAAGGCCTCGCAGACCAGCACCTTCTTCTGGTCGCGCAGCTTGATCAGCGGCACTATATCCTTGGCGTCCAGCGCCAGCGGCTTTTCGACCAGCACATGCTTGCCGGCTTCGATGGCCTTCGCCGTCCATTCGACATGCTGGGAGGTCGGCAGCGGAATGTAGACGCCGTCGATCTCGGGCGAGGCCAGCAGTTCCTCATAGGAGCCGAAGGCATGACGGGCGCCAAAGCGCTCGCCCAGGGCCTTGGCCTTTGACAGGTCGCGACTGGCAATCGCCGCCAGCACGCCGTTCTCCGACTCGACGATCGCCGGCAAAAGCTGCTCGCGGCCGATCTTGGCCGTCGACAACACACCCCATCGGAACATCGCATTCTCTCCCTGTCGGTTGTATCTGGAGATGTGCCCTAATTCTGGAGAAAAGCCAATCGCAGACGCGGGTCACAAAGCGCCTTCGTCATCCTCGGGCTTGACCCGAGGATCCATTCCGTGACCTGTCACGCAAATGCAACGGCGCAGAATTATGTCACGATTGCAATGTCTTAGGGTCACGGCATGGGTCCCTTGGACTGCGTTGCAGTTCCAGGGGTCTGCGCGCGTCGCTTCGCTCCTTGCTCCGCCCTAGGATGACGAGCCCGGTGGAGGCGCAACTTAGAACTAGCCCCGTTTCCCCGTCAGCGTCATGTCGAAATCGACGATGTTGGAATAGATCGGCGTGCCGACATCCATGCCGTAGCGGGACCTGAGCACCCTGCCCGTGACATGGAATTTGATCGTGCCGCCCTTGAGGCCG
>NZ_JBAZUD010000247.1:0-3533 GCF_041661565.1 Mesorhizobium sp.
AGTTGGCGTCCAGCGCCGCCCTGCATTCCAAAACCTCGAAACGGTTGGCGGGGATCAGAATGGCCTTGGAGGGCTCGTCCATTCGGTGGTTGGCGCGGCCGATGCGCTGCGCCAGCCGGCTGGCGCCCTTCGGCGCGCCTACGTGCACGACGAGGTCGACATCGCCCCAGTCTATGCCGAGGTCGAGCGTCGAGGTGGCGACGATGGCGCGCAGCGCGTTCTCGCCCATCGCCTTCTCGACCCGCCGGCGCTGGGCAACGTCCAGCGAGCCGTGGTGGAGAGCGATCGGCAAGGTGTCCTCGTTGACACGCCACAATTCCTGGAACAGCAGCTCCGCCTGGCTGCGGGTGTTGACGAACAGCAGGGTGGTCTTGTGACGCTTGATCTCGCGGTAGATTTCCGGCGTGGCGTAGCGCGCCGAATGTCCGGCCCACGGCACCCGCTCTTCCGAATCGAGAATGGTGATTTCGGGTTTCGCGCCGCCGGTAACGACGATCAGTTCCGACATTCCCCCCGGTGGATTCTGGCCGATCAGCCAGCGCCGCAACTCATCGGGCTCGGCCACCGTCGCCGACAGGCCGATCGTCTGCAGGCCGGGGACAAAGGTGCGCAGCCTCGCCAGCCCGAGCGCCAGCAGGTGGCCGCGCTTCGACGTCACCAAGGAATGCAGTTCATCGAGCACCACATAACGCAGGTCCTGGAAGAAACGTTTGGCGTCGCCAGCCGCGATCAGCAGCGCCAGTTGCTCGGGCGTGGTGAGCAGGATGTCGGGGGGCACAAGCTTCTGGCGCTGGCGCTTGTGCGCCGGCGTGTCGCCCGTTCGCGTCTCGATGGTGACAGGCAGGCCGATCTCTTCGACGGGCTTGCCCAGATTGCGCTCGATGTCGACGGCCAGCGCCTTCAGCGGCGAAATGTAAAGCGTATGGATGCCGCGCCGCGCCTGTCCCGGCTTTCGTTTCGGCCGATCCGCCAGTTCGGTCAAGGACGGCATGAACCCAGCGAGCGTCTTGCCCGCCCCGGTTGGAGCGATCAGCAGCACCGACTGTCCACCTTGAGCCTTCGCCAGGAGCTCGATCTGATGGGCGCGCGGCGACCACCCTTTCTCACCAAACCACCTGAGGAATGGTTCGGGCAGGATCACGGCGGCATTCTGGTCGGAGAGGCGCGGCTGCTCTGTCACCCGCCAGAGGTAGCGCGGCGAAAGACAATCGCCAAGGAGAATCGGAACAAAAGGGGATCGAGGAGAGGGCCCCTCTCGCCGTCACTTTACGAAGAGAGGATGCCGGCAGGCAGGTGAGGGGCAGCGCCAGCGATCACAAATTGGGTGTTGTCGCGATCACTCGCAGGCTCGCGCTGCCCCTCATCCGCCCTTCGGGCTCCTTCTCCCCGAATAGTGACGGGAGAAGGAGAAGGCTTACGGCCTTCTGAACCCCGTCGGGCCGCCATAGAGATAACCGATGCGGGCGATCGCATCCTTCAGTCCTTCGCGCGATACAAGCATGGTATGGCCATTGGCGTGGATCATGGTGTCGGCGTCGGCCATGACCGCGACATGCCCCTTCCAGAACACGAGGTCGCCGCGGCGCAGTCCGGCATAGTCCGGACCAGGCTCAAGGGGCTCGCCGAGGGTCGCCGCCTGCATGTCGGAATCGCGTAGTACGTCCCTTCCGGCCATGCGCATGGACAATTGCACGAGGCCCGAACAGTCGATGCCGAAACCGGAGACCCCGCCCCAGAGATAGGGCGTGCCGAGAAACATCTCGGCCATCGAGACGTAGTCGGCGGCGACATCACCGAGCGGCCGCAGGTGACCAGCAATGACAGCCTCGCCGGACGGCAAGACGGCATAGTGCGTGCCACGCGTCTCGGCGGCGCCCACCACGGTCACTGTCGATCCCATGGACAGCTGTCCTTCGATCGGAAATCGCAGGTCCGGCCCAGGATAGAGGAAGGTGCGGGGAACCGAGACGATATGGGTAGGCTCATAATCCCGTCCGCCCAGCATGGTATCAGCGACATAGCCGACATAGCCGTCACGCTCGGCCTGAACCCAGGCCCAGCCTTCGGCGACTTCGAAAACCACGACGTCATCACCGAACAGGATTTGCGTGTTGACGCCGGCATCCGGACGCGGCGCCTTGCGCATATCGGCCACGGACGCGATGATCCGCGCCGGCCTGCCAGCAACAAACCGATCGGCGGCAACCTCGCCCTCCAGCCTTGCATCGGCAAGGTCGGAGCGGAAGGCGTGAAGGCGGGAATCCCTGGCGGTCAAATCGGCTCCGTCGAATGGCAAGTGGGTCAGATCGGCAGTTCGCTGGCTTTGGCGATGATACCATCACCGAAACGCTCGACAAAGAGCGCGCCCTCGACCGTGCGCCTGATCAGCACATTGCGCTTGTCGAGTTCGTCTCGGTGGCGTGACACCAGTTTCAACGCACCCATCGTGTCGAGCGCGCGGGTGATGACCGGCTTGGTGACGTTGAGGCGGGCGGCGAGCCCGCGCACCGTATGCGGCGGCGCATCGAGATAGATGGTGAACAGGATCGCCGTCTGTCGCATGGTCAGATCGGGTTCATCGTTGCGCACCTGCGACAGCATCACCTGCTGCCACAGTCGCAAGGCCTGGCTTGGGCGCATCGCAATCGGCATCCCGCCATCATGACGGCAAATTGTTTCGGTTCCGTTTCAGTTTCAGCGGTTCGCGGGGCCTGCCTGGGTCCATCAGCCGAAGCGTGCCGAGATGATCCGCTCCAGCGCGCGGATGCCTTGCGCCTCACCGCCGGCCGGGCCGTACGGACGGTCCGAAGGGTTCCAGGCGAAGATGTCGAAATGCGCCCAGCTCGCGGTCCTGTCGACAAAGCGTTTGAGAAACAGTGCCGCTGTGATCGATCCCGCGAACCCGTCGGTGGTGACATTGTTGATGTCGGCGATCCTCGACGACAGTTTGGCGTCGTAAGGCCGCCACAGCGGCATGCGCCACAGCGGATCGCCGACCGCGAGCGATGCGGCCGCCAGGTCCGACGCCAGGGCTTCGTCGCCTGTGTAGAACGGCGGCAGGTCGGGGCCGAGGGCGACGCGGGCGGCCCCGGTCAGCGTCGCCATGTCGACCAGGAGTTGCGGCTCCTCGGCGTCGGCCAGCGCCAGAGCGTCGGCCAGAACCAGCCTCCCTTCAGCATCTGTATTGCCGATCTCGACAGTGATCCCTTTGCGGCTTGTCAGCACGTCGCCGGGTCGGAAGGCGTTGCCGGCAATCGAGTTCTCGACGGCGGGAATGAGCACGCGCAACCGCAGGTTCAACCCAGAGGCCATGACCATCGAGGCCAGGCCAAGGATATTGGCCGCGCCGCCCATGTCCTTCTTCATCAACAGCATGCCGGACGACGGCTTGATGTCGAGGCCGCCCGTGTCGAAACAGACACCCTTGCCGACCAGCGTCACCTTGGGCGCGCCCTCCGGCCCCCAGCTCATGTCGATCAGGCGCGGCGCCTCTGCCGACGCACGGCCGACCGCATGGATCATCGGGAAGTTCT
>NZ_JBAZUD010000248.1:0-3504 GCF_041661565.1 Mesorhizobium sp.
ACATCGACACCGGCGTCGAGGCGGACCCGGCCTATCGCGCCTATGTCATGGACAGCGTTCGCCCCGCGCGCTGGCACCCGGAAAGACCGGGACGCTGGGTGGCCGAACGGGAATGGCCGTCGCCCAGCATCAGGACCAAGGAAATCGCCTTGATGGCCGATGGCGGCGAGCCCGCCATCGTGGCTTCGCCGCAAAGCTGCGGGCTGGCCGGCGGCGAGTATTTTCCGTTCACCTTCGGACCCGAGCTGCCGGGCGACCAGCGGCCCGATGACGCTCTGTCGGTGTGTTTCGACCAGCCGCCGCTGACCGAAGCCATCGACATCGTCGGCGCTCCGGAGGTTCTGGTCCAGCTCGCGTCCGACCGCCGGCAAGCCAACATCGCGATCCGCCTGTGCGACGTGCATCCCGATGGCGCGTCGGAGCTCATCTCCTACGGCGTGCTCAACCTGACACATCGAAATTCGCATGAATTCCCAGAAGCGCTTGTGCCAGGCGAGAGCATTTCGGCGCGCGTCGTGCTCGATCAATGCGCCTACCGCGTGCCTTCCGGCCACCGGCTGCGCGTCGCCGTTTCGAACGCATACTGGCCGCTGATCTGGCCATCGCCGGAGCCGGTGCGCCTCGACCTTTCGGCGGCAACGCTAAGGCTTCCTCTCCGCCCGCCGGCGAAGGGCGACGACGTGGCGTTCGCCGAGCCGGAAGGCGCTTCGCCCTGGGCAACCGAAACGGTCCGCGCCGCCAATTCCGAGCGCCATGTCGCACGCGACGAAAAGACGGGTATCGTGACGCTTTCCATCATTGATGATTTCGGCGAGGTGCGCGATCTCGACCACGGCCTGGCCAATGGCAGCGTCGCCCGCGAGACATGGACCATCGATCCCGACGATCCCTTGTCGGCCTCGGGAAAGACGCACTGGACGCAGACCCTGTCGCGAAACGGATGGTCTGTGCGCACCGAAACATCAGCCGAGATGAAATCGGACGCACAAAATTTCATCGTCAGCGCCAGAATCGAGGCTTATGAGGGCGAAACCCTCGTTTTCGAGCGCAATTTCGAGGAAAAGGTGCCACGCGCACTGCTTTGACGGCCGCCGGGGTTGGTCCAAAAGCGACGTACGATTTACGCCAAGGCATGTCGCATTCCGTCTTGCTTACGGCATTGGCTTACCCTCATTATTCCTGGGAGAATAAAGAAGAAAATCGGCCGGAGAGCCGAACCAACGGAGTGAGGAACTCAAAATGTCAAACGAACTGGAATTTCTTAGCCGGCGTGTCGCGTCCGGCAAACTGAGCCGCCGTGATTTTCTCGGCAGGGCGGCGGCGCTCGGCGTCACCGCGCCCTTCGCCAACTTGCTGCTGTCGAGCGCGGCACGCGCTGCGGGCCCGGTCAAGGGCGGCACGCTCAAGGCCGGCCTGGTCGGCGGTGAATCCACCAACAGCCTCGATCCGGCCCTGTTCATGACCCAGGTGCCGTTCGCCTTCGGCAAGATGTGGGGCGAATTGATCGTCGAGCTGTCGCCGGAGGGCAAGCTCGAGAACCGCATCGCCGAGGAGATCGGCTCGTCGCCGGACGCCAAGGTGTGGACGCTGAAGATCCGTGACGGTGTCGAATTCCACAACGGAAAGACGGTGACCGCGGAAGACGTCGCAGCCACGCTGGAGCGCCATTCCGATGAAAAGTCGAAGTCCGGCGCGCTGGGCTACATGAAAGGCATCGAGACCATCAAGGCGAGCGGCAAGGAAGTCGTGCTGACCCTGAAGGAAGCGAACGCCGACCTTCCCTATCTGCTCAGCGACTATCACCTGATCGTCCAGCCGAACGGCGGCAAGGACAAGGCCGACGCCGGCATCTCGGCCGGACCCTACAAGGTGACCACCAACGAGCCCGGCGTGCGCCATGGCGGCGAGCGCTTCGCCAACTACTGGCAGGGCGACAAGATGGGCCACGCGGACCAGATCGAGATCATCGTCATCAACGACGCCACCGCGCGCACAGCCGCGCTGCAGGGCGGCCAGGTCAACATGATCAACCGCGTCGAGCCGAAGATCGTCGACCTGATCAAGCGGGTGCCGGGGGTGACCATCCGCAATCATGCGGGGCCGGGCCACTACGTCTTCATCATGCATTGCAACACGGCGCCGTTCGACAACAACGACCTGCGCATGGCGCTGAAGCTCGCCATCGACCGCGAGGAGATGCTGAAGAAGGTGCTGCGCGGCTACGGCTCGGTCGGCAACGACTTCCCGATCAACGCGTCCTACCCTCTGTTCACCGAGATCGAACAGCGCACGTACGATCCGGACAAAGCCAAGTTCCATTTCAAGAAGTCCGGCCATGACGGTTCGGTCCTGCTGCGCACGTCGGACGTCGCCTTCCCCGGCGCGGTCGATGCATCCCAGCTGTTCCAGCAAAGCGCCGCCAAGGCCGGCATCAAGATCGAGATCAAGCGCGAGCCGGGTGACGGCTACTGGTCGGAAGTCTGGAACAAGCAGCCCTTCTGCGCCTCCTACTGGGGCGGGCGTTCGACGCAGGACCAGATGTACTCGACGGCCTATCTGTCGACAGCCGACTGGAACGACACCCGCTTCAAGCGGCCGGATTTCGACAAGATGGTGCTGGCTGCACGCGCCGAGCTGGACGAGGCCAAGCGCAAGGCGATGTATCACGACATGGCGGTGCTGGTGCGCGACGAAGGCGGCCTGATCCTGCCGATGTTCAACCAGTTCATCGACGCGACCGGCGCCAAGGTGGAAGGCTGGGTCGACGATCCGCACCAGGAGCTGATGAACGGTTATGCCCTGGCGAAGTGCTGGCTGCAGGCCTGAGCCGGCTTTGCGGACATGTCTTCACCCATATTGAAGCTAATTGCCCAGCGCATCGCGCTGGGCATCGTCCTCCTGTTGGCCGTCTCGGTCCTCATCTTCGCCGGCACCCAGATCCTGCCCGGCGACGTCGCGCAAGCCATTCTCGGACAATCGGCGACCCCCGAGTCGCTCGCCAACCTGCGCGAGCAGCTCGGGCTCAACGACCCTGCCTATGTCAGATATTTCCACTGGCTCGGCGGCGTGCTGACCGGTGACCTCGGCACGGCCATGTCGAGCGGCCAGGACATCGCGACATCGATCAAGGGCCGTCTGTGGAACACGCTGTTCCTCGCCTTCTGGGCAGCGGTTGTCGCCGTGCCGCTGGCAATCATCCTCGGCCTCATCGCGGTTCGCTACCGCAATGGCTGGGTCGACAAGCTGATCTCGGGACTGGCGCTCGCCTCCACGTCGTTTCCCGAATTCTTCATCGGCTATGTTCTTGTCTACTTCTTTGCCGTGAAATGGCAGATCTTCCCCGGCATCTCGACCGTCTACGACGGCATGCCGTTCCTCGAGCGCATGCAGGCGATCGCCTTGCCGGCGACGGCCCTGACGCTTGTCGTGCTGGCCCATATGATGCGCATGACGCGCGCGGCGATCCTCAATGTGATGCAGTCGTGCTATGTCGAGACGGCGGAA
>NZ_JBAZUD010000249.1:0-3487 GCF_041661565.1 Mesorhizobium sp.
CCGTTCCGGCGTGATCCATGGCGCCAGCCGCATGTCGAGGCCGGTGAAGATCGACGGTCTGTCACGGGCGTTGAGACCGGCGAGCATGGCCAGAGCGTCGTCGCCGCCGACGATCCCCAGGCGAGCCTTGGTTGCCTCGTGCCAAACCGTTTCGGCTTCATCGGACACCAGTTGCGCCGGCCAGCAGACAGGCTCCAGATGTCCGATCGCTCCGCAGGCGGTCGCGCGGGTCGCCGCATACGCTCCCGACATGACGACGATGCAAACCCCGGCGCAGGCAGCCAGCCTGCGCAGTTCTGAGATGCCGAGCCGGCCGCCGTGGCAGGCAATCGCCACGACGCCGAAAAGATTGTACATCGGCGCGCCCCACGCCTCGCCCGCGCCGGTGAACAGCGACGCCACCATCATCAGGATCGCAGGCCCGAGTCCCATCCACAGCAGATAATGGAGAGCCCGTGGCTCGACAGGTGCCTCGTCCAGGCCGCCGGGCGGCATGCCGCGTCGCAGCAGGCCGGATATGGAGAGAACGGCGACGAAACCCGTCAGTCCCGCCAACTGGACGCCTATGTAATAGAGGCGGGCGCGGTGGGCCATGACCCATTCATTGCGGCCCGCGACATAGGTCAGCGGCAGGAAATCGATGCGGTAGAGCTCGATCGCCAGCGGTGCGATGACGGCAATGAACACCGCGAGCGCAATCCAGGGCCAGGGCGTGCCAAGCCGAGCGCGTGCCCGCATGTCGCACAACAGCCAGAT
Organism: Mesorhizobium sp.; assembly: GCF_041661565.1. Taxonomy (GTDB): domain Bacteria; phylum Pseudomonadota; class Alphaproteobacteria; order Rhizobiales; family Rhizobiaceae; genus Mesorhizobium. The sequence goes on from NZ_JBAZUD010000249.1 coordinate 757, forward strand.
GGCGCCGAACAGCAGCAGCAGTCCGGTGGAAAACTTGGCATAGAGCCCGATGCCGGAAACCAGGCCGAGGGCAAGCCACCACCCTGGCCTGCCATCGCGCGCCGCGCGCCATAAAAGCCATGCGATGGCGGCCCAGAACGGCATCTGCGCGTAGTCATGGTTGAATTGCGGCGTCGGCCAGCCGAAGAAATAGATTGTCGGCATCAAAAGCACGGCGGCCAGCGCGCGGGGCCGCCCTAGCATGTCGCGGGCCAGCAGATACACCAGGACGAATGTCGACGAGATCGTCAGTTGAGCCAGAAGGTACTGGGGCCAGCGGAACGATCCGGTCAACAGGTGGCTGGCCTCGAGCAGCCAGGCCGGAAGTTGCGGATGCTTGTATGTCAGCAGCACCCACTCCCGTCCCCACATGAAGCCTTCGACGACATCGCCGGGCGGAGCCGTGTCGACAAGCGCCGGCATCACCGTCCAGCAGGCGATCTGGGTTACGCAAAGAAGCGCCAGCCAAAGCTCGGGTCGGCGCACAAGGGCGGAGGAGAACGGCGGCGAAGCCCGGCTGGTCACTGGCTCGCCCGCCGGCAGCCAAAGATCCATCGGTTCGTCAATCCCAGCCATGTCGAGCCCAGGTCATGTCGGAGGGGATACAGAGAAGTGCAAAGGCGAGGTTCACGAAAAAGTACAGTCGGGGCGCCACTCGGAGACCAAGATTGCGCTGGAATTTTGGCGTTCCTGTCCGTGGACGAGGGAAGCCTTCGTCACAACCAATTGCGAACATCCGGAGCACCGATGCGTCACCGACATGCCGTCATTCACTACCGTGCGCTGGACTTCTGGCTGGCGCGGGGAGCCGTGCTGGTCATCATCAGCCCTGCGGGGGGGGCAGAACGCAAAAGGCCCGCCATCCCGGGCGGGATGGCGGGCCGTTGCGTGAGACGTGGGTGATAGCGGTCTAGTCATCGTCGCCCAGCGTCGGATTCAGCTTGCGCACGACAAACTCGAACAGGATATCCGAGATCCACATGGCGCAGACGCCGATCAGAAACGCCGCGGCCAGCGTGGTCGTATCGTCGGATGGCTCGGGCAGCGGCAGGCCGGTCGCCTTGAAATAGGACACGGCCGGCAAGGTGAGATAGGCCGCCGCAAGCGCACCGCAGATCGGCGAGGCCACCATCTCACGCAGCTTGTATCGATGCCGCGACAGCGCGCGCAGGACGCCGCCGGCAAGGCCGGCCGCAACGACTGGTCCCTTGATGCCGAGGAGTTCGAAAAGATCGTGCATCATGTCATCGCCCTCTCTGTCCGTGCGCGATAGACCGTAAAAGCGCAGACCGTGGCCAACCCGCCCAGCGGCAAGGCCGGGCCAACGTGGCCGTCACGGCTTCCACCCGCACAATCTCTCGCCCTTGCGATTGTGCGCCAGAAGCGCCTTGACCTCCGCGTTCGACAGCCTGTCGACCGCAGCCGAGGACAGCCGCAATGGACTGGAGACCGTACAAAATCCGCCACTGGCGGTGGCGCAGCCGGATGTCGCGGCCAACGCGAGGGTTAATGCGAGCCTCAATCCCTTGCCCATGATTTGAGCTCCTTTCGAGCGTCGGCTGCAGGCAGCGCGCCGATATCGTTCTGCACCTGGTCCGCGATGTCCCGCGCCGCCGCTTCAAGGGCCGCCTGCCTGGCACGCTCGGAGCGTTCACCGGCAAGCCGCTGGCGAAAGCCCCAGCCGAGCGCCGCGATGATGGCGCCGGCGATGCCGAGAATGGTTGGATTGTGGAGCAGGAAGGAAAGAAGCGCGCTCATTGGTTCGCCGCGTCCCTGACCAGATAACCGGCGGCAAAGACGGCTATCGGCAAGAGGGTCGCCCATGTCTCAGGATCGTACCAGGACGGCCAGAGATTGCGCACGAAGACGCCGGAGACCGAAACGGCCGCGGCGGCGATGGTCGCAGCCGTCAGCTTGTTGGTCGGGCGGATGGTCGGTTGCTTGATGGTGGCCATGGTCAGAAAATCCCTTGCAAGACAGCGGCGATGTGGTGCCAGGCGGCGTAGGCAACGACGAGGCAGGCGGCGATGATGCCTCCAGCTTTCGCGGCAAGCGGCACGTCACGGCCGGTCGCAGATCCGGACCGCATCCCCGTTGCGTTGCCGGCAGGCGTTTCGGCCTGGGGTGAAGGCGGGATAGGCGCCGGTTGTGCTGGCTGGACGGGCGTTTTCAGCGGGGGTTGCGCCGACATCAGCAAGGCCTGGGCCCTCACCGACTTAACGCGATCGGACCAGCCGCGCCCGAACGTCGCCCATGTCGGCAGCCGTTTGAGAAACACCAGACGCGCATCGCAGATAAGGTCGATGACGACACCGGCCGGCTTGGCCTTGGCGGCGGCAATAGTGGCAGGCCCGATGCGGCCGTCCTGAACGGCGCCGACCACGGCTTGAAGATATTTGGCGGCTCGGCCCGGGCCGCTGTTCACGGCGAAATCGAACACCGCGTAGTCGACACCATCAGGCAGTTCCGCACCGAGCACCGCATCCCAATAGAACCGCCGGTAGACCGTTGCCACCTGCTCGTCGCTGATCTTGCGCAGATCGGCCTTGGTGGCGTCGGCCTTCACATAGCGCCGGAAATTGGCGAGCGTGACGCCCTTCATGGTGGCCCCGCCTGGGTCGGCGGGGTTGTCCGACCAGCCACCTTCCGAACGAAGGACGAGCGCAAGCGCCCGCGCGAAATTGCGGTCCAT
>NZ_JBAZUD010000250.1:0-3468 GCF_041661565.1 Mesorhizobium sp.
GCTGCTATGTCGGCCAGGAAGTGGTTTCGCGCATGCAGCATCGCGGCACCGCCAGGCGGCGCGTGCTGATCGTTACGGCCGAACAGGCCGTCCCCGCTCCGGGCACCGAACTCACCGTCGATGGCCGGCCGGTCGGCACGCTCGGCTCGGCCGCCGGCTTGGTCGGGCTGGCGATTGTCCGAATCGACAAGGTCAAGGCGGCAGTGGATACCGGCAGGCCGATCATGGCAGGAGACGTGCCGGTGACGTTGGCAATTCCGGGATGGGCGAAGTTCATCTTCCCGCCGGAAGCCGTCAGCGAGGAGCAAGCCTGATGTCGGCCGATCGTGTCGGCGCGCCGGCACGGGCCTGGCAGCGCATGCTGTCCGGCCGACGGCTCGACCTGCTCGACCCCTCGCCGCTCGACATCGAGATATCGGACATTGCGCATGGGCTTGCCCGGGTCGCCCGCTGGAACGGCCAGACCAGAGGCGAGCACGCCTTTTCGGTTGCCCAACACTCGCTGCTGGTCGAGGCCCTGTTCTGTGACCTCGTGCCCGATGCTTCGGCGAACGCGCGGCTGGTGGCGCTGCTGCACGATGCACCCGAATATGTCATCGGCGACATGATCTCACCGTTCAAATCGGTGATGGGCGGAAGCTACAAGGACTGTGAGTTGCGCCTGCAGCGCGCCATCCACCAGCGCTTCTCGCTGCCGCCGGAACCGGCTGGCGCGCTACGCAGGGAGATCAAGCGCGCCGACCAGATCGCCGCTTATTTCGAGGCAACGCTGCTTGCCGGCTTCTCGACCGCCGAGGCGACCGAGTTCTTCGGCCGTCCGCGTGGGTTCAGCGCCGACCGCTTCGATTTCACGCCCCGCTCCGTGACCTGGGCACAGAATGCGTTCTTGAAGCGGTTTACGGCGATCGAGAAGGCGCGGCGTCAGGTTCCGGCCTCCGCGCCAGGCTGAAGTAGCCAAAAATTTCGGCGACCATGCATCTCGTTCGATTGGCATGTCGAACGCGAAAGACTGCCGCGCTGGCAATATGGAACGGTCTAGCGAGATCGCTCATGAAGCGGCCGGCTTGCCGGCCATGCATCGTCGTCAGTGCATCCTGTCAGTGCAGCGTTTCGATATATTTTTCGTGGAAGCTGACATAGCCTGGTTCGACAACCCTGAGATGCCGCTCGATCAGCGCATGAAATTGCGGCAATTGGTGAAACGGCACGCCGGGATAGGCATGATGCTCGGCGTGGAATGGCATATTCCACGCCAGCTTGCGCATCGCCCAGTTGGTCAGCGTGGTTCTGGTGTTCTCCAGCATGTTGGCGACAAACGGACAGCGGCCGTGCTCTGCCAGCAGGTAGAGCCGCAGGAACGGCTGGCCCAGCAGAGCGGGGATGATCCAGACATGGAGAAGCAGGGTGAGCCGGAAGTAGGCGGCAACAAGGATGACGACGGCGTAGACGGCAATCATGGCGCGCGCCTCTGCTCGCACCTTGGGCCGCCCCTTCGGCGGCACGTAGCTGTCCTGGTTGTCGCCGAAGGCATTGGCGTAGAGCGTCTTGAGATGGCCCCACCACACCGGGATTCCGGAAACATGGACAAGGTACTGCCGCAGCGTTTCAGGTTTGGGAAACGCCAATTCCGGGTCATTGTCCGGATCCTGCGTGTATCGATGATGGGCGAAATGGAAGTACCGGAACCAGTCCGCCGGCAGCGCCAGCGCCAGACTGCATACCCGCGCCACGACATCGTTCAGCCACTGGGTCTCGAAGGCGGTGCGATGAACCGTCTCATGCAGGAGCGTGAACAGGAAGACGATCAGGATGCCTTGCGGCAACATCAGCAGCGGCCAGAATGGCACTTTGGCGGCAATCAGTGATCCAATGATAAGGATCGCACCCCAGTGACCGGCAAGTTGGACAAGACCGGCCATGTCGGACTTGGCGGTCAGACGGTTGCGTTGTTCCGGGGTCAATGACGCGATGATGTCGCGATGGTCCATTGGCTTCACTCGAGCTGGATCGGAGACACCTTCGGTCGATGGTTCGCCGGCGCTCACCACCCGGTCGTACAGCAAGCCACGAAAGGCACCAAGTCACAGATGTCCGCTCAAGGCCTCCACCATGTCCTTGCTGGTCGCCACGGGAACGATCTCGAATTCCACGAGATCCGCCCACTCGATGACCCAGCGCTGCAACAGAGTGACGTCATTGGCCTCCACCAGCATGAAGCAGCGGCTCATATCCGCCGCGATCCAGCTATGATGGACAAGGAGTTCATCCGGCTTCAGGCGGCCCCGTTCGCGAAAGCGACGGTAGATCTCCTTGCGATCGCAGCCGGTAAAATCCTCGATCACGATGAACTGCATCTTGTTCCCCCATTTGAGTTACCGCCCGGGCCGGTCGAGCCGCTCCAGGAACCACTGGGTCAGCCGAACCCAGACTTCATCCTTCTCGCCGGAATCCTCCCAGCCATGGTCGAGGTTCGGATTGTCATTGACCTCGATGACGAAGACCCCGTCCTTGGTCTCCTTGAGGTCGACGCCGTAAAGACCATCGCCGATGCAGCGCGCCGCCCTCACCGCCGTCTCGACGACATGAGCCGGCGTTTCCTTCAGCGTGAAGGTCTTGATGCCGCCCTGGTCGGGCTTTCCGTTGGCCTTGTGGTTGACGATCTGCCAGTGCTTCTTGGCCATCAGATAGTGCACGGCGAACAAGGGCTGGCCGCCGAGCACGCCGACGCGCCAGTCATATTCGGTGGGAATGAACTTCTGCGCGATCAGCAGATCGGAATCCTCCAGCCACTCGGTGGCGAGCGTCTTCAACTCCTCGAAGTCGGCGCATTTCTTGACGCCGCGCGAGAAGGAGGAATCCGGGATCTTCAACACCAGCGGGAAGCCCAGTGTCTGCGCCGCCAGTTCGAGGTCCGTGGTGCCGGCGATCATTACAGTCGGCGGCACCGGGACCTTGTTGTAGGCCATCAGCTCGTTGAGATAGACCTTGTTGGTGCAACGGATCATCGACAGCGGGTCGTCGATGACGGGCATGCCTTCCTGCTGGGCACGGCGGGCGAAGCGATAGGTGTGGTTGGAGATCGACGTGGTCTCGCGGATGAACAGCGCATCGTAGTTGGCGAGCTTGGCGAGGTCCCGCTTGGTGATCGGCTCGATCTCCACGCCCATCTTCTCGGCGATCTTGGCCCAGTAGCGCAGCGACGAAATCTCCGATGGCGGCAGTTCCTCGTGCGGGTCGACCAGGGTGGCGAAGGTGTAGCGCGCCGGTGTGCGGCCCTTGGTGTCGCGCCATTCCCGGTTGGTGTAGGTCTCCAGGCACTGGATGAAGCGCTTCTCTTCGTCCTCGGTCATCCGCGCCAGCGGATGAAAGCCGATCTTGCGGATCGAGGCCCATTCGGCGCTGTCCCTGATGTGGACTTCGAGTGCGGGTGCCCGGAACCAGTCGAACAGCAGCTTGGCGAAACGGTCC
>NZ_JBAZUD010000251.1:0-3459 GCF_041661565.1 Mesorhizobium sp.
ATGGGCAAATCGATCGGGAGCTCAGGCTCCTCTTCGCCGCGCATTGTCGCGACGGCGCATATCCAGCATTGTTATTCACCGCGCACATGGATCGAGGGGGCGGCGCTTCAGCAACTGCAGACCGTCGCGGCTCTGCCTGGCGTCACCTCGATTGCGGCCTTTCCCGACCTGCATCCCGGCAAATATGGTCCGACCGGAATTGCCGTGCTGTCCGAGCGGCTGCATCCACAACTGATCGGCAACGACATTGGCTGCGGCATGTCATTGTTCGAACTGGATCTGCCGCTGCGCAGGCTCAGGATCGACAAGGCCGTCGGACGGCTGCGCCAGATCGAAGCGGAAGATGTCGACCCGCATGCGGCACTCGCTGGCGCGGACCTGCCGACGGACCTCTTTCTGGAAGCGCTTGGCACGGTTGGCGGCGGCAACCATTTCTGCGAGTTGCAGGCGGTCGACCAGGCCGATGCGGCTGGCGAAGGCCTGTTCGACCGCCAGAAGCTCTATCTTCTGGTGCATTCAGGCTCGCGCGGACTTGGCGCCTTCGTCTTCGGGCGGATGCTCGGCCTTCCGTCGGCGGTCACGGCCGGGCTCGATCCGGAGTCCGCCGAGGGCAGGAACTGGCTTGGGCAGCACGACATCTGCGTCACCTGGGCCTCGATCAACCGTCGGCTGATCGCCGAACGCGCTGCAAGCGCCCTGCGCAGCGAAGTGCGGCTGCTGGCCGATGTACCGCACAACCTTGTGCGCCGCCGGGCCGATGGCTTCGTCCATCACAAGGGTTCGGCGGCGGTTCGGATGGGGGATGTCGCTCCGATCGCGGGTTCACGCGCCAGCCTGAGCCATGTCGTCCGGGCGCTGGACGGGACGGGTCCGTCGCTCGGCGGCATTTCGCATGGCGCCGGCCGCAAATACGATCGCGCCACCATGCATGGCCGGGTCGGCCGCAACAAGTCCGAGCGCGACGCCTTGCTGAGAAACGCGTGGGGCGGGCAGTTGATATGCGACGACCGCAACCTGGTCATCGAGGAAGCAGCTTCCGCCTACAAGGATGCCGGGCAGGTGGCGCAAGATCTCGCCGATGCCGGTCTGGTGGTGCCCCTGGTGACGATGAAACCCCTGGTGACCTACAAGAGGGCGACAGAGGGTCCACCCGACCGGACTCGTACCAAGCCCACTCGCGAACGCCGTGCAGGGAGGGCGGATCATGGGCGCGATTGACATGCTGGTCACCTCGGCCGGCGGCCCTGTGGAATGCCGCATCGCCGTGATGACGCTGGTGGAGATAGTCGAACGGGAAGCCGGCCGGCTCGGCTGCACGCTGGAGGTCGCGTATGGCCACCGGCCGGACCGGCACGGCGCCAGATCCGCCCTGCTCAGCCTCGAGGGTCGTCACGCCGAAGCCCTCGCGCAGGAGTATTGCGGCACCGTCAAGTTCATCTTCAAGAGCCCGGTGCGCGCAGAACACAAAAGGCGGAACTGGTTCGTCGGCGTGCGGACCGTTGACCTGACGGAGGTCGCCGCCACTTCGATCGCGGCGTCCGATGTCCGTTTCGAAACCTTGCGCGCCGGCGGTCCCGGTGGACAGCACCAGAACACAACCGACAGTGCGGTGCGCGCAGAGCATCTGCCGACCGGGATCGTGGTCACGGCACGCAACGAGCGTTCGCAACACCGCAACAAGGCGATAGCAATGCGCCGGTTGGAGGCGATGCTGCGGGTTCTCGCTGATCGCGAGGCCGAACAGTCGAAAGCGGCGATCTTCATCGCCAACAAGGCTTTGGAGCGCGGTAATGAGGTCAAGGTGTTTCGGCTCGACCTCTGAGCCGAATTGGCGCGGCGGCGTCGCTGGACGGGAAACCGTCCCGGCTTCCTGCCGCGCCCATGCACCTCTATCGTGGACGTGGTCCCAAGTCGCGAGAATCATGTCCCGCTCAGAACGCCTGCTCGACCTGATCCAGTGCCTACGCCGTCATCGCCGGCCGGTGAGCGGGCACACGCTTGCCGACGAGATGGGCGTTTCGATCCGCACGCTCTATCGCGACATCGCCACCCTGCAGGGGCAGGGCGCCCCGATCGAAGGTGAGGCGGGGCTGGGCTATGTGCTCAAGCCCGGCTTCATGCTGCCGCCGCTGATGTTCAGCGACGAGGAGATCGAAGCCATCGTGCTCGGTTCGCGCTGGGTCGCCAAGCAGCCGGACCAGCGTCTGTCAGTCGCCGCCACCAACGCGCTGGCCAAGATCGCCGCCGTGCTCCCGGACGATCTGCGCGAGGACCTCGATGCCTCGACGCTGCTGGTCGGACCGCCCGCCAAGGCTGTCGAAGGCATCGATCTCGGCCTGGTGCGGCAGGCAATCCGCAATGAACGCAAACTTGGCTTTCTCTATCGCGATGCCGGCGGCGCCGCCTCCGAACGCGTGGTCTGGCCGTTTGCGCTGGCCTTCTTCGACAAGGTGCGGGTGGTGGTGGCGTGGTGCGAGATGCGGCAGGATTTTCGCCATTTTCGCGCCGACCGCATCGCGCAACTCGAAGCCACCGACATGCGCTATCCGCGCCGCCGCCAGGCGCTGCTCAAGGAATGGCGGGCAACACTCCAAAAGTCGCGAGCCTCATGATGGCTGCTGCCAGAATCTGACAGTAGCCTGTCCTAAGTTCCCCAAGTCGAAACGCTGAACCTTGGAGAGCAATTCATGACACAACCGAATTTCGTTATCCTCTATGTCGACCAGCCGCAGCGGAGCGGCGCTTTCTACGGCGCGCTGTTCGGTCGTGAACCGGTCGAAAGCTCAGCCATTTTCGTCCTGTTCGTGCTCGACAACGGTTTCAAGCTTGGCCTCTGGTCGCGCCACACGGTGGAGCCGGCGGCGTCGGCCGCGGGTGGCGGCGCCGAGATCGTCTTTGCGCTGGATGCGGCTGACGCTGTCGATGCCGCCCATGCCGACTGGGCCAGCCGCGGGCTGAAGATCCTGCAGACCCCGACCGACATGGATTTCGGGCGCACTTTCGTTGCGCTCGATCCTGACAATCATCGCCTGCGTGTCTACTGGACGGCGGTGGGGGAACAGGCCAATGGGGAGCAGAAATGAGCGCGTACTGGATCGCGGTTGCCTCGGCCGAACATGTCCGTCGCGGCCGCGCGGGCGGCTTCATGCAGGTCAACCATGGCAAGGCGGCGCCCCTGCGCCGGGTCAAGCCCGGCGATGGCATCATCTATTATTCGCCGACCACCATCCTCGGTGAAAAGGACGGTTTGCAGGCCTTCACGGCGATCGGCACCGTGCAGGAAGGCGAGCCCTATCAGGGCGACATGGGAGGCGGCTTCACGCCGTTCCGCCGCGACGTCGAGTGGGCGCGCGCGGAGGAAGCGCCGATCAAGCCTTTGCTCGACAGGCTGGAGTTCACCGCCGGCAAGTCGAACTGGGGCTATCAGCTTCGCTTCGGGCTGTTCGAGATCAGCGATCA
>NZ_JBAZUD010000252.1:0-3458 GCF_041661565.1 Mesorhizobium sp.
TTGTGGGCGTCGATCTGCTTGGCCTGCGTGCCGATGTTGCCGACCGCCTGGTTGATCGCGGTCATCGACGCTTCGAGGCGCTGGAACACCGCGTCGGCGTTTGCCGGGGTCAGGATATCGTCGGTCGTCGTCAGGGTGTTGATCGTGCCGCCCAGCGACAGGTTCTGCAGCGACAGCGTGATGGCCTGAGCCGCGTCGGCGTCGGCCAGGAACTGCATGTCGGCGGCCTGGCTGCCGTCCAGGAGGTTGGCGCCGTCGAACACGGCGCTCTTGACGACCTGGTCCAGATTCTTGAGCAGGCCCTGGAAGTCGGCGTTCAGCGAGGTCCGCGAGGACGTGGTCAGCGAGGTGTCCTTCGCGGCCACCACCTTCTCGCGCAGCAGCTTCAGGAGGTCCGAGATCGAATCGCCGGCGGCCAGGGCCACGTCGGCGATCGAGGTCGCGCGATCCAGGCTCATCTTGACGGCGCTGAGCGCGCTCATGTCGCCGCGCTGCTCCTGCGCGATCGACCAGACCGCCGCATTGTCCTTGGCGGTCGAGATGGCTTCACCCGTGTTGATGCGAGTCTGCACCGCCTGCATGTCGTCGTTAGTGCGGTTCAGGTTCTGCAGCGCGATCAGCGCGGGCTGGTTCGTGTTGACGCTCAGCGTCATGCGCGGCCTCCGATCGGCTATTTTGCCGTTTGGTTGCGATCGCGCGCGATTCGGCGAGCGATCTGGTCGCCGCCGAACTTGGGGTCAGAAAGTAAGATTATGGTTAACGCTTATAAACCATGTCTGTTTACGCCCGCGGCCCACTGTCGCACCCGCCATGCGGTCGGGCGGTTCGCTCAGGCCTGGCCGTCGAAGACGTCGCCCGACGCGTAGGTGGTTTCCTCGCGCAGCTTCAGAATCTGCTCGCGCGGAAATTGCTGCAGCGTCTCGCCCGTCCGACGATCCACGGTCTTGTAGACATACTCACCGGAGTCGCCGTCCTGCTCGATCACCAGGCGCAGGTCGCCAGGCTGCGGGCCGGCCTCGACCGGCGGAGCCGGCTGGTGCTCGATCGGCTGGGCGGCCGGCGCCGAAACGACGTTCGCGCCCTCGGACGGGTCCGGGGCGTTCGTAGCGGGAGCGGTTGAGGCGACGAAGTCTCTGATCGCCGACAAAGCGGCCTTGGGTTCCATTTCCTATTTACCGGCGCTTGCGGGCCGGCCCTCCTCTCTTGCTTCTCTCCTTGCTCGTCGATCCCCGAAAAGGCGGAGGCGGGCCAAGCGGGCCCGCCTCCGCTCCGCGTTCCTTAACGGAACAGGCTCAGGATCGACGACGAGGACTGGTTGGCGATCGACAGCGCCTGCACACCCAGCTGTTGCTTGGTTTGCAGCGACTGCAGCTTGGCGCTTTCCTTGGCCAGGTCGGCGTCCACCAGGTTGCCGACGCCGGCGTCCAGGCTGTCTTGCAGCTTGCCGATGAAGGTCAGGTGGGTGTCGAGGCCGACAGAGCTGGTGCCCAGCGAGGCCAGCTTGTTGGTGGCCGTGCCGATGGCCTTGTCGATGTCGCTGATCATCGACTTGGCAGACGAGGCCGAACTGAAGGCCGGGGTAGCGGTGGTCAGGCCGAGACCGGCCAGACCCAGGGTCTGAGCCTTCACGGTAAAGCCCGTGCCGTCCGAATTGGCCAGGAAGGTCATGTTCGTGACCTTGCCGTCGGCCAGGCTGGCGCCGTTGAACTTGGCGTTGTCGGCGGCCTTCTGGACCTGCTCGCGCAGCGAGGTGAAGTCCGACAGCAGGGCATTGAACGAAGCGGTGTTCAGCGAGGTGTCGGAAGCGGCCAGGGCCTTTTCCTTCATCTTGCTGAGCAGGTCGGTGATGGTGTCGCCGGCCGCCAGGGCCACGTCGATCGTCGACTGGCCGCGCTGCAGCGAGTCCTTCACCGAGTTCAGGGACGACGAGGTCGCGTTCTGAATCTTGGACATGGCCCAGATGGCGCCGTTGTCCTTGGCGTTACCGACCTTTTTGCCGGTGTTGATGCGTTGCTGGACGACGCCCAGTTCGCTGTTGGTGGTGTTGAGGTTTTGCAGGGCGATCAGAGCGCCAGCGTTCGTATTGATGCTATTCAGCGGCATACGAGTAGGTTCCTTTTCAAGGTATCCGACGCCATTTTGGCTGCCGGGAGCGTTTTGCTCGAAAAGGTCTGTAGCAATTGCCGGGCCATTCTTGCCCAGCGGCAAGGCCTCACTAAATCTCTGAAATCATTGCGTTATACATCCATTAACGACGAAGGCTCCCGGCAATTTCTGCCGGGAGCCTTTCGCCATGGGCAATTGTTGCCGGGCACAATATGCGCACCCGGCGGAAAAGAGGCGCCGGACGGCTTTTGACGGCCGTCCGGCGTATCGGGCTCACCCCTTGAACAGCGACAGGATCGTCTGCGGGCTCTGATTGGCGATCGAGAGCGCTTGGACGCCCAGTTGCTGCTTGGTTTGCAGCGACTGCAGCTTGGCGCTTTCCTTCGCCAGGTCCGCGTCGACGAGGTTGCCCACGCCGGCGTCCAGGCTGTCCTGCAACTTGCCCACGAAGGTCAGGTGAGTATCCAGACCGACCGAGGACGTGCCCAGGGAAGACAGTTTGTTCGTCGCCGTTTGCAACGCCTTCGACATGACATCGATCATCGACTTGGCCGTCGATGCCGAGGTGAAGGTGTCGCTACCGGCCACCAGACCAAGACCCACAAGACCCAGGTTTTGCGCCTGGACCGTGAAGTTGCCCCCGTCCGCGTTGGCCAGGAAGCTGATCTGGGCCGTCGTGCCGTCCGCCAGACTGACGCCATTGAACTTCGCGTTTGCCGCGGCCTTTTCGATTTGGCCACGGAGCGTCTCGAAGTCCGACTTCAGCGAGTTGAACGAGGCGGTGTTCAGCGAAGTGTCGGAAGCGGCCAGGGCCTTTTCCTTCATCTTCGTGAGCAGATCGGTGATGGTGTCGCCTGCCGCGAGAGCAACATCGATCGTCGACTGACCGCGCTGGAGCGAATCCTTCACGGCGTTCAACGAACTCGAGCTCGCGCTTTGCATCTTGGCCATCGACCAGATCGCGCCATTGTCCTTGGCGGTTCCAACCTTCTTGCCGGTGTTGATACGGCTCTGGGTAGTGGCGAGCTCCGTGTTGGTTGCGTTCAGGTTTTGGAGCGCAAGAAGGGCGCTCGGGTTCGTGTTGATCGAGTTCAGCATTTGATACCTACCGTTTTGGTGGGATTTGCCCGGCGTATTGCCGGTCGGGCGTTTTGCCCCGCGCGAACCATCGCAAGCGGCGGGCCAACCGAACCGAGGTCGGGGCCAATCCATAAACTATTGATTTTGATGAAGTAATTTTGACTTCAAGGCAAAAACGAAACCGCCCGGCGAATGCAGGATTCGCCGGGCGGCAGGTTTTTCCGAAGCAGGTAGGCAAGACGTTCAGTCTTGCGAAAACCGAAGAATCAGGC
>NZ_JBAZUD010000253.1:0-3278 GCF_041661565.1 Mesorhizobium sp.
CATCACCGATCTCGTTGTCGACCAGGGCATTCGGCACGCCGGCCTCGCGGTTGACCCACTTGTCGATGTCGACGGGCAGGAAGATCTCGTCGAGCCCGTCGGTTTCGTCGCCCTTGACCCTCTCCGGTTGCTGGGCGCCATGGCCCGACAGATGCAGATAGACGAAATCGTCCCGCTGCACCTTGGCGGCGAGGTCGGCGAAGGCTGCCTTGATCGCCGCATGGGTCGGCAAGCCCTTGGCACCTGGCACGTCCTTGGCCAGCAGGGTGACGTTCTCCGGCGCGAACCGCACCGGGTCGGGCACTTTCTTCAGGAGATACTCGTGCACCAGGCCGGCATCGTTCTTCGGCCCGATAAGCCAGTTCCTCTGCGGCAGGGCTGGATATTCGGTGCAGGCGATCAGAAGCGCATGATAGGTGCGCGACGCTGCCAGGGCACGGAACGAAACCGTACCCGCAGCCATCATCGCGGACGTGCCGACAAGCAGCGTCCGGCGTGTCAATTTGATCATAGTGCTTCCCCAAGCCCGATCGAATTTCCCAAGCCAGGTCACCCTTGCCGAGGATTTTGTCAGTATTTTGAATGTTGCGCCCGCGATCAACCCCGTACTTGGCTTTAATCCACCCGGTCATGCCAAATCGCCCATATTCCTTGCGGAACAGGCGTTTGTGACCGGTCAACACCATGCGGAGACGGCGATGCTGGCGCGACAGCGGCGACTTCCAAGCGCGCGACGGACTGGGTCATTGTGGCGGTCGGTCACAATCAGGCGGCGTCGTCGTTCCGGAGGCTTTCGGGCCGCCAAGGGCTGAGCCGTCCTCTTTGTCAGGCGGGAGCAGTAGCAAAGATACCGGTTCGTCGCTATCTGGAGGAGACGGGCGGCGATAGCAGCTACGCTGGGCAGGTTGGACAGGATCATGGCGTCAAGGGAAGTTCTGACGAAGAACCAGCAGTGCGTCCTCGAGAAGCTCGAGGCCGCCAGCGGGCCGCTCAGCGCCTACACATTGCTCGACCAGCTGCGCGAGCGCGGGTTCCGCGCACCGCTGCAGGTCTACCGTGCGCTCGACACGCTGGTTAAGTCGGGCTTCGTGCACCGGCTGGAGAGCATCAACTCCTTTGTCGCCTGCGCCGAGCCGCATGACCACAGCCATTCGATGACCGCATTCGCCATTTGCGACACATGCGGCCAGGTGAACGAGATGTCCGACCATGATGTCGGCCATAGGCTCGACGAATGGGTGCGCTCCACCGGTTTCGCGGCCAAGAAGGCGGTCATCGAGTTTCGCGGGACGTGCGCGAAGTGCTTGGCTGAAGCGGCCTAAGTCTTCGTCATCCTAGGCCTAGGGTCTGCGCTGCGTCGCATCGCTCCTTGCTTCGCCCTAGGATGACGAAGCGGCGGAGCCTCAATGCGCCTCGTCCCAATTGTTGGCGGCGCGGGCATCGACATGCAGCGGGACCGACATCGAGACTGCCGGCATTGCTGCGTTCTCCATGACATGGCGAACGACAGGAATCGTCGCTTCGACCTCCGCCTCAACCGTCTCGAAGATCAGCTCGTCATGCACCTGCAGCAGCATGCGGGCCGAAAGCTTCGCCTCTTCCAGCGCGTCGTCCATGCGGATCATGGCGCGGCGAATGATGTCGGCGGCCGTGCCCTGCAGGCGGGCGTTGATCGAGGCGCGTTCGTTGAACGCACGCAGCGACGGATTCGACGAGCGTATATCAGGGTAGTGGATGCGGCGGCCGAAAATCGTTTCGACGAAGCCGTGCTCGCGGGCATAGGCCTTGGTCTCCTCGATGTAATCGCGGATGCCCGGAAAACGCTCGAAATACTTCTTGATGTAGTTGCCGGCTTCCTCGCGCGGGATCGACAGCTGGTTGGCGAGGCCGAAGGCGGAGATGCCGTAGATGATGCCGAAATTGATCGCCTTGGCGCGACGGCGGACCTCCGAAGGCATGCCCTCGACCGGCACATTGAACATTTCCGAGGCGGTGATGGCATGGATATCGGCGCCGTCGGCGAAGGCCTGCCGCAGTTGCGGGATCTCGGCGACATGGGCGAGCACCCTCAACTCGATCTGGCTGTAGTCCGCGGAGACCAGTCGGTGGCTCTTGTCGGTTATGAAGGCGGTCCTGATCTTGCGGCCCTCGGCGGTGCGCACCGGGATATTCTGCAGGTTGGGGTCGGAAGACGACAGTCGGCCGGTTGTCGTCGCGGCGAGGGCGAATGAGGTGTGGACGCGCTTGGTGTCGGGATGGATGAAGCCCGGAAGCGCATCCGTGTAAGTCGATTTCAGCTTGGTCAGCTGGCGCCAGTCGACGATCTTGCGCGGCAGTTCATGGCCTTCGGCGGCCAGGTCTTCCAGCAACTGCGCCGAGGTTGACCATTGCCCGGTCTTGGTCTTCGAGCCACCGGGCAAGCCCATGCGCCCGAACAGGATGTCGCCGAGCTGCTTGGGCGAACCGATGTTGATGCGCTCGCCGATCAGCTGGTAGATTTCCTCTTCCAGCCGGGCCGCGCCTTGCGCCAGTTCGCCGGAGAGCCGTGACAGGATCTGCCGGTCGACCGAGATGCCGCGCTGCTCCATGCGCGCCAGCACCGGCACCAGCGGCCGTTCCAGCCGCTCATAGACCGAGACCAGGCCCTTGGCGGCAAGCCGCGGTTTCAGCACAAGCCACAGCCGCAGCGCCACATCGGCATGGCCGGCGGCGTAGGCGGTCGCCTTGTCGATCTCGACCTGTTCGAAGCCGACGAAGCTTTTGCCCGACCCGGCCAGTTCCTTCAGCGTGGTCGGCGTGTGGCCCAGCCATTTTTCCGACAGCGCGGCCAGGCCATGGCCGCCCGCTGTGCCGGCGTCGAGCACGTAGGAGATCAGCATCGTGTCGTCGAAAGCCGCGACGTCGATGCCATAGCGGCTCATGACCACGAGGCTGGATTTCAGCTCCTGCGCGATCTTGAGAACCGACCTGTCTTCCAGTAGCGGCTTCAGCAAGGCGAGCGCCTCGCGGATCGGGATCTGGTTCTCGACCTCCCCGCCGCCAAGCAAATCGCCGCTTCCGCTCCTGTGGGTAAACGGCACATAGGCGGCGCGGCCCGGTTTGATGGCCATTGCAAAGCCGATGAGTTCGGCTCGCATCGGATCCGAAGAGGTGGATTCAGCCTCGAAGGCGACGACGCCGGCTTCCCTCGCCTCCGCGATCCATGCCTTCAGCGTGGGCACATCCCGAATGGTGGCATAGGCAGACGTGTCGATCTTGCGGGCCGTCGCCGCCTCCAG
>NZ_JBAZUD010000254.1:0-3247 GCF_041661565.1 Mesorhizobium sp.
GATTGATTGCCGGATACCAGGACATGACATTCTCCATTGTGGCGCGTTGTGCGAAAACCGGCATGTTCGGCGTCGCCGTCTCTTCCTCGTCGCCGGCGGTGGCAGCGCGATGCGCCTATGCCCAGGCCGGCATCGGCGCGGTGGCCAGCCAGAACGTTACGGATCCGACCCTGGGTCCGAAGGCACTGGAGCTCATGGCGCGCGGGGCTTCGGCCGAAGAGGCTGTCGCCATCCTCCAGCGCACCGCCAGCTTTATCGAATACCGCCAGCTGCTCGTGGTCGATTCCGCCGGCATGAGTTCGATCCATTCCGGTCCGAAATCGCTCGGCATTTGGGCCGAAGCCCGCGCACAGAACGTTGCCTGCGGCGGCAATCTGCTTGCCAATGAAGACGTGCCGCGGGCCATGGTCGAAGACTTTCTCCGCTCGGAAGGCGATCTTGGAGACCGCATCCTTTCGGCCATGCGCGCCGGGCTGACATGCGGTGGCGAGGCCGGCCGCATACATTCCGCGGGCATGAAGCTGGTCCGCGACGTCGCGTGGCCCTTCGCGGACCTCAGATGCGATTGGTCGGAAACGTGTCCGATCGAGGAGCTGACGAAGCTGTGGGACATCTACAAGCCACAGGCCGACGCCTACGTCACGCGCGCCATGAACCCTGCGCAGGCGCCGAGCTATGGCGTGCCCGGCAATGAATAGCTCTCGATCCGATGCCGCGTTTCGACACAGAGCGGCGCCCGGGTGGATATACGGGCAAACGAGAGAGCCGGCGCCTTGATTCCCGCCTGTGAACCGGCAACATAACGCCATGCCGCTTCGTTTCACGCTCAGACAGCTTGAGTATTTTGTCGCCGTCGGTGAGGCGGGCTCTATCGCCAAGGCGGCGGAGCAGGTCAACGTCTCGCCGCCTTCGATTTCCGCGTCCATCGCGCAGCTCGAGGCCGAATTCGGCATCCAGCTTTTCGTGCGCAGGCATTCGCATGGACTGTCGCTGACCGCTGGCGGACGCATTGTCCTCAAGGAGGCTGGCCGCCTGCTTGCCGACGCCGATGCCTTGCACGACATTGCCGGCGACATTTCAGACAAGGTGCGCGGGCCGCTGGCGATCGGCTGCCTGATGACCTTCGCCCAGATCGTGCTGCCCTCGTTGCGGATGAAGTTCGAGAGCGCCAATCCCGACGTGCGCGTCAGGCAGTTCGAGCGCAACCAGGGGCAATTGCTGGAAATGCTGCAGTGTGGAGAGGTCGACCTGGCGCTGACATACGACCTGGAGCTGTCGCAGGACATGGCGTTCGAACCGCTGATCCAGCTTCCGGCCTATGTCATGCTGCCGCCGGAGCATCATCTCGCGACAGCTGCGTCGATCACGCCGGAAGAGCTGGTGGACGAGCCGATGGTGCTGCTCGACCTGCCCTACAGCCGGGAATATTTCCTGTCCGCCTTCCAGCGGAAGGGGCTTCGCCCGAACATCGCCGAGCGGACCAGCGACATCGCGGTGATGCGTTCGATGGTGGCCAATGGTTTCGGCTACGGCATCGCCAACATGCGGCCGCTGCACAACATGTCGCCGGACGGGAAGCCTTTGGTGTTTGTGCCGCTCAACGGCGACATTCGTCCACTGGCATTGGGCGTCTTGCTGCCCAACGCCGAGCATCGGACGCGCACGGTGAGGGCCTTCATCGACCATTGCCGGCAGTTCGTGCTGGAACAGGGCGTGTTTGGAACGGAACGCGCCGTCAAATAGCCTGGTCTTCGCCGCGCCATGGCGATTTCAGCCTCTCCAGGAGGTTGGACAGCATGGCGTCGCAGCGGCGTATCTGCTCGATGGTGACGAATTCGTCCGGTCTGTGGCCCTGCGCCATGGATCCCGGGCCGCACACCACCGTCGGCGTGCCAAGATCGCGGCTGAACAGTCCGCCTTCCGTGCCATAGGCAACCTTGATCGTGTCGTTCGCGCCGGTGAGCGACTTGACGAACTGAACCGCTTGCGAAGCCGCAGGCGTGTCGAGGCCTGGATAGGTGTTCAATACATCGATCTCGATCGCGGCCTCGGCGGCAATTCCATGGGCGGAGGCGGCAATATGATCGGCCTGCTTGCGCAGCCTATCCAGAATTTCGTCGGGATCGTCCGCAGCCACGTTGCGGATCTCGAAATCCAGCGTGCAGAGGTTCGGGACGATGTTGAGCGCAATGCCGGCATTGATGCGTCCGACATGGACCGTGGTGTAGGGAATGTCATAGTCATCGTCCTGCGTGCCGGATTGCGCCAGCCATTCCTGTTCGCCACGCAGCGCGCCGACAAAATCGCAGCCGAGGTGGATGGCGTTAAGCGCCAGGGGTGCCAGCGCCGAGTGTCCCTCCCGGCCCCTGCAGACGGCGCGCGCGCTTATCTTGCCCTTGTGGCCGTTGGCCACCTGCATCCCGGTGGGTTCCCCGACGATACACAGCAATGGCGGGTTAGGGAAAGCCCGCAGCGTTTCGATCAGGCCGCGGACGCCGATGCAGCCGATCTCCTCGTCGTAGGTGAGCGCGAGATGAACCGGCGTTCTCAACTCCATTTTCGAAGCCTTCAAAGCCGCGGCCAGGGCCGAGGCGACGAAGCCCTTCATGTCGGCCGCTCCCCGCCCGTAAAGCCTGCCGTCGCGTTCGGTCATTACGAATGGCGGCACAGTCCAGTCCTGGCCGTCGACGGGGACGACGTCGGTGTGGCCCGACAGCAGAACGCCCCGCACGCCGATCGGACCCATCGTGGCAAACAGGTTGGCCTTGCTGCCGTCCGGGCTGTAGAGGATCTGGCAGGTGGCTCCCGCCTCTTCTAAAAGGTCGGCTGCAAAACGGATCAACTCGATGTTGGAGTCGCGGCTCACCGTTGGAAACGCGATCAGCTTTTCGAGGATCGTGACACTGTCCATAGTTGCAATTCCGCGGCGTGCATCAATATTGGCCGGCGCGCCCAAGCCTCTATGAGCGGACTTGCAACACGCGCCATCCGGGCCGGCAGACGGGAACGCGTCCCGCGCTTACTTCGGCGCCATCCGGATGGCTCCGTCCAGCCGGATCACCTCCCCATTCAACATGGGATTGTCGATGATCGCCTTGACCAGGCTGGCGAACTCACTCGGCTCGCCGAGACGTGACGGAAACGGAACTTGCCGCGCCAGGCTTTCCTGCGCTTCTTGCGGCAGGGATGCCATGAGCGGGGTGAGAAACAGGCCGGGCGCGATCGTCATGACGCGAATTCCATGCCG
>NZ_JBAZUD010000255.1:0-3121 GCF_041661565.1 Mesorhizobium sp.
ACTTGAAATGCGCCTGCGGATCGTCCTTGTCCCAGCCGCCTTGGTAATCGAAGTAGCTGCCGGTGTGGTTGAGCACGATGTCCTGCACCAGGACCATGCCGGCGCCATGGATTTTTTTCGACAGGCTTTGGTAGTCGCGCAGCGTGCCGAGGTGGGTGTCGACCGCCGCAAAATCTTCCGCCCAGTAGCCGTGGTAACCACCATGACGCGCCGTGGCGTCCCACCATAGGTTGGCGACCGGCGGCGTGATCCAGACGGCGGTGGCACCCAAGCCGCGAATGTAGTCGAGCCGCCGCTCGACGCCGCGCAGATCGCCGCCGTTGTATTTCGCGCTGTCGCCGGCGTCGAACTCGGCCGCTTGTTGATCGTTGTTATGGGGATCGCCGTCGTCGAAGCGATCGGTCATCAGGAAATAGATGATCTGGTCGCGCCAATCCGGCGAGGGCACGTGCAAGGCGACCCGGCCGGCAGCGGGGGCCGGAGCCCGGTCGGTCGCGGTTTCGCTCGCCAGGGCGACCGCGGCGGTGGGCCAGGCGAGTGTGGCCGCAAGCAAGCAGCCCAGGTTGGCCGGTCGTCGGTGAGCGTCAGGCATGCGTCAAGGTTCTCACGGATTCAGGGTCCGCGGACCCAATCTGGCCCGCGATATGCGTAGTTTTGCTACACCCTGACCGCCAATCACCCGTGTCTCAGCGCGAGGTGAGTTGTCCACAGCCTTATTTTTCCGGCTGTTGATCGACTTCTGGGGCCAAAAAACGGTTTGACAACATATCTAGTTTTAGTACAGGATCGGGCCTGAGCTATGGCTCTAAATTTTCCTGATCGTCGGCTTTTGCCGTCGGAGTGGGGACGGGACCGCATCACATGAGTAACGGGGAGAGATTCATGGGCAGTACCAGCAACAGGCGCGGTCAAAGCGCCGGCAGCAACCGTTCCACGCTCAAGCGCAATCAGTTGGCGCTGGCTTGCGCCGCCGTTTTCCTGCTGACGGCCAATGCCGCCTACGCCCAGGAGACCGCGCCCGCCGCCGATGCCACCCAGACCGACGAGGACGCGGCCAAGGCCGCCGCCGCCAAGCGTCAGGGCGAGGAAGCCAAGGAATTGACGACGGTGAAGGTCGTCGGTATCCGCCGCGGCATCGAGGACGCCATCGAAACCAAGCAGAGCGCGACCTCGATCGTCGAATCGATCTCCGCCGAAGACATCGGCAAGCTGCCCGACTCCTCGATTGCCGAGTCGATCGCCCGTTTGCCTGGTTTGACCGCGCAGCGCGAGCGCGGCCGGGCCACCCAGATCAACATCCGCGGCTTCGCCGGCGATTTCGCCGGCACGACCTTGAACGGCCGCGAACAAACCAGCACCGGCGATAACCGCGGCGTCGAATTCGACCAGTACCCGTCCGAGCTGCTCAGCGCCGTGGTCGTTTACAAGACGCCCGACGCCTCGTTGGTTGGCCAGGGCCTGTCCGGCACGGTCGACCTGAAGACGGTGCGCCCGCTCAGCTTCGCCGATCGCGTGATGTCGGTTAACTTCCGCGGCGACCAGAACAAGGTCAACGATCAAACCAGCTACGGCAACCGCTACAGCTTCGCCTACATCGACCAATTCCTCGACCGCACGGTCGGCCTGTCGATCGGCTATGCGCATCTGGATAGTCCGTCACCGGGTTTTCAGAACGAAGCGTGGGGATATCCGAGCGAACGTTGGACTGGCACCGAAAATGTGCCATCCGTGCCCGGTAATCCAGGCGTCGCCGTGTTCGGCGGCGGCAAGTTGTACAAGTTCGACAACAACAACAAACGTGACGGCCTCATGGCCACGTTGCAGTTCAAGCCGAACGACTTCTATGAGACGAGCCTCGACGTGTTCTACTCGAAGTTCAAGAAGACGGAAGTCAAGACGGGAGTGGAATTCGGTACCGTCTGGGCGCCGACGCCGGGCCTGATTCCGACGGCAACAGTAATCTCCGGCAACACTGCCATCGAATCCGATTGGGTTGGCGTCAAGCCGGTATTGCGCATGGACAGCAATCCGATCAACGACAAGCTCAAGTCGATTGGTTGGAATAACAGATTCACGGTCAACGACAACTGGACGATCGAAGGCGACCTGTCCTACTCCGACACCAAGCGCAACTTCCGCGTGCTGGAAACCTACGCCGGCCTGATCGGCGACGGGACCACGACGCTGCATGTGGCTCTGGATCCCGACGCCGGCTTCAACGAGTTCACTTTCGGCACCGACCTGAACAATCCAAGCAACCTGCGCCTGATCGACGCCGGCGGCTGGGGCCAGGACGGCTACCTGAAGGACTTCGAGGTGCACGACAAGCTGAATGCGGCGCGCATCGACTTCACGCGCAGTTTCGACAAGGGCTTCTTCAGCAGCATCGAATTCGGCTTCAATCGCACCGAGCGCGAAAAGTCCAAGACCTCGGACGAAGCCAAGTTGTGCATCGTCGCCTGCCTCAGCACCCAGGATTCGGCGCCCTTCCCAGGTGCTGCAGGCGACTTCGGCTTTGGCGGACTGGACGGCCTGGCGCAGTACGATGCCAATGAGTTGCTCGAGTCCGGCTTCTACAACCTGGTATCAAAGTTCCATCCGGATATCGCCAACAAGAACTGGTCAATCGACGAGCGAATCAGCACTTTCTATGTCCAGTTCAACGTCGATAGCAGCCTGGGCGACATGCCCTTACGCGGCAATGTCGGATTCCAAATGGTGAGCGTCGATCAAACGTCCGAAGGCTTCAGCACATTCTCCGGAAACAGCGCGGGCGTGCTCACTTCCAGCGGCGCCCAGTACACTGACTTCCTGCCCAGCCTGAACCTGAGCCTGGAAATGCCATGGCAGCAGTACTTGCGCGTCGCGGCAGCAACGCAGGTTGCTCGGCCAAGATTGGATGACTTGCGCGCGAGCTTCGACGTGCACGTCAACACCACCAGTTGCGCCGGCTCGTCGGCCACCATCTGGTGCGGGTCGGGTGGCAATCCGCAGCTCAGGCCGTGGAAGGCAACCGCCCTTGACGTCAGCTACGAAAAGTATTTCAACACCGAAGCCGGCAACAAGGGCTACGTGGCCGCGGCCGCTTTCTACAAGGACCTGGACACCTACATCTTCAAGG
>NZ_JBAZUD010000256.1:0-3119 GCF_041661565.1 Mesorhizobium sp.
CCGAAACGCTCACTTGGCGGCTCCCGCCGTCTTCCTGGCCGCGGGCTTCCTGGCCTGGGCAGGTTTCGGTTCGGATGAAACCACTGGCACGGCCGCGACCGTCTTGGTTGCCGCGGGCCTGGCGGCCCCGGGCGTTTCCGCGTTCGCCGCCGTCACGTTCTTCGCGGCCGCCTTGGCGGCAGGCTTCGGCTTCGCGGCCGGCAAGGGGGCATTCGCGACGGCTGTTGATGCCGTAGCCGGCGCCGCCGGCGCTGATTTTGCCGGTATGGCCCTGCTGCTTCTTTTCGCCACCGACGGCTTTGGTGCCGGGACTGCTTCCGCGGGCGGCGACGACGTCACCACCGATTCATCGGTCATTGCCGGAAACACCGGTACCGCTGCCGCCACGGTTTCCGGACCGCTGACACCAGGCATTTCCGTCGCGCCATTCTTCAACGGCTCCGCCGCCAGCGGCGTGGAAGCAGCTGATGTCGCCGGATCAGCGGCGGGCTTCGGCTTCATCACCGCGTCGACGCCCGATCGTACGTCGGCGGCCGCCTTTTCGAACGGATTGAGCTGCTTGCGAATTTCGGCTGTTGGATTGAGACCTCTGAGCTCGTCGACGGATTTCTTGACGTCGTCGAGCTCGGCTTCCTTGAGCGCCTCGTTGAACTGTTTCTGGAAATCGGCCGCCATGGCACGCAGCTTGGCCGTCGTGCGGCCGAACGTGCGTAGCATATTGGGCAAATCCTTGGGCCCGACGACCACGATCATGACGATCGCGATGACCAGCATTTCGGTCCAGCCGACTTCAAACATGGCACTGTGTTCCGACTAGAACCTTGGGCTCAGCTCTTGCTGGCCTTTTCCTTCACGCCCGAAACAGTCTCGTCGGCGCGATGCTCGACGGTGCGCTTGTCCTCGGCGACATCATCGTCGGCCATGCCCTTCTTGAAGCTCTTGATGCCCTTGGCCATGTCGCCCATCAGCTCGGGAATCTTGCCGCGGCCGAACACCAGCAGCACGATCACCAGCACGATCATCCAGTGCCAAATCGAAAATGAACCCATAGCAAATCTCTCTCGAATGTTTTCCCTGGCGATGATCTATGCGTTTTCGCGTTGGGATTCAAACACAACTGCGACAGAGTTTATGAAAGGGTGCCGGATGTCACGCGTTTTTAGCGCGATGGTCCGCTACGAATCCGCGCATCCTCGCCAAGTTGGCCGTTATTGCCAGTCAATCTTCCGTGACGCGCGGCGTCAGCAGGCCGAGTTCCTCGAGGTCGATGTCCGTCAGGGCATCCTCGTCGTCGGTCAGCGCGTCGGGGTCCGCCGGCGGCAGCGGAATGGAAAAATTCGACGGCATGCGGCCCGACAGCAGCCCCGCACCCTTCAGCTCTTCCATTCCGGGAAGATCGCGAATTTCCTCCAGCGCGAAATGGTCGAGGAAAGTGTCGGTCGTGCCATAGGTAACGGGCCGGCCGGGGGTGCGGCGGCGGCCGCGCATGCGCACCCACTCGGTTTCCAGCAGCGTGTCGAGCGTGCCCTTCGAGGTCTCGACGCCCCTGATGTCCTCGATCTCGGCCCGCGTGACGGGTTGATGATAGGCAATGATCGCCAGCACTTCGAGCGCCGCGCGCGACAGCTTGCGCTGCTGCACGCTATCGCGGCTCATCAGGAAAGCCAGGTCGCCCGCCGTGCGGAATGCCCAGGCGTCACCGACACGCACCAGGTTGACGCCGCGCCGCGCATAGATCTTCTGCAGTTCAAGCATGGCGGTCGCGATGTTGATGCCATCGGGCAGCCGCGCCGCCAGCTGCTTTTCGCTGACGGGTTCGGCACTGGCGAACACGATCGCTTCGGCCATGCGCACGGCCTCGGCCATGTGCAGCCGTTCGGCCGGGTTCTGGGCCTGCTCGACCGCGTCGTCGGGAAACAGCTCCTGCTCCGGCCCGTCATCGGCCTTGAACGGGATCACGGAAGCGTTGGCGCGTTCTCTCATGATGCCACCTCGACTGCCTTGGTTGCCTGCGTGCGGCCGCGCAGATAGATCGGCGCGAAGGTCTGCTCCTGCCGCACGTCCATCGTCCCGTCGCGCACCAGTTCCAATGTGGCCGCAAACGAACTGGCGATTGCGGTGCGCCGTTCTTCCGGACTGGTCATGTACACGATCAGGAAACTTTCCAAAGTCGTCCAGTCGCTGACAGCACCGACCAGCCGGGTCAGGATGTCCCGCGCGTCCTTGAGCGACCAGACACCACGCCTGGCGATCGTTACATTGTTTACGGCCTGCTTCTGACGCTGCTGGGCATAGGCCGTGAGCAGATCATACAGGGACGCCGAATAGGCGTTGCGCCGGTCGACGATGACCATTTCCGGCATGCCGCGCGCGAACACGTCGCGGCCGAGTCGATTGCGATTGACCAGACGCGCCGATGCATCGCGCATGGCTTCCAGCCGCTTCAGCCGGAATTGCAGCACCGCTGCCAGTTCCTCGCCGCTTTCGCCCTCGTCACCGGGCTGCTTGGGGATCAACAGCTTCGACTTCAGGAAGGCAAGCCATGCCGCCATCACCAGGTAATCGGCGGCGAGTTCCAGCCGCAGCGTCCTCGCCGTATCGACAAACCTCAGATATTGCTCGACCAGCGCCAGGATCGAGATCCGCGCCAAGTCGACCTTCTGCGTGCGGGCAAGATGCAAAAGAAGGTCAAGCGGACCCTCGAAGCCGGCCACGTCGACGACCAGGGATGGGTCCCCGGTTACGCGTGAATCGTCGTTCTCGGCCCAGAGACGGTCCATCGGTGCCGCCTTTGCGGCCTTGCTGTCCAATGTCTCGGCCACGTCCCGTTCTTTCCTGATGTCAGGCCACCGCGTCGAAATAGGTGGCGAATTCGGCGCGTATCTCGGTTTCGTCCACCGTGTCACGGTTCTTGATATAGGTCAGCGCCCGTTTGGCGCGCTCCAGCGATGTGCCTTCGAGGCCGGTGGTGCGCGACGCGATGCCCGCCATTTCCTCGAAAACACCGTTGCAGTGAAGGACCAGATCACAGCCCGCCGCAAGGATCGAGGCCGCCTTTGTCGGGAAATCCCCAGAAAGCGCCTTCATCGAGGTGTCGTCGCTCATCAGCAGCCCGTCGA
>NZ_JBAZUD010000257.1:0-3044 GCF_041661565.1 Mesorhizobium sp.
GGCCATTGCATCCCTACACGCAGGCGCTTCTGTCAGCGGCGCCCACCCTGGCCGCCCGCCGCCAGCCCGGCTGGAAGCGCATCATGCTCACCGGCGATCCGCCAAACCCGGCCGATGTGCCGCCGGGCTGCCGGTTCCACCCGCGCTGCCATCTGGCGCGCGAGATCTGCCGAACCACAGTGCCGCCGCTGCGCGCCATGCCTGGCTCCAGCCAGATTGTGGCCTGCCATCTTGCACCCGACGAGACGGCATTGACGGGCGCCCAAGTGGGCCGCGCGCGACTCGGCCTTGCGGCAGCAGGCTAGAACTGGACGACACTGAGGGAGGAACGACAATGCGGTCGAAGGAAATCCATGTGACGGGCCTCGGCTTTCCGGAAGGCCCGGTGGCGCTGCCGGATGGCTCCATCGCGTTCGTCGACCTGCTCCATGCCAAGGTCCGCGCCTTCAAGGACGGAGCGGTGCGCGAACTCGCAACGCTTCCCGGCGCGCCAAACGGCATGCGGCTGGGTCCGGAAGGCGCGCTCTATATCTGCAACAATGGCGGGCTTGCCCCGGAGTCGCTGGAGAAACTGCATTTCGCCGAGCCGATGATCGCTGGCTGTGTTCAGCGCCTCCAGCTGGACGGACGCTGGGAAAGCTTTGCCGACCAGCTGCCCGGCGGCAAGCCGTCGCGGCCGAACGACCTGATCTTTACCCCGGACGGCGAGATCGTGTTCACCGATCCGCAGAACTGGGAAGTTCTTGGCGCTGACGCGGCGTCCTATCATGGCGGGCAGCTGCTGGCGGCAGGCCGGGACCGGAAGGTTCGAAGCCTCGCAGCCATGACCGGCTTTCCCAACGGCCTGGTGTTCCATCCCGATGGCTCACTGATCGTCGGCATCACCATGGAGCATCGCCTGGTCCGCTTCGCCTGGGAGGGCGGCAGCGTCGGCCCGATGAGCGAATGGGCACGCCTCGACGACCGCTTCAACCCCGACGGCATGGTGTTTCATGACGGCCTGCTCTACGTCACCGGCAGCACTGGCGACCGCGTGGCGATCCTCGACACCGCGGGCCGGCTCGTCGAGATGATCGATTGCGGCCAGGGCAGCGACCCGACCAATTGCTGCGTCCACGACGGCCGGCTCTGGATCACGCTCGGCCTTCAAGGCCAGCTCGTCTCCTACCCCCTCTAGCCAGATGAATGAGGAACCCATGTCCCGCGAAGACGACTTCGTCCCGCCTGAGCTCGGCCCGGTCAACATCCGCCCGCGGCGCGCCTGGGCCATGTCCGCCGACGAGCATTGGCATTCGAATCCCTGGTACGAGGCGCCGCATGGCGACCCCAGCCTGCCGGAGGTCTATACCTACACGGACGCGATATCCTACGATCCCGGCGACGAAGTCGTCTTTCATTCCTCCACCACCGCCCCGCAATGGACGCTCGAGATCTACCGCGACGGCTACCGGCCGCAGACCGTCCACAAGGTCGAGTCCCTCGCCGGCGTCTTCGCGCCGACACCGGAGGATGCCTACACGGCCGGCTGCGGCTGGCCGATCAGCCACCGTTGGCGCCTGCCGGACGATTTGCGCTCGGGCTTCTACCGCGTCGTCTCGACCTGTGGCCGCGCCAATGGCGGCAAGTTCGTGCAGCACCACTTCTTCGTCGTGCGCCCGACCGCCGCGACACGCAGCGCCAGGATCCTGATGATCCTGCCGACCGGTACCTGGACCGCTTACAACGATTTCGGCGGCGCCAATCACTATTTCGGCGTCGCCGGCGCAGGCAAGGATCAGCCGTCTCCGGTGCTGTCGCTTGAACGCCCGTGGACACGCGGCATCGTCTGGCTGCCGCCGGGCGCGCCGCGCATCTGCGCCGATCCGCTGCCCGAGTTCGGCGATGCGCCGCGCTATCCGATGAAGGAATGGGCCTATGCCAATGGCTTCGGACAGTACTACGCCGCAGCCGGCTGGGCGCAGTTCGATCGCCATTTCGTGCTGTGGGCGGAGAAGGAGGGCTACGAGCTCGACTTCATCACGCAGACCGACCTGCACTACCAGCCAGAGCTGCTCGACGCCTATCCCTGCGTGACCATCGTCGGCCACGACGAATACTGGACCCGTGAGATGCGGCTGGCGATCGAAGCCTATGTCGAGCGCGGCGGCCGCCTTGCGCGTTTCGGCGCCAACTTCCTCTGGCAGATCCGCCTCGAGGACGACGGCAAGCGCCAGATCTGCCATAAGTTCAACGCCATCAACACGGATCCGGTCGCCGGGACAGACCAGGCGCACCTTCTTTCGACCGCCTGGGAGGACAAGGATGTCGCGTGGCCGGGCGCCTCGACAGTGGGCGTGAACGGACTGCATGGCCTCTACGCCTCCTGGGGCGGCTTCGCGCCGCATGGCCAGAAGGGTTTCACCGTCTACCGGCCGGAGCACTGGGCATTCGACGGCACCGGCCTGCACTATGCCGACATCTTCGGCGACAAGGAGCGCATCTTCGCCTACGAGGTCGATGGTCTCGACTATACGTTCATGCACGGACTGCCCTACCCCGTTCCGGTCGAGGGCCAGCCCGAGACGATCAGCATCCTGGCCATGGCGCCGGCGGTGCTGGCCGAGGACGAGCCTAATGGCGAGGGCTTTCGCTACTACGTCCGCAGCAGCGATCATGAGGGCCTGGTGAAGTGCGTCACCGGAGAGGTGACGCCGGAAGGGCTCGCGCGCTACAAATACGGCTCCGGCATGATGGTGCACATGACGCGCGGCAAGGGTGAGGTGCTGACGGCCGCGACATGCGAGTGGGTCATGGGTCTCAAGCGTGGCGACCGGTTCACCGAACAGATCACCCGCAATGTGCTCGATCGCTTCAGCAAGTCCCAGAGTTAAGCAAGAACAGTTCGCCGTTTCACGGAAACGGCGAACTGTTCCAACTCTTTGCTTTGACGCAATTCCCAAGGGAAAGCGCTTGCGCGCTTTCCCGGGAATTTTTCCTGGAATTGCTTTGGCCGGTGGCCGCTACCCCCCGGGAGCAATCCCGGGAGATGCCGGCCAGTCTCTCGC
>NZ_JBAZUD010000258.1:0-2934 GCF_041661565.1 Mesorhizobium sp.
GACTGGATCGCCGCCGACCTGCTGGCTCAGGCCGAGCACGATGCCTCGGCGCAGTCGATCCTCATCACCGACGATCCGGCCTTCGGCATCGCCGTCGAACAGGCGATCGAGCGCCAGTTGCTGAGCCTGCCGCGCGCCGAAACGGCGGCGGCGAGCTGGCGCGATTTCGGTGCCGTGATCCTGGTGCCGCGCATCGAGGCCGCGCTGCCGCTGGTCGACCGCATCGCGGCCGAACATGTCGAACTCGCCATAGACGACGCCGAGGTTTTCCTGTCGCGGATGCGCAATGCGGGCGCCGTCTTCCTCGGCCGCCACACGCCGGAAGCCATCGGCGACTATGTCGGCGGCTCCAACCATGTCCTGCCGACGGCGCGCTCGGCGCGGTTCTCGTCGGGCCTGTCGGTGCTCGACTTCGTCAAGCGGACCTCGATCCTCAAGCTTGGGCCCGACCAGCTGCGGGCGCTGGCCCCGGCGGCGATCGCGCTCGCCAAGGCGGAGGGCCTCGAGGCGCATGGCCGCTCCGTCGCCATACGGCTGAACATGTAGGCCGTCATGTCGGACTCCGATCATACCCGTTCGAGGCTGATCGACGTCGAACTCGATGAATCGATCGGCCGTTCGACGCCCGATGTCGAGCATGAGCGCGCGGTGGCGATCTTCGACCTGATCGAGGAAAACAGCTTTCAACCGGTCAATGACAGCGGCACCGGGCCCTACCGGCTGAAGCTGTCGCTGGCCGAGCAGCGCCTGGTGTTCGCCGTGTCGCGCGAGGATGGCACCCCCGTCGTCACCCATATCCTGTCGCTGACGCCACTCAGGCGCATCGTCAAGGATTACTACATGATCTGCGAAAGCTACTACGATGCGATCCGTTCCTCGACGCCAAGCCAGATCGAGTCCATCGACATGGGCCGGCGCGGCCTGCACAATGACGGGTCTCAGACCTTGATGGACCGGCTCTCCGGCAAGATCGACATCGACTTCGGCACGGCGCGGCGGCTGTTCACGCTGGTCTGCGTGCTGCACTGGCGGGGTTAGTCCTGTCACCCGGCGCCCCGCCCCGCTCGATCCTGTTCCTGTGCGGCATGAATGCCGTGCGATCGCCGATGGCGGAGCAGCTGGCGCGCCGGGCTTTGCCCGCCACCATATTCGTCGCCTCGGCCGGTGTGCGCGCCGGCGAGCGGGACCCCTTCGTCGACGCCGTGCTGGCCGAGGAAGGCCTTTCGCTGGGCGAGCGCCATCCAAGGACGCTCGACGATCTCGAGGACGACTATTTCGACCTGATCGTCACGCTGGCGCCAGAAGCGCACCACGCGGCGCTTGAACTGACCCGCTCGCTCGCCGTCGAGGTCGAATACTGGCCAACGCCGGATCCCACCGATGCCAGCGGGACGCGCGAGCAGATCATGGCGGCCTACCGCGACGTGCGCGAGCGGTTGAAGTCGCGCATAGGCCGACGATTCCAGCTTCCGGAAGCAAAAAACGCGGCGGATTAAGCGTGTTCACAAGCGAATGATTATCATATAGGTTCCGCCGAAATTCCGGCTAGAGTCGGATGATTTCAGGTCTGTTCGACCTGAAATCCGAATCCGGCTCTAAACCAGGAAGTAGGGCATGATGTCGTCCGAAAATCGCTTCACACTTTTCGGCATCATGCTCTAAGCGCCGGGATCGCCCATCCAAGCAAAGGTATCGAATGCCGAAGGAAGAAGTCCTCGAGTTTCCGGGTGTCGTGACGGAATTGTTGCCCAACGCGATGTTCAGGGTGAAACTCGAAAACGAACACGAGATCATCGCCCATACGGCCGGCCGCATGCGCAAGAACCGCATTCGCGTGCTGACCGGCGACAAGGTCCTGGTCGAGATGACGCCGTACGACCTGACCAAGGGCCGCATCACCTACCGTTTCAAGTAAGATCAAGGTCCGGCCGGTACAGCGATGGGCATTTTGCAGAAGCTGGTGCTTGCCTCGGGTTCGCCGCGCCGCATCGAACTCTTGCAGCAGGCCGGCATCGAGCCGGACCGCGTTCTGCCTGCCGATATCGACGAAACGCCGCTGCGT
This sequence comes from Mesorhizobium sp., assembly GCF_041661565.1. Taxonomy (GTDB): domain Bacteria; phylum Pseudomonadota; class Alphaproteobacteria; order Rhizobiales; family Rhizobiaceae; genus Mesorhizobium. The sequence continues at coordinate 2,063 of NZ_JBAZUD010000258.1, forward strand.
AACGAACATCCGCGCTCGCTGGCCAAGCGGCTGTCGAAGGAAAAGGCCGAAAAGGCGTTCGCGTCGTTGAAGTCGGAGCCCGACCATGCGCCCGGTTTCGTCCTGGCCGCGGATACTGTGGTCGCGGTCGGGCGGCGCATCCTGCCCAAGGCCGAGACGATCGACGACGCCGCCAACTGCCTGGGTCTGCTGTCGGGCCGCTCGCACCGCGTCTATTCCGGCGTCTGCCTGATCACGCCCGGCGGCAAACTGCGCCAAAGGCTGGTCGAAACGCGGGTGCGTTTCAAGCGGCTGCCGCGCGAGGAGATCGAAGCCTATATCGCCTCGGGCGAATGGCGCGGCAAGGCCGGCGGCTACGCCGTCCAGGGCCTGGCCGGCTCCTTCGTCGTCAAGCTGGCCGGCTCCTACACCAACATCGTCGGCCTGCCGCTCTATGAGACGGTGGCGCTGCTCAGCGGCGAAGGCTTCAAGGTGCATGGCGGCTGGCAGGCGGGAGCACGACCGTGAGCCCGGATGACAAGGTCACGCCGCTGCGGCCGAAGCGCCCCTGCCCCGAATGCGGCAAGCCTTCGGCGCGCGATACCTTTCCCTTCTGTTCGACGCGCTGCAAGGACATCGACCTCAACCGCTGGCTGAAGGGCGCCTATGTCATCTCCGCGCGCGACGACGAGGAAGAAACAGACGCCGGCGACCCGAAATGAAGCGGTTGGCGATGCCAGGCATCCCGGGTTGGCAACCGGCAATCGGCCTGTCCATTTCCAACCGGAAATCAACACCTAGGCGCTGGACAGGCCGGATTCCCGTGCTATAACCCACGCGCTTTCCAGGGGCGCCCAAGGCGTTCTCCTGACAATCCGGTGCACGAGATTTCG
>NZ_JBAZUD010000259.1:0-2922 GCF_041661565.1 Mesorhizobium sp.
CCAGCGAGTGCCGCATGCGGGTCGACATCTTCGGCTTCGATCTGGCGCAGCCGTTCGACGGCCTTGTCGATCCTGAGCCTGCGCAGCGGCAGATCCAGTTCGAACAATGACATGCCGCAGCCAATGTCGTTGCCGATCAGTTGTGGATGCAGCCGCTCGGACAGCACGGCAATTCCGGTCGGACCGTATTTGCCGGGATGCAGGTCGGGAAAGGCCGCAATCGAGGTGACGCCAGGCAGAGCCGCGACGGTCTGCAGTTGCTGAAGCGCCGCCCCCTCGATCCATGTGCGCGGTGAATAATAATGCTGGATATGCGCCGTCGCGACAATGCGCGGCGAAGAGGAGCCTGAGCTCCCGATCGATTTGCCCATGATGGAACACTTCTGGATAAAGGTCGGAAACCGGAGCCGTCGGGCATCCGTTCGACCGGCTTCAGTCAGCGGAACGCTGCCTTACGCCGGAACCCTCGAGGGGTGCGCGGTGAAGATGGTCGCCATCTTTCGCTCCCATGCCAGAAACAACAATGCGGCCCTCATAAAGCAAAAAGTCCAAAAAACAAGCGCAATGCCGCAACAGGATCCGGCGATAGCGCCAGCGGGTTGGCAGCAAGCGTCGATCGATCAACGCCCATCGCTTGTTGCACCATCTCTGTCCTCATGCCAAAAGCGGCGCGCTGCTCGGAGATACCCCTGCTTGAAGTCATTTCGCGACAAACGCCGCGACAGCCGCCCGCCAGCCAAGGCTGGGACAGGGGAGGCGCGCCCGTACGAGCCGCGTGGAGCAGCGCGGCCGGACGCCAGGCAGCGCGACCGGACCGAGACCAGAACCGACGATCGCGCCGAGCCTAAATCCGCACCGCGCATCCTCGCCCGCCGCGACGGCGCCCTGCCGGCCGAGCATCTTCCGCTGATCCTCGAAGTGGCGCCGAATGCCGACTATGCGCTGCTCGACAGTGGCGCCGGCCAGAAACTCGAACAATATGGCCCCTACCGCATCGTGCGGCCCGAGGGCCAGGCAATCTGGCAAAAGGCCCTGCCGGCGACGGACTGGGAGCGCGCCGACGCCGTCTTCACCGGCGATACCGACGAGGAAGGCATCGGCCGCTGGCGCTTCCCCTCAACCCCTCTCGGCGAAACCTGGCCGATGAAGCATGACGGCATTGACTATCTCGGCCGCTTCACCTCGTTTCGCCATGTCGGCGTCTTCCCCGAACAAGCTTCGCATTGGGACCACATGGCCGGCCTGATCGCGGCCGCCAAACGGCCGGTCAAGGTGCTGAACCTGTTCGGCTATACCGGCCTCGCCTCGCTGGTGGCGGCGCGCGCTGGCGCCGAGGTCACCCATGTCGATGCATCGAAGAAGGCGATCGGCTGGGCCCGCGAAAACCAGGAAATGGCCGGGCTCGGCAGCAAGCCGATCCGCTGGATCGTCGACGACGCGGTGAAGTTCGCCGAGCGCGAGGAGCGCCGCGGCAGCCGCTACGACATCGTGCTGTTCGATCCGCCGGCCTATGGCCGCGGCCCCAAGGGGGAGGTCTGGCAATTGTTCGAGGATCTTCCCAACCTCACCGACCTCTGCCGCGCGATCTTGACGCCGAAGCCGCTTGCCGTGGTGTTGACCGCCTATTCGATCCGCGCCTCCTTCTTCGCCATCCACGCCCTGATGCGCGACACCTTCGCCGGCATGGGCGGAAAGGTCGAATCAGGCGAGCTGATCATCCGCGAGAAGTCCGCCGGCCGGGCGCTTTCGACCTCGTTGTTTTCGCGTTGGGTGGCCCGATGAACGAACGGCACGCCGGCGCGCCCGGGCAGGTGAAGGAAGTCACCAGCCTCGCCAATCCCTTGATCAAGGACATCAAGGCCCTGGCACTGAAGAAATTCCGCGACCAGCAGCACGCCTTCATGGCCGAGGGTCTGAAACTGGTCATCGATGCGCTCGATCTCGGCTGGCAGATCAGAACGCTGGTTTTCGCCAAGGCCGGACGCGGCAACCCGGCCGTGGAGAAGGTCGCGGCACGCACGGTTGCCGCCGGCGGCACGGTGCTCGAGGTCTCCGAAAAAGTGCTTGTCGCCATCACCCGGCGCGACAATCCGCAGATGGTTGTCGGCGTCTTTTCGCAGAGATTCCTGGCTCTGAAGGACGTCCGAGCCGACAATGGCGATGTCTGGGTGGCGCTCGACCGGGTGCGCGATCCCGGCAACCTCGGCACGGTCATCCGCACCGTCGATGCCGTCGGCGCCAGGGGCGTCATCCTGGTCGGCGAGACCACCGATCCGTTCTCGGTCGAGACGGTGCGCGCCACCATGGGTTCGATCTTCGCCGTACCGGTGGCCAAGACGACGACCGAAGCCTTCCTGGCCTGGCGGGGCGGGTTTTCGGGCCTCGTTGCCGGCACGCATCTGAAAGGCGCCGTCGACTACCGCTCGGTCGATTTTTCCCGAGGCCCGGTGCTGCTGATGATGGGCAACGAGCAGCAGGGGCTGCCAGAGGCCCTGGCGGCGAGCTGCGACAGGCTGCTCAGGATCCCGCAGGCGGGCCGTGCCGATTCCCTCAATCTCGCCGTCGCCACCGGCATCATGCTGTTCGAGATCCGGCGCGGTGCGCTGAAGCTCGAACCGATCGTGGACCAGCAGTGAAGGTTGCCCGCGCGTGAGATCCCCGCCTTTGAGATCATGGTTTCCCTTCGCGCTGCTGGTCGTCGCGGCCATTGCGCTCGACCAGTGGATAAAGCACCTGGTCGAGACAGGTCTGCCCTTTCAGGAAAAGCTCGACCTCGTGCCTTTCCTGGCGCTGTTTCGCACCTACAACACCGGTATCGCCTTCTCGATGTTCACGTCCTTCGGCGACATCGGCCTGATCGTCATTTCGCTGGCCGTCGTCGCCTTCGTGCTGTTCCTGGCGACACGGATCGAACCGTCCCAG
>NZ_JBAZUD010000260.1:0-2841 GCF_041661565.1 Mesorhizobium sp.
GACAAAGCCCAAGCCCGCGCCTGTCGAAGAGCGCGAGCACGTGGTTGCCGGCCGTTCCTTGCCGCTCAAGATCGTCGAGAACGATCGCGCCAGGCGATTGACGCTGCGCATCGATTCCGGCGGCCGCGGCCTGCGCATCACCGTTCCGCCCGGCCTGCGCCGGGGCGAAGTGGAGAAATTCCTGGACCGCCATCAGGAATGGCTGGAGCAGCGGCTGGCGAAGGTGCCGAACCGGCCGCAGGTGCGGCCCGGCATCAAGATCCCGCTCCGCGGCGTGCCGCATCGCATCGTGCATGAGCCTTCAAAGCGTGGCACCGTCACCGTCTCGAACGACGAGAGCGGTCCGCTGCTGATCGCGCATGGCGATCGCATCCATCTGCCGCGCCGCATCGCCGATTTCCTCAAGCGCGAGGCGAAATGCGAGATCGAGGCGCTGGTGGCCAAGCACACGCTGGCTGTGGGCAAGCGCGCCAAGGCCATCCGCTTCAAGGATACGTCAAGCCGCTGGGGCTCCTGCACGTCCGACGGCAATCTGTCGTTTTCCTGGCGCATCATGATGGCGCCGTCGCCGGTCATCAATTATCTCGTCGCGCATGAGGTGGCCCATCTCAAGGAGATGAACCACGGCCCGAAATTCTGGAAACTGTGCGAAGAGCTTTGCCCGGACACCGAGCGCTGCAAAGCCTGGCTCAAGCGCAATGGCGGCGCCTTGCAGGCGATTGCGTTCGAATAGCCGTGTGACGGCGACGAACTCACAAGCTGGCTTTCAGATCGTCCAGCGTCACCAACAACATCATCGGATCGAGTGACGACGGTTCGAAGCCGATCCTTGTATAAAACGCCTTGGCGTCCGTCGACAACGCATGCACGACTATCCCGCGAATTCCTATGGTGTCGGCAGCCTGGATGACGCGCTGCCCGGCGTCTCTTATCAGCGCGCGGCCAAGGCCTCTGCCCTGTTGGGACTGATCCACGGCCAGCCGGCCGAGGACCACCACCGGAATCGGCTCCGGCATGTTGCGGCGGAAACGGCTGGGCGCTGCATCCATTGATATCGCGCTCGACGCCAACGCATAATAGGCCACCACGCGACCATTCTCGCCGGCAACGAAAGTGCGGGATGCGCCGGTCGCCTGGTTTTTCAGGGCACGCCGCTTTAGCCATTGGTCGAGACTGTCCACGCCTGACGCGAAGGATTCAACCTCATGAAAAGCTGTCAGCGGCTCCGGCGCCGAAGCCGTCATGGCTTCTCCCAAGGCGCGGGGGTCTGCATCGTCTTGCGCAAGCGATCGTTCGGTTGTGGGGGCATATCCAAACGCGCCAGAAACGCCGCGTAGGCTTCCGGGCTGGCAGTAATGATCGTCTGGTCCAACAAGGCTTCCTCGGCCGCCGATCGTGCTGCCTCCAACACGAAATCGGTGCGGTTCTTACCTCGTACCTTGGCGGCGCGGTCGATCAGGCGCCGTTCCTCCGGCTTGATGCGAATGTTCAGCGTTTCGCGCTTTTTGGGCGCGGCGATTGGTGTTGGCATGACTCGATCTCCTACGGCGACAGGCAGTATAGTGTAATGTCATTGTCATTACAATGTTGTCGAACTCGCCAATCGATGCTGATCTAATATACGGATCACTCAGCCGTCATTCGCCGCATTCAGCTCATCCGGCCGCAGCCCCTCGTCGCCTTGGTGCGGCCAGGGCAGGAAGTTGGCGTCGAAGGCATCGCCGCCGAAATAGTCGAGCGCTCGGTGCGCCTCGGCGCCATTGAATGCGGCCTGGTCCATCAGATGGGCGATGACCTCGCGCGCCTGTGCGATCTTCTGCTTCAATTCAGCAATGGTTGCGTCGGCCATGTTGTTTCTCCCGCCTGCATCACGTCGATCCATAGGTAGCGCTATTTGCCACGCTGGCAAACTGCATGCTTTTTCTCGACTTTCGACGCGTTTCATGCCAATTCCCGCGCCATGGCGCTCGACATCAAGATCTGCGGCTTGAAGACCGACGCGGCACTCGCCGCGGCCCTTGCCGGCGGCGCCAGCCATGCCGGCTTTATCTTCTTCCCCAAAAGCCCGCGCTACGTCGAGCCGGCCGAGGCAGGCCGGCTGCGCGAGGCGCTGCGCGGCAAGGCCCTGGCGGTCGCTGTCACGGTCGACGCCAGCGACGCGCTCCTGGATGAGATCATCACGGCCATGCAACCCGATATGCTGCAGCTGCACGGCTCGGAACCACCTGAGCGGGTGACGGAACTGAAGGCCCGCTACGGCCTGCCGGTGATCAAGGCGCTGCCGCTCAGCGAGGCTGCCGATCTCGAGCGGATCAAGCCATTCATCGGCGTTGCCGACCGTTTCCTGTTCGATGCCAAGCCGCCAAAGGGCTCCGCCTTGCCAGGAGGCAATGGCGTGGCCTTCGACTGGCGCATCCTTGCCGGCCTTGACGCCGATGTCGATTACATGCTTTCCGGTGGGCTCAACGCCGCCAATGTCGGCGATGCCCTTCGGCTTGCCAACCCGCCCGCGATCGACATTTCCTCGGGTGTGGAAAGCGCGCCGGGTGTCAAGGATCCGGCGTTGATCGAAAAGTTTTTCCGGGCCGTCCGGGCAGCACGCGACGACCGCGCCGCCTGAGCGTATTCCACCCCCAAGATGCAGGAGATCGGCGATGAACAAGCCGGCGACACCCAATTCCTTCCGCACCGGTCCCGACGAACAGGGCATGTTTGGTATTTTCGGCGGACGTTTCGTCGCCGAGACGCTGATGCCGCTGATCCTCGACCTGGAGAAGCACTGGACATTCGCCAAGAACGATCCGTCGTTCAAGGCCGAGGTCGAGTATCTCAACAAGCACT
>NZ_JBAZUD010000261.1:0-2763 GCF_041661565.1 Mesorhizobium sp.
AACGACGGCTTCCAGCCTGAGGGTCGCGACAGCCAGGAAGTGCTGTCGGCCGCGGAAATGAAAGTGTTCCGCATCGCCGAGCAAGGCCGCCGCGGCCGCGCCGATTTCGTGCCGCTGCGCGAGGCGATGAAGGAAGCGTTCCAGCTTCTGCAGGAACGCTACGAAAACCAGGGTACGGTCACCGGCCTGCCGACAGGGTTCCATGATTTCGACGAAATGACGGCGGGCTTGCAGCCTTCGGATTTGATTATCCTTGCGGCGCGTCCGGCGATGGGCAAGTGCTTGAGCGCCGATTCCGAGATCGTCCTGGACGACGGTTCGATCGCCACCATCGAGGAAATCTGCCAGACGCGGGCTGGCGGCATCGGAACGCTGACCGACGAGCATCGCCTTGCACGCACGACGCCGTCCGATTTCATCGACGACGGGATCAAGCCGACCTTCGAGATCCGCACGCGCCTGGGTCGCCGGGTCGAGACCACGGCGCCGCATCCGTTCCTGACCCTGGATGGCTGGAAGCCGCTGCTCGAGTTGAAGGAGGGCGACTACATCGCCGTGCCGCGACGCCTGCCCGTATTTGGCGACCAGCCGATGCGCGAGTGCGAAGTCACCTTGCTCGCCTATCTGATCGGCGACGGCGGGCTCACCAGCAGCCAGCCCAAGTTCACCAACACCAACCCCGAGATCGTTGCCGAGTTCATGGCCGCAGTCGATGCTTTCGGCGGAGTGACGGCAACGCCGACCGAAAAACGCCCCGGCTTTGCTTCGTCCTGGCGTGTCGGGGCCAATACGAATGACGTGTCGATGCGCCGCGATCGCTTCGCCCGTACGCTCGATGCCGGAATCGTCGCCAGCGGCCGGACTGCATCAAGCCTCGCGTCGGCGCTGAACGTCGAGCCGGCGAGCATCACCCACTGGCGCCACGGCCAGACGGTGCCTGATAGCGAATTGTTTGGCCGCCTGTGCGGAGAGCTTGCGATCGAGCCGACGGCACTGGCAGCGGGTGGCATCGCCGCCGCGTCCAGGAATGCCCCCAACCCGATGACGCTGTGGTTGCGCGAGCTGGGCCTGATGGGCAAGAACGCGCACGGGAAATCCATTCCGGCTGCGATTTTCCGCCTGCCGCGCGAACAGGTGGCGCACTTCCTGAACCGGCTGTTCGCCACCGACGGCCGGGCGACGGTGCTGGCCTCCGGCCAGGCCCAGCTTGGCTACGCCAGCGTGTCCGAACGGCTCGCGCGGCAAGTGCAGCATCTGTTGCTGCGCTTTGGCGTCGTTGCCAAACTGCGCCAGCGCTGGGTGAAGTACCGGGACACGCGGCGCCCGGCCTGGCAATTGGATATCACCGACGCGGATTCGATCCGAACCTTGATCGGTGAGATCGGTATTTTCGGCAGGCAAGCGGCGGTCGACGCCGTGCAAGCGTCGCTTGCCAGGCGTGGCGCGCACAGCAACGTCGACCACATCCCGGTGGCGGTCTGGGACCGGATCGCGGAGGCCAAGGGCGACATGTCCTGGGCCGAGCTGGCGCGTCGAACCGGCTGTAACGATTCCAACAGCCATGTCGGCAAGCGCGCGCTGTCGCGCGATCGCCTCGCCCGGATTGCCATGGTGCTGCAGGACGCCGGACTGGCGGCGCTGGCGAGCAGCGACGTGGTCTGGGACCGGATCGAGTCGATCATCGCGACCGGTGAACAGCAGGTCTACGACCTGACCGTGCCCGACACGCACAACTTCATCGCCAACGACATCTGCGTGCACAACACCACGTTGGCTTTGAACATGGCCGAATACGCCGCGCTCAAGACCAAGAAGGCGGTCGCGGTCTATTCCATGGAAATGTCCGCATCGCAGCTGGCGTTCCGCTTGATTTCCTCGATCGGCCGCATCAACGCCACGCGCCTGCGCACCGGCCAACTCGAGGACGAGGACTGGTCGCGCGTCAACATGGCGATCAAGATGCTTTCCGACGTCAAGATATTCATCGACGACACGCCGGCGCTATCGCCGGACGTGCTGCGCTCCAAGGCGCGCCGGATCAAGCGTGAGCATGACCTCGGCCTGATCGTGATCGACTACCTGCAGCTCATGACGGTGCCCGGCACCGGCGAAAATCGCGCCACGGAAATCTCCGAGATTTCCCGCTCGCTCAAGGCCCTGGCCAAGGAACTCAACGTGCCGGTGGTGGCCTTGTCGCAGCTCAACCGCGGCCTGGAATCGCGCACCGACAAGCGCCCGGTGATGGCCGACCTGCGCGAATCCGGCGCCATCGAGCAGGACGCCGACATCATCGTCTTCATCTACCGCGACGAGTACTACAACAAGGAGTCGGCCGACAAGGGCTTGGCCGAGGTGATCATCGGCAAGCAACGTAACGGCCCGACCGGCATGTGCAAGCTGAAATTCTTCGGCGAATACACCCGCTTCGACAACCTGGCCCGCGACAGCACCGGCTCCTTCGAATAGCCAGAACTGTGGGAGCGGCTTCAGCCGCGATAGCTCTTCGATCAACAAGACCAGTCGCGGCTGAAGCCGCTCCTACAATGTGGCGGCAATCGCGGCTGAAGCCGCTCCTACAAATCCGTTAGAATTTGCTGATGTCCCGGGCTACCACGGCCACCATTCATATCGATGCTTTGCGTCATAACCTGGCGCAGGTGCGGCTGCTTGCGCCGAATTCGCAGGTGATGGCGGTGGTCAAGGCCGATGGCTACGGCCATGGCCTGGAGCGTGTTGCGCGTGCGCTGGCAGGCGCCGATGCGT
>NZ_JBAZUD010000262.1:0-2752 GCF_041661565.1 Mesorhizobium sp.
ACCATCTGACGCTGTCGGCTGACGACTATGCCCGGCTCGGCACGCTGATCCAGATGAACCCGCCGATACGCGACAAGCGCCATCGCGATGGCGTCTGGCATGGTATCGCGCAAGGCATCGTCGACGTGCTCGGCTCGGATCACGCGCCGCACACGCTGGCCGAGAAGGGGAAGCCCTATCCGGCTTCGCCGTCGGGGATGACCGGCGTGCAGACGCTGGTGCCGATCATGCTCGATCACGTCAATGCCGGCCGGCTGACGCTGCAGCGCTTCGTCGACCTGTCCAGCCATGGCCCGCAGCGTATCTTCGGCATGGCCAGGAAAGGCCGCATTGCCGCCGGCTACGACGCGGACCTCACCATTGTCGATATGAAGCGGCGCGAAACCATCACCAACGCGCGGGTGGGCTCGAAGGCCGGGTGGACGCCTTATGATGGCAAGGATGTCACCGGCTGGCCGATCGGTACCGTTATTCGCGGTCGCCGCGTCATGTGGGAAGGCGAGATCGTCATGCCAAGCCAGGGTAGGGCGGTCGAGTTTTCCGAGGCCTTGCCTGTCCAGTCTTCGTAGCTCTTCAGTCGCCAGCGACGAAGAAGGTCCATTGCCCCGCCGGCGTGATCCCGACGCGGTAGAAGATATAGGCGCCGAACTGCTTCATGTCGTCGACGTCGCTCGCGGTGACGATCTTGAACAGCTCGACCTTCTGCCTGGCGTCGAGCTTGTCCAGCGGCAGCGCGAAGAAATATGGCCAGACATAGAGTTCCTGCGGCGTTCCGGCGTCGATATGGACATAGCCGGCACTGAGCACTTCCTCCAGGATGGCCAGGATCTCCTGGCCGTCCGGGTCGCCGGAGAGACCTTTGAGGAAGGCGATGGGGTCGCCGTCTATATCGGTCAGCGAGATCTGCGTCATGCTATCGCCCGTGCCGATCAAAGGGCGCAACTTTTCGATGTCGCCGCTCTTGCAGGCTTCGACGATCAGGCCCTGCATGCGCCGCACCGGCTCTGGCAGCTTGCCGAGATCGTAGACGACCTCGGGAGCCGGTGTGTCGGGGTCCACGCGCGGCCTGGTCGTACCGCCATCCGCCGGGCTGTCAGGCTGCGCCCCGTCGGGAGCCGCCGGCTGGCTGGTGGAGGGCGAAGTGCCTACCGGATCGGGCATCGGCACGGCGCCTCCAGGCACCATGTCGTCGTCCGCCGGCGGCGTGACAGGGGAGGGCAGCTCCTCGCGTTTGATTTCGCTCAACGCATAGGCGGGGCTGCTTGCCAGCCAGGCCACCAGGGGAATAGTGGCGCAGCAGGCGGCGAAGCAGATGAAAAGGACCAAGCCACGTGGCTTGCCTGACATCGGAAGAGTCACTTGCCCGCTTCTCCTTGATTCCGGGCGTCCCGCCCGAGCGGCATATCGTCAAAGAACCCGACGTGGGTTCAGTGCCGCGGCCGTTCAGGTTCGAAGGCGCCAGCAATCACCTTTTCACGCATGCGGTCGAGCAGGGCAAGGGCCGAGGTCTCGCCATTTGCCCGCAGCATCTCGCCGAAGGCGGTTTCGAGCGCCGCCTCGGCAATGATCTCTGGCTCTATGCCGGCGGAGAGACCTTCCGCCCATGCTTCGTTGTGGCTTTCAACGGCGGTCAGGCGCTTTTCTTCCCTGACCAGGGCGTCGATGTCGTTGACACCATGTTCCATATGCGATGCCCACCCTTTCAAGCCGGATCCGTCGTCTTGGACCGGGCCTGATCTGTCCACTTCATACGCGTGGCAATTAAGTATCTGTAAATAAGACATTTTTTGGGTCACTTCGGACTAGATCCTCTTGGCCGGCGTGACCCTGCCTACAGTTCGCGTCAAACTTAGCCGATAAGAACGGCCCGCGGGGTGAAAACCTTCAGTTTGAGTTAATTCCACACAGGGGCGGTTACGTTTGGTTAATACTGTTGCAGAATCGCCACATCACGATTGCACCAAGAAATGTCCGGCACAAGCCGAATATGATCCCGGCACAAGCCGAATATGACCAGAGTGACTGTCGACGATCGGCTGGCAGCGCTTAGTTGCCGTAGCGCGAGGCGATTTCGCGCGACAGCGTTTCGCCTTCCTTCATGTAGCGGCTGATGGCTTCGGTCGCCGAGGGCGTGCAATGCGTGTAGGTTCCACCGAAGGAACGGTAGCCGCGATTGAAGCTGGCGATGAAGCGGGCGCGCCGGTCGGCGTCCGGGTTTTCCGACTCAAGCAGTTTTCCCATCTCCGCCCGCCACTGGTCGCCTTTCTCGCCGCACAGATTGCGAAGAAAATGCAGCGATCCGAGAACCTCCGCCAGCCGCATCAAGCCGGGTTCGAACGGCGCCTCCGCACTGACAGCGGGCCGTGTGGAGATGGCCACGCTAACGGCAAGGCAGACTGCGAGGAGCATCGATCGACGTTTCATGGTTCTTCTCCGCCTAACGGCGTACCCGTTATGGCCTGGCAAACGGCGTAGCCGTTATGGTCCGCCTAACGGCGTAGCCGTTATGTCTGGGCTAACGGCTCCGAGCGGCGTGGGCCCGTCGTGGTGGCAAACAGCACAAGTCCTTTTGGCGAAACAATTTGTCGCCCGCAAGGCGATTTTCAGGACCGCGTCCGGGGGGCTGGACGCGCACCGAGGAGTTCCTCGGCGACGGCGAAAACCGAGCCGGCCAGCGGCAAGGCGCTCATGTCGTCGAGGGTGTAGAACGCCGCGGTCTCGGCGTCGTCGCTGGCCACGGCGTCGCCCCCGG
>NZ_JBAZUD010000263.1:0-2667 GCF_041661565.1 Mesorhizobium sp.
GCCCCTCACCTGCCTGCCGGCATCCTCTCCCCGTAAACGGGGCGAGGGACGCTTTCATCACCGCTTTCGCCAATCACCGGCGGCAGCGGTTAGCCTCTTTCGCCCCGTTCACGGGGAGTTGAGGAGTGGTCCGCGTAGCGGACGAAAAGCCAACTGCTTGGCTTTTCGAACGACGAACGTCCGGCAGGACAATGAGGGGCGGCGCGGACGTCAACCGTCCGGGCGCCCCCGCTCAGCCCGCCAGCGCCTGGTCCAGGTCGGCGATCAGGTCGTCGCCATCCTCGATGCCGGCCGACAGCCGCACCAGCGAATCCGAGATGCCGATCTCGGCGCGCTTCTCGGCCGGGATCGAGCCATGCGTCATCAGCGCCGGGTGCTCGATCAGGCTTTCGACGCCGCCCAGGCTTTCGGCCAGGGTGAACAGCTGCGTCCGTTCGAGGAAGCGTTTTGTCCCGGCGAGGTCGCGGTCCAGCACGGCGGTGATCATGCCGCCGAAGGCGTGCATCTGCTGCACGGCGATGGCGTGCTGGGGATGGCTGGCAAGGCCGGGATAGATGACGCGGCGCACGTCTTTTCGCGCTTCCAGCCACTGCGCGATCTTCAGCCCGTTTTCGGAATGGCGCTCCATCCTGAGCGCCAGCGTCTTCAAGCCGCGCAAGGCGAGAAAACTGTCGAACGGGCCCGATATGGCGCCGACGGCGTTCTGCAGGAATTTCAGCTGGGCGGCGAGATCCTTGTTGTCGCCGACGACGGCCACGCCGCCGACCATGTCGGAATGGCCGTTGAGGTACTTCGTCGTCGAATGGACTGTTATGTCGATGCCGAGCTCCAGCGGCCGCTGGATATAGGGACTGCAGAACGTGTTGTCGGCGACCGACAGAAGCCCCTTGCGCCCGGCCAGCGCCGCCACGCCCTCGAGGTCGACGATGCGCAGCAGCGGGTTGGTCGGCGTCTCGACCCAGAGCAGTTTGGTCTCCGGGCGGATCGCGGCCTCGACAGCCGCAAGGTCGGTGAAGTCGACGAAGCTCACCTGCAGATTGGCCGAGCGCTTGCGTACCCGCTCCATCAGCCGGAAGGAGCCGCCATAGATGTCGTCGGTGGCGACGATATGCGCGCCGGAATCGAGCAGTTCCAGCACCGTCGCGATCGCCGCCAGGCCGGAGGCAAAGGCAAACGCCTGGGTGCCGCTTTCGAGGTCGGCCACGGCGCGCTCGAAGGCGAAGCGGGTCGGATTCTGGCTGCGGGCATATTCGAAGCCCTTGTGCACGCCGGGCGACTGCTGGGCGAAGGTCGAGGTGGCGTAGATCGGCACCATCACAGCACCTGTCAGCGGGTCGTGGCTCTGGCCGCCATGGATGGTCCGCGTCGAGAAGGCCAGCCGGTTCTTTCCGGATGAAGATGGGCCGGAGGATGGATTGTCGGTGGTCATCGGGCGCGCCTCAGATGGTTGATCAGGTCGATGCGGGTGATCAGGCCGACGAACTCGTCGCCGTCGAAGATGATGGCGACCTCGTTGCGGTCGAACACCGGCAGCAGCGCGTCCAGCGTCTGGCTCGCCTGCAGCGTGTGCAGGCTGGAGGTCATCGCCGTGCGCACCGGGCCGTTGAAGCGCTCCCAGCGCCCCTCATAGGGGCCGTCGACCTTGGCCAGGATATCGCTCTCGTCGACGATGCCGATGAGCTTGCCGTTCTCCAGCACCGGCAGCTGCGACACATCCGAGCGGCGCATGCGGCCATAGGCGTTGAGCAGGCTTTCGTCCGGGCCGACATAGACCGTATCGCCGGTGCGGTGCGTGCGCATCACCAGGTCGCGCAAATCGCCATGCTGTTCGTGCTCGGCCAGGCCCTGCTCGGCCAGCCAGAAATCGTCGAACACCTTCGACAGATATTTGTTGCCGCTGTCGCAGACGAAGGTGACGACGCGCTTCGGCACGGTCTGCTCGCGGCAGTAGCGAAGTGCTGCCGACAGCAGCGTGCCCGACGACGAGCCGGCAAGGATGCCCTCCTTCGACAGCAGGTCGCGCACCGCCAGCATGCTCTGCTTGTCGGGAATGGAATAGGCCTTTTTCACCAGCGACAGATCGGCGTTGGGCGGCACGAAATCCTCGCCGATGCCTTCCACGGTCCAGCTGCCGGCCTCTTCCATCTTGCCGGTCTTGATCAGCGGCGCCAGCACCGAGCCGACCGGATCGGCCAGCACCATCTCGGTCTTCGGCGACACACCAGCGAAATAGCGGCCAAGCCCGGTCAGCGTGCCGCCGGAACCGACGCCGACGACCACCGCGTCGACATCGCCATCGAGCTGGGCGAAGATCTCCGGTCCGGTCGTGGTTTCATGCGCCAGCGGATTGGCCGGATTGGCGAACTGGTTCGCATAGAAGGCGCCGGGCAGTTCGGCGGCGAGCTTTTCGGCCATGTCCTGGTAGTATTCTTCATGGCCCTTGCCGACATCCGAGCGCGTCATGCGCACTTCGGCGCCCAGCGCGCGCAGGTGCTGGATCTTCTCGCGCGACATCTTGTCGGGCACCACCAGCACGATGCGGTAGCCCTTGGGAATGCCGACCTGGGCAAGGCCAAGGCCGGTGTTGCCGGCAGTCGCCTCGACGATGGTGCCGCCGGGCCCGAGCTTGCCCTCCTTCTCGGCCGCCGCGATCATCGACAGCGCGAT
>NZ_JBAZUD010000264.1:0-2641 GCF_041661565.1 Mesorhizobium sp.
GCCAACTCGGAAAGCGATGCCGGACCCAGGTTGTCGAAGAAACGGGGGTCCGGCATGGCTCCTCACGAATAAGTTCCCCTAGGTAATCCTAAAGGAGACGATTCGCTTACTTATTGGTCGGTTGCAGGGCCGCGGCGCCCGGAACGCCTTGGTCCAGACGTTCGCGATCGAAGGTCAGGGTCTTGATGCGCGCGTCGAGCGCGGCGACCACGGCGCCGGTGATGTCCATCGCCGGGTTGGCCAGCATCACCGATTCACGATCGAACAGGATGCTGCACTTCTGGGCCTGATAGACCTGACGGATCGGCGTATCCATTTCCTGATAGACGCGCTGCAGGGCCTTCTGCTCGGTGGTTTCGACTTCCTTCTGGCGCAGTTGGCCCTTGCGCTGCCAGGCGTTGGCCTTGACCTGCAGAGCGGCGGCCTGCTGCTCCAGGGCGTCCTGGGCCAGGGTGGCCTTCTTGGCGTCGAGGGCCTTGGCTTCGTTGTCGAGGCCAGTGCGCTCGGCGGTCAGCTCGGCGTTCACCTGCTGGATGATGGTCTTCAGGCGGGCGTCGACCGCCTTACCCACCATCGAGTTGCCGACGGCGCCCTGGCTCGAGAAGATGCAGACGCCCGGCAGAGCCGGGCCGTGCGTGACAGCCGGAGCCGCGGGAGCGGCGGCCGGAGCCGTCTGGGCCGAGGCGCTGGTCGCGAGGGCGAGAGCGACGACGCTGGACGCGGCCGCGGACAGGAACTTGGACATGTTTATTGGAACCTTGTGGAGGTGGAGAACCGGAAGGTTTCGGTTCGATCGTAGTCTTCCTTGGCCAAAATGCGGCTGATATCGAATCGGATGGGACCCATGGGGGACTTCCAGTCGATCGAGATACCCGCCGTCGCACGCAGGCCGAGGTTATCCTTGATGAACGGATCGAAGATGCCAGGCGACTTCTGACGATCCACATCATCCAGCAGACCCGCCGTACCCACGTCGCTGAACAGGGCGGCCTTGATGCCGTACTGTTCGGGCAGGAAGGTCGGGATGGTCAGCTCGAAGGTGCTGATGGCGTAAAGCTTGGCGCCCATCGAGTTGTTGGTGCTCGAGATGTCGCGCGGACCGATACCGGCGATCTCGAAGCCGCGGAACGAGGTGCCGCCGCGATAGAAGCGGTCGTTGATGCGGACATTGTCGCCGCCCCAGCCCTCGATATAGCCGAACGAGCCCGTGGCGCTGAACACCAGGTCCTTGGTGAAGCCCCAGTACCAGCCGGCGTCGGCTTCGGTCTTCAGGTACTTCACGTCGCCGCCGATGCCGGCCAGGTCCTGGTTCAGGTCGGCGAACCAGCCGCGGGTCGGGTTGATCGGGTCGTTGCGCTTGTCGATGCGCAGGCCATAGCCGATCAGCGAGGTGATGTAGGCGCCGCGCTGCAGACAGAGGATCTGCGAGACCGAGCCGCTGGTGCAGAGGCTGTCGGCCACGCTGACGTCGTCCTGACGGATCGTGTAGCGCAGGCTCATCGACGAGTCGTTGGTCAGCGGGAAGCCGAAGCGGATGTCGCCGCCGACTGACTTGGTGTCGTAGGCCGCATAGTCCGACAGGTTGTAGCGGAAGGTGTACAGGTTGACGCCCGCCACCAGGTTGCGACCGGCGAACCGCGGCTCGCTGAAGCCGAAGTCGATCTGCTGGCGCAGCGAACCGACCGAGGCGCGGGCCCGCAGGTTCTGGCCGCGGCCACGGAAGTTGCGTTCCGTGATGCCGACGTCGAGCACCAGCTTGTCGACCGAGCTGTAGCCGGCGCTGAACGACAGTTCGCCCGTCGGCTGCTCCTCGACCTTCACCTTCAGGCTGGTGCGGTCCGGAGCCGAACCGGGGGTGTCCTCGATGTCGACTTCCTTGAAGAAGCCCAGGCGGCGGATGTTGTTCTTCGAGCGGTCGACCAGCACGCGATTGTAGGCGTCGCCCTCGGCCACCTCCAGCTCGCGGCGCAGGACGTAGTCCAGCGTGCGGGTGTTGCCGACGATGTCGATGCGATCGACATAGACGCGCGGGCCTTCACGGACCGAGAACACCACGTCGACGGTCTTGGTCTCGCGATTGGGCACGTAGCGCGGACGCACGTCCACGAAGGCGAAGCCGGCCGCGCCCGCCGCGAAGGTCAGGGCGTCGGTGGCCTGCTCGATGCGTTCGTCCTCGTACAGCTGGCCGGCGCGGATCGGCAGGATCTGGGCCAGCAGGTTGCCGTCCAGCTTCTTCAGCTCGGTTTCGACGGTGACCTTGCCGAACTTGTACTTCGGGCCTTCATCGAGAGTGTAGGTGACGGCGAAGCCGTTCTTGTCCGGCGCCAGCTCGGCCACCGACGAGACGACGCGGAAGTCGAAGAAGCCGCGGTTGCGGTAGTGCTTGCGCAGCTGCTCGCGGTCGTACTCGATCCGGTCGGGGTCGTAGTTGTCGTTGCTGGTCAGGATCTTGTACCAGCGGCTTTCCTTGGTCACGACCACGTCGCGCAGGTCGTTGTCCGAATACTCGCTGTTACCCAGGAAGTTGATCCCCAGCACGCCGCTCTTGGGGCCTTCGCTGATTTCAAAGACCAGGTCGACGCGCTTCTGCGGCAGTTCCACCACCTTGGGCGTCACGGTCGCCGAGATGCGGCCCGAACGG
>NZ_JBAZUD010000265.1:0-2632 GCF_041661565.1 Mesorhizobium sp.
TCTAGCGGTTAGGACACCGCCCTTTCACGGCGGTAACAGGGGTTCGATTCCCCTTGGGCGTACCAGTGATTCCATTATGGCGATTCGAATAGGAACCGATGCGGGATATCGGCTCGCGGTTCTTATGCGCGTGCGCGCTGGTCCGTGCCTCGAGCTTCAGACTGCTTCTTCAGCCGGCTTCAGCGGCCAGCATGTGCATCTCGTTCTGCACCGCGAAGAAGAAGCGGCGAACCTCGTCGACGGCCGAGGCCCTGTCCCTGCCCATGCCGACGATGTGATCGAGCAACTCCGAAGCCTTGGCCTTCCAGAAGGAGGTCGCTGTATCGCCATGCAGGGTTTCCAGCTTCGCCGCCACCTCCCGAACAAGGAAAACCTGACGATCAATCGGGAACGCGCGCACGTTTGCTGAGGACATCTTCCGAACCATGAGACTGACGCAACGAATCAACTATTGCTGGACAAGCAATAGGTAGCCGCGAAAGTGGAAAGGGACCCTTAACAGCGCTGGCGACGAAGCTTCAGCGCACCCCGTCGAAGAGCCTGGCTCCCCCACCTCTCGTCTGGTGCTTCAGAACCCCACCGCTGCAGCCCGAGTGCGCCAGCGTATCCGTCCAGGACCCTCAGGCCCGCAAGGCTCTCGCCTGGCCGCCGCGCTTGGGCGGCGTCATCATGTCCTTGGCCATCAGTCCGCTGACACGGCAGAACGTCATGAACGCCCGGCAAGCCTCCTCGGTTTTCACCACCTCCACCGTGGCGCCAAAGCAGGCATTGAAGGCTTTCTGGTAGATCGGCCCCTGCCTGCGCGCCGGCCAGCCCTGGAGAAAATCGAGCGCCTGTTCGACGCCGTAGATCTCCTCCACCGGCAGACCGGGCGCGGGTGTGATCCGCACCGGTACCTCGAATTGCAGTCTGTCCATTTCTTGTCTCCCGACCCGGCGTCGCCCAAGAACGCCGTTCGTCGTCAAAAGTTGCGTGACGCCCTTTTGCACCGGAAATGTGTCGTCACAACGGTGGCGCCACCCGCGACGCGAGTGGCGCCTGGAACTGGCGAGCTTACTGGTTCGCCGGATCCGTTTCCGCGTCGAAGGCCATGCGAACGACCGTGAACAGCACGAATGCGGACGGCGCCGCGAAGACGCCGCCGAGAACCAGCGCCGCCATTGCCGACAGGCCGAGCGTCTCGGCAACCGCCCAATAGACGGTTCCGATGCAGATGAGCGCCTGCACGGAAAGAAACGCGGCGGCCGAGACCGCGCGCGACAGGGTTTTGAATGTCTTGATGCGTTGCATTTGTAGTCATCCGGAAATGACGCGTCGCGCGACCGGCGCGCGGCACAAAGCCGCCGCACGATCACGACGCGAACAGGAACAGGAACAGGTCGGTGTGGAAAGCTGCGGCTCTGGATCGCTCAGGCCAGGGCGGCCGGCGGCGCGCGCGGCTGGTTGGCATTCGGCGCGGGCGTGAAGACCGTTTTGAATTCGGCGGCAATCGCCGCGGGCGAGGATCCTTCGAACCAAAGGACCACGGCATCGGGAACCGGCAGAGCGGGATGCCCGCTGGCGAACTTGGCCAGCACCGGCCGCACCGCGCGAACCTCCAGTGCCTGCGCCTTGTCGGTGAAGCGCAGCAGAGCCGCCACCTCTCCGGCCCGTTCCATGCCGACGCTGGCGCCGCCCTGGGCGGCGTCGGCGAAGACCGGCAGGTCAGGCCGACCGAGGCACGACATCGCCAGCAGCACGATGCCCATGAGGCACGAGCAGACCGCCTTCAGCGGCGCTTCAAGACGCCCGGTGTGGCCGGCGGCCGATTGGGTGCGCGATCTCCAAGACATAACCCGCCCTAACCCATGGTGGCCGAAAAGGAAAGCAACCGGCCAGAGCGCTGCGTCATATCGACGGCGACGAAGAGAATAGACGGCTATTGGGCCGTGCCAGCCAGTTCTTCCTTGAACCTTGTGTCCTCAAGTGCCAAATCTGTGGGGATTTTCACCCTGGCTCTTTCTACGGGCCCCTACCGGCAATACGGACAAATGGTCACCTATCTCGACGCCGCCACGGCCCCCCTCAGGAACACGGGCCAGATCCGCCTCTATGGCGAGGATGGCTTTGTCGGCATGCGCAAGGCATGCGACCTCACCGCGCGCTGCCTCGATGAGCTGGTGCCCATGGTCCAGCCCGGCGTCACCACCGACACCATCGACCGCTTCGTCTTCGAATTCGGCATGGACCATGGCGCGCTGCCGGCGACCCTCAACTATCGCGGCTACACCAAATCGTCCTGCACCTCGATCAACCATGTGGTCTGCCATGGCATTCCCGACAACAAGCCGCTCAAGGATGGCGACATCGTCAACATCGACGTCACCTATATCCTCGATGGCTGGCATGGCGATTCCTCGCGCATGTATCCGGTCGGCACGATCAAGCGCGCCGCCGAACGCCTGCTCGAAGTCACCTATGAATGCCTGATGCTCGGCATCGCGGCGATCAGGCCTGGCGCCCGCACCGGCGCCATCGGCGCCGCCATACAGACCTATGCCGAGGCCGAGCGCTGCTCCGTCGTGCGTGATTTCTGCGGCCACGGGGTTGGCCTGCTTTTCCACGACGCGCCCAACATCCTGCACTATGGCAG
>NZ_JBAZUD010000266.1:0-2577 GCF_041661565.1 Mesorhizobium sp.
CACCCTCGCCAGTAGCTCCAGATGGATCGGCCGCGGCAGGATGCTGTCGAGAACGATCGCTTCGATGTCGATGACGGAGGTGATGGCGATGATCGCCTCGACCAGCGCGTTGGCGCAATCTTCGAGCCATTCGAACAATGGCTCGCGCGCCCCAGGCGGCAGCGGGTCCAGTTCCCGCACGCGATTGATCTCGATGCCGCGGGACTTGAGATGATTGACCAGCACATAGATGGAGGCGCGGTGCAGCAGGCTCTGGTAGCGCGCCGGCTTGGCCGCCACCGAATCGAGGCTTGAAGGCGAGACCGGCAACGGGCCAAGCGCAGCGGTGTTGCCATGTGGACCAGTGTGGACCTTGCCGCCTTGCACAAGCCCGCCGCCGACAAAAGTGTCGATCGAGATATGCATGAAGTCGCGGAAACGCGCGCCGGCCCCCTGGATGAGTTCGGCCAGCGCTGCCGACGACGCGTCGTTTTCCACGAAAACTGGAGCGTTGGGCCCCGTGGCGAAGAATGTCGTCAGGTCGATTGCCTCCCAGCGGCTGCCGAGGTCGTCGGGAAAGCCGAGCTCCTCGCTCCAGCCGCCGAGGAAATAGGGCGAAGCGATGCCGACGCCGACAATGCTGGCATCGCCAAGCCCGGCGACCACCTTGCCGAAATTCGCAAGCGACATATTTCCGGCCCTGAGCACCATATCGGGATCCGGAAACCGGTATTCGTGCGACTCGCGCGCGCGGACCTCGCCGGCAAAGTCGACAAGCACGGCCTCTAGCGCACGCCGGCCGATCTTGATGCCGACGCTGTAGATGCGCTCCGGCGTTAGCCTGTAGAGTGTGGAAGGAGATCCGCGTTGCCCGAACCTTTTTCCAACTTGCTTTACGAAACCAGAGGCCTCCAGCCCGTCGACAATGGTTGCCACCGCAGCCGGTGTAAGGTTCGCCGCGCGCGCCAGATCGGACTTGGAAGCCTCCTTCAGCCGGCGAATGGCATCCAGCACAAAACGCTCATTGTAGTGCCGAACCTTGACGGAATTACTGCCTTTTCCAGACAAAACCGGCGTCTCCATTCATGTCTCGCGGCGCCACGCGGACCGCTGGGAGATGTCAAGCTGCTGCAATCGTGGCACTCCAGCCTTGCACGTCCGCAGCGCGACAGTGCCTCCCGGGGCAGCGGAAGTCAATTTTACGGTTGCGGGCCTGGAGCATTTAATATAGCAAATTGAAAAAAGAACAACAACTGGGAGGAGAGGTGCTGGACTCAGGCACACATAGCCAGGCCGACGCCACGGTACAGCGAAACGTGGCTGTCCCCGTGGCCCTCGTTCAGGCCACAAAGGCCTTTGGCGGCACCATCGCCCTCAAGGACGCCTCCTTCGAATTGCGCGCCGGCGAGGTGCTGGCGTTGCTTGGCGAAAACGGCGCCGGCAAAAGCACGTGCGTGAAGCTGCTGGCCGGTGTGCACGCTCCCACCGGCGGCCATGTCGAAGTCGACGGCAAGCCCGTGTTGTTCCATTCCCCGCACGACGCCCAGGCCGCCGGCATCGCGGTCATGCACCAGCATCCCGGCCTGTTCCCAGACCTGTCGGTTGCAGAAAACATCTATCTCGGCCACATGCCGCGCGACCGCTTCGGCGGCATCGACAACGCAGCCATCCTGGCCGGCGCGCGCAAGGTGCTGGCGACGGTCGGTCTCGACGTGCCGGCCGAAACAAGGCTGGGAACGTTGCGCACTTCCGAACAGCAATTGGTCGAGATCGCCCGCGCGCTCTCGCTCGACGCGCGCGTGCTGATCATGGACGAGCCCACGGCGGCCCTGTCGCAGCGCGAGGTCGAGCGGCTGTTCACAGTCGTTGCCGATCTCCGGCTGCATGGCGTGGCGATGATGTTCGTCGGCCATCGCATGGACGAGATCTTCCGCATCGCCGACCGCATCGCGGTGCTGCGCGACGGCCGCCTTGTCGGCGTCAAGCCGAAGGCGGAGCTCGGCCGTGCCGCCGCCATCAGCATGATGGTCGGCCGCGAACTGACCGACCTCTATCCCGAACGGCGCCACGCCACCGGCGCGCTGGTACTCGAGGCAAGGGGGCTGTCGCGCGCCGGCGGCTTTTCCGGCATCGATCTCAAGCTCCACGCCGGAGAGGTGCTCGGGCTAGGCGGCCTGGTCGGCAGCGGGCGGACCGAGATCGCGCGCGTGCTGTTCGGCATCGACCAGCCGGATGCCGGCGAAATCCTGATCGACGGCAAAGCTCAGCGCTTCGCAACTGCGCGCGACGCTATGGATGCGCGCATTGCCTATGTCTCGGAAGACCGCATGGGCCAGAGCCTGGTGATGGATTTCTCGATCCTCGACAACGCGGTGCTGCCCATTCTCGACAAGGCCGCACCGGCCGGTTTTTACGGCACGGATCGCGCCATCGATTTGGTCGCGGGCTGGCTGAAACGGATGAAGTTGCGCTTCTCCAGTTACGAGCAGCCGGTCAAGGAATTGTCCGGCGGCAACCAGCAGAAAGTGGTGCTGGCCAAATGGCTTCGCACCGAGCCGCGTGTCCTGATCCTCGACGAGCCGACGCAAGGCATAGATG
>NZ_JBAZUD010000267.1:0-2576 GCF_041661565.1 Mesorhizobium sp.
GGCGGCGAAGCCCTTGATGATGCCAGCCTCCTGCAGCGCCTCGAAGCGCCGCGCGCAGGGTGTCGTCGACAGGCCGATCTCCTGCGCGAGCTCGGACACGGGCTTGCGGCCATCGCGTTGCAGCGCGTCGAGCATCTTGATCTCGAAATCGTCGAATCGAGGCATTTCCACTCCGTTGGCCAAGAATTGGAGTGAACACTATCTCGAATGGGCCGCCCGAGCCATCAACAAAACCGATGTGCCTCGGCAAGCCTGATTATCCTCGCCAACGTCAGCCATCGATGATTTGCGAGGAGGAAACCATGACGACGATGAGTGTTGCCGACTATGCCCGTGACTGCGCGGCGCAGGGCCTGCGTGGCGACTATTCGGTCTGCCGATCCGACTTCACCGTGGCGCAGGGGTATGATTACAGCGCGGAGGAGCAGGCGGTGTGGCGCACCCTGTGCGACCGCCAGACCAAACTGACGCGCAAGCTTGCCCACCAATCCTATCTCGACGGTGTCGACAAGCTCGGCCTGCTCGACCGCATTCCCGATTTCGAGGAGGTCAGCGCCACGTTGCGCAAGCTGACTGGCTGGGAGATCATCGCCGTTCCCGGCCTGATTCCGGCGGCGCCCTTCTTCGACCACCTCGCCAATTGCCGCTTTCCCGTCACCAACTGGCTGCGGACGAGGCAGGAACTCGACTACATCGTCGAGCCCGACATGTTCCATGATTTCTTCGGCCACGTGCCGCTGCTGTCGCAGCCGGTGTTCGCCGACTTCATGCGGATGTATGGCCAGAAGGCCGGCGACATCATCGCGCTCGGCGGCGACGAGATGATCACCCGGTTGTACTGGTACACGGCCGAATACGGCCTGATGCGTGAGAGCGGCCAACCGCTCAAGGCCTTCGGCGCCGGCCTGATGTCGTCCTTCACCGAATTGCGGTTCGCCGTCGAAGGCGCCGACGCGCACCACGTGCCCTTCGACCTCGAAACGGTCATGCGCACCGGCTACGAGATCGACAAGTTCCAGCGCGCCTATTTCGTGCTGCCGTCTTTCGATGCCTTGCGGGACGCTTTCCAGACCGCCGATTTCGAGGCGATCGTCGCGCGCCGCAAGGGCCAGCCGGCGCTCGATCCCGCGACGTTGCGGGCCTGAAATCTCTCGGGCCGATTCTACGTGGATCGTCTCGCGATCCACGCATCGCATGTCGTAGCTTGCCCGCCTAGACCGCAACCACCTTGCTCAGATGCTCGCCCAGCCGGCAGGCCAGGGCGGTGATCGTGGTGGTCGGGTTGCATTCGCCCGAGGTGCAGAACACGGAAGAGCCGCCGACATAAAGATTGTCCATGCCGTGCACCTTGCAGTTGGCGTCCACCACGCTCCTGGTGACATCGGTGCCCATGCGCGTGCCGCCCATGTGATGATGACCGGCCGTTTCCTCGTTGGTCGGAAAGTCTCCGCCATTGGTGATCCAGTCGGCGATGCGTATCCGCCCGAGATCCTTCTGGGCGAGCGTCGTGCCGAACAGCTTGAGCCCTTCGGCAAGTGTGCGGCGTTCCAGTTCCGATTTCTTCCAGTGCAGCTCGATGCGCGGCACGCCGGCATGGTCGACATCGGTCTTCGACAGCTCGATCTGGTTGGAGGCCAGCGGCGCCTGTTCCCAAGCGACATAGAGCTGCGCCGCGCAACGCAGGTTCTGGCTGAGCTGATAGGCCACCCACTCGGCCATGTCCGGGGCCGTGCAGGCGAGGTCAGCGATGACGCTCTTGATGCCGGCATAGGGCG
This sequence comes from Mesorhizobium sp., assembly GCF_041661565.1. Lineage (GTDB taxonomy): Bacteria > Pseudomonadota > Alphaproteobacteria > Rhizobiales > Rhizobiaceae > Mesorhizobium. The sequence goes on from NZ_JBAZUD010000267.1 coordinate 1,776, forward strand.
TTTCGATCAGCCTGATGCCGAAATTCATGATCTGCAGGCGCTCCATCGCGGCGAGCGTCGGCGAGAAGAAGGCCTCGTTGACGGCATCGACCTCGAACTCGCCATAGTCGGCCAGGATGGCATTGCCGCCCTCGAAGGTCGGGTGCTCCATCCAGTAGCGGCCAAGTGCCGCCGCATTGGGCACGACGCCGCCGTTCGAGCGCTGGTTCGACCACAGAAGCAGCCGCGAATTCTCCAGCCCGCCGGTGCAGACGATGAAATAATCGGCGCTGAACGAGCCGGCGTCCTGCCCGTTGGACCACAGCCTGGCGCCGGTCACCTTCTTGCCGTCGCCGGCCAGTTCGGTGGCGTAGGTGTTGAGCACGACCGCGATGTTCCTGCTCTTGTCGAGTTCATCGGCGTATTTCTCGCCGAAGCGCACCGCCGGGCTCTTGATCAGCTGGATCCAGCGGATGTCGTCCGAGATCGGCACATCGGGCCGGAAGGCGGGAAGCTCGAGGATGTCGTGGACCTCAGGCAGATAGGGCTCGATGTCGGCGCGGCTGATCGGCCAGCCGGTATCGGGAGCCCAGGCCTTCGGCTCGAAGTCCTGCTTGTCGAGGACGCGGCACCAGCCGGCCCAGTGGTTCGAGCTGCCGCCCATGAAGCGCAGCCGGGTGATGTCGAGGTCGAAATAGAAATCGCCGACCGTGGTGCCGCGATAGAAGTCCTGCGATTCGTCGCTGAATTCCCGCGAGCCGGCTTCCAGCACCACGACCTGGATGCCGGCGGCGCCGAGCTTGCGGGCAATGGTGGTTCCCG
>NZ_JBAZUD010000268.1:0-2573 GCF_041661565.1 Mesorhizobium sp.
GATGCTGCATTGCGAAAGGCAAGGCATCTCAAAGCCAACTCTGCGCTACAATCGATTAAGCAAAGGCCCCCTCAAAAACACTTGTCACCCCAACCAACGGGGGCTAGAACATATCAAGAACAAGAGGCGCCCGATGAAACTGTCCGGAAAACTCGACTACCTCGAAATGCCTGCGACCCGCGGCACGCTGGACCGGTTGAAGGCATTCTACAGTGCCGCCTTTGCCTGGTCGTTCACGGATTATGGGCCAACCTATTCGGCCTTTGCCGAAGGTCTGGAAGGCGGATTCCAGGCCGATGCCGCGGAGGCGCCTGCAAAACCGCTGCCGGTGCTCTACAGCCAGGATCTGGAAGAAGCGTTTGGCGCCGTCCAAAGTGCCGGTGGCACGATCACCAAACCGATCTTCCCCTTCCCCGGCGGCCGGCGCTTCCACTTTGCCGATCCGGCGGGCAATGAGCTTGCCGTCTGGGGCGAATAAGCGCGCGATTGCATACATCAAGCGACGCTGTTTTGCTGCCGGGTACAATGTTCGCGCCATCGCTCATAGGCATTGTGCTTTTTTGGCGCTCTGCTAATAACGCGCCGCCCAAGCGACTCTGACGGCAATTGGGGCGTCGCCAAGTGGTAAGGCATCGGTTTTTGGTACCGACATTCCCAGGTTCGAATCCTGGCGCCCCAGCCATCCAGCCACGGCCCCATTTACACACCACTCCGGCTTCATCGCCTATCGACAGAGGCTAGCTGGCCAGGTTGGAACCATCATCGCTGGTCCAAGGTATTGTCCAGATACTGGGTGAGCGCGCAGACCAGGTGGTAGAATATGCTGGCCGGGACGTCCGTGGCCACAGAGCGGCCGCGCTGGTCGATGCGGTCGATCCACAGGCCAAGCGGCGCCGGATCGATGTGCCAGCGGAACAGCCGGCCGACACGCTCCTCGATCTCCGGCTTGAGGTCGGGGCCCCCCGAACCATCCAGCGCGATCGCCGCCTTGACGGCCTCGGCCTGTGGCCAGCTGCGCGATATCAGGTCGAGCGGCAGTGCCTGGCGCGAGACGGCGCCATAGGCAAGGCCGGTGGCACGGTTGAACCCGTTGGCGATGGCCGAGGCATAGAGCTTCCTGGCAAAGCCGCTCAGTTCGGTCTGGCCGCTGCGCGCCGCGAAATCGACCAGCAGCGAGGCCCATTCGAAATGGTGGCCGGGCTCGGTCCAGGTCCCCTTCTCGCCGGCGGACGGTTTCCATTCGGCATCGAAATACTCGCCGAGCGTCCAGCTTTCCGGGTCGAAGAAATGGCTGCGGAAGAGGTCGATGATGCGCGCCGCGCGGCGCAGATAGGTGCGCTCGCCAGTCGCCTGGTGCCAGGCAAGGAACGCCTCCAGGAGGTGCATGTGCGGGTTGGAGCGGCGCTCGCCCTCACCGTCCGACGTCTCGAGGAAGCCGGTCATGCGGCGATCCTCGAGATGCGCGTCGAGAAAGGCGAACGTCTCCTCGCCAAGCCGCAGCGCATCCGCATTGCCTGACATGTGCGCATGCGCCAGCGCCAGGAGCACGCAGGAGTGGTCGTAGGCGTCCTCGGTGGCATCGGCGACCGAACCATCGACGTTCAGCGTGCGGACCCAGCCGCCCTTGGCGGTTCGGCCGTTCCTGGTCATGAACCCGATGCCATGGTTGATCAGGCGGTCGGCCGGACCATCCCAGCCGCGCGCCCTGGCGACGGCGAAGGCATAGACCTGTCTTGCCTGCGTGCGCATGCGCTTGGGCTTCATCAGCGGCGTGCCGTCGAAGGCCAGCGCCTCGTGGAACCCGCCTTGCCGCTCGTCGACACCCGCTGTCGACCACAGCGGCAGGGTCTCCTGGAACAGCCAGTGGTGCACGCGCCGGCGCCAGGCGCCGCTTTCGATGACGCGGTCATGCGCCGGCGTGAAGCGGGTTTCCAGCCGGCCCGACTTTTCGAGCTGCTCGACGATCTTCTTGACGTGCTGGCTATGGCTGACCGGGGCGACGAAGGTGGCGTCGGCGGTCGAGACGATAGCGACATCCTTCATGCCGATCGCCGACAAAAGGCGGCCGTCGCTGCGGATATAGGAATTCTCGCAATCGATGGCGACGACATCGCCGATGATGACGTTGCCTTGCTTGTCCGAAGGGCCGACATCGAGCAGCGACTGCCAGGAGCCGAGATCGTTCCAGCGAAAGCCGGCCGGCACCATGGCGATGTCCCTGGCGCGCTCCATGATGGCATAATCGATCGAATTGGACGGGATGGCCGCATAAAGCTCCAGCGGCATGTAGAGCCCGGACAGATCCGATGTCGCGGCCTGATAGGCGGCCTCGGTGGCGTTCCATATGTCGGGCTGGAAGGCCAGGAATGCGTCGCGCATGGCGCCGGCCCGAAACAGGAAGATACCCGTGTTCCAGTAGAAATTCCCGGCCTCGAGGTAGGCCTGTGCGGTGGCCAGGTCCGGCTTTTCGACGAAACGCGACACATCGAAAATGCCGCCGCTTTCGGCCGCGACCTCGATATAGCCGTAACCGGTCTCGGGCTGCGTCGGCTTGATGCCGAACACCACCAGCC
>NZ_JBAZUD010000269.1:0-2569 GCF_041661565.1 Mesorhizobium sp.
AAAAGCCCCGGCGGATGAAAAGCAGGCTGAAAAGCCTGCCCCTACACCCGTGGCAGCCGCGCCAAAAACCGAGATCGCCGCCGATCCGGACATTCCTGCTGGCACCGAGATGGTTTCGACCACGGTGCGCGAAGCGTTGCGCGACGCGATGGCCGAGGAAATGCGCCGTGACGGCGACGTGTTCGTCATGGGCGAGGAGGTCGCCGAATACCAAGGCGCCTACAAGATTACGCAAGGGTTGCTGCAGGAGTTCGGGCCCCGGCGCGTTGTCGATACGCCGATCACCGAACACGGCTTTGCCGGCGTCGGCGTCGGCGCGGCGATGGCCGGCCTGAAGCCGATCGTCGAGTTCATGACCTTCAACTTCGCCATGCAGGCAATCGACCAGATCATCAACTCGGCCGCCAAGACCCTTTACATGTCCGGCGGCCAGATGGGCGCGCCGATCGTGTTTCGCGGGCCGAACGGGGCCGCCGCCCGCGTCGCCGCCCAGCATTCGCAGTGCTACGCCGCATGGTACAGCCACATTCCCGGGCTGAAGGTGGTGATGCCCTATACCGCCGCCGACGCCAAGGGCTTGCTCAAGGCCGCGATCCGCGATCCCAACCCAATCATCTTCCTCGAGAACGAGATCCTCTACGGCCAGTCGTTCGACGTGCCGAAGCTGGATGATTTCGTGCTGCCGATCGGCAAGGCGCGCATCCACAAGCAAGGCAAGGACGTTACGATCGTTTCGTTCGGCATCGGCATGACCTATGCGGTGAAGGCCGAAGCCGAGCTGCGCGGCCTGGGCATCGATGCCGAGATCATCGACCTGCGCACGATCCGGCCGCTCGATTTCGACACCATCATCGCCTCTGTCAAAAAGACAAACCGCCTTGTGGTCGTGGAGGAGGGGTATCCGCAGAACTCGGTCGGCGACCACATCGCCAACCAGGTTTCGCAGCGGGCGTTCGACTTCCTCGATGCCCCGGTGATCACCATCGCTGGCAAGGATGTGCCGATGCCATACGCGGCGAACCTCGAAAAGCTGGCGTTGCCCAATGTCGGTGAAGTCATCGAGGCGGTGAAAGCTGTGACGTACCGGGGTTAACGAGATGTCGCGCGAACTAGAAGTTCCCGCGGTGGTCGTCGAGAATAGCGAATTCGATGAGATACTCCGCGTCTGGATTGGTTCGGACGCGGTCGTCACGATGCAAGACCTCTTTGGACCAAACACTCACAACTGGGGCATGGTGCTCGCTGACGTCGGTATGCACATAGCCAGGATGAGACGGGAACAGGATGGTATCCCTGAAATTGAAACGCTTCAGGCGTTGGAAGAAGGCTATCGTGGCAGAATGTCGGACCAGTTCAATATCCAGCACCGTTCGCTAACCGGGCGGAACTGAGGAGGAAAAATGCCAATCAACATCACCATGCCGGCGCTCTCGCCCACGATGGAAGAGGGCAATCTTTCCAAGTGGCTGGTCAAAGAGGGCGACAAGGTTTCGCCGGGCGATGTCATCGCCGAGATCGAGACCGACAAGGCGACGATGGAGGTCGAGGCCGTCGATGAGGGCACGGTCGCGAAGCTCGTTGTTCCAGCCGGCACGGAGGGCGTCAAGGTCAACGCTTTGATCGCGGTGCTTGCCGCCGAAGGCGAGGATGCGGCTGCCGCGGCGAAGAGCGGCGGTGATGCCGCACCGGCGAAAGCCGAGGCCAAGCAGGACAAGGCGCCCATCTCCCCACCCGTGGGGGAGATGTCGGCGAAGCCGACAGAGGGGGGCGCTGCCCCGCCGACGTCCGAGCCTGTCGCGCCCCCCTCTGGCCTGCCGGCCATCTCCCCCACGAGGGGGGAGATCAGCCAATCACCGGGTGAAACCCGCACCTTCGCTTCGCCGCTTGCCCGGCGCATTGCCAGGGAAGCCGGCGTCGATGTGTCTGCCGTGTCAGGCACCGGTCCGCACGGCCGCGTGGTGAAGGCCGATGTCGATGCGGCAATTGCCAGCGGCGGCGCCAATGCGGCAGCTGCCGCGAAGGCTGAACCCGCGGCCAAGGCTCCGGCCGGCGCGCCGGCAGCCACGCCAGCCCCTGCCGTGAAGGCGATGTCGGACGATCAGGTGCTGAAGCTGTTCGAGGAAGGCTCCTACGAGCTTGTCCCGCATGACAACATGCGCAAGACCATCGCGCGGCGCCTGGTCGAGGCCAAGACCACCATCCCGCATTTCTACCTGACGCTCGACTGCGAACTCGATGTACTGCTGGCACTGCGCACGCAGATCAATGCGGCAGCGCCCATGAAGAAGACCGACAAGGGCGAGGCGCCGGCCTACAAGCTGTCGGTCAACGACATGGTGATCAAGGCCCTTGCCATGGCGCTGAAGGCGGTGCCCGATGCCAATGCCTCGTGGACCGAAAGCGCCATGGTCAAGCACAAGCATGCCGATGTCGGCGTCGCGGTGTCGATCCCGGGCGGGCTGATCACGCCGATCATTCGGCATGCGGATGAAAAGACGCTGTCGACCATCTCCAACGAGATGAAGGATCTGGCCAGCCGCGCGCGCAGCCGCAAGCTGAAGCCGGAAGA